>CAYPQL010000037.1:0-12366 GCA_964412905.1 uncultured Candidatus Saccharibacteria bacterium
CACCGCCCCCGCCCCTCTGTTTTCAAAAAGCGCAACAGTATTTTTATCTAAATCCTTCTTCACTATTTCTGCCATCTTGCTAAAATCTTTTTCAAAAACAAATCGACATTTACCCCCCCTATCAAGAGGGTATTTTTCCAGTTTCCAGTTTCCAATATCTAATATATACGCCTCATCACAAACCTCGTTTATTCTAGAAAACAATTTCTTCTGCGCTTCTCCCGATTCTTTCCCCAATTCTATTATCCCCGGAAAAACGATTATTTTTTTATAATCTTTATATGCTTCATCTAAATAATCCAGCGCCGCCAAAACTCCATCGACATTCGCGCTATAGCTGTCATCTATGAAAATAGAATTATTCGGACCATCCAATTTTCTCGTCATAAATTTATTCGGCTTTATTTTCTCCACCGCGTTTTTTATTTCCTCCAAACTCATCTCCAGTTGTTCTGCCACCATTATACCAGATAAAACATTTTCTATATAATGCCTGCCAAGAAGGTTTAGTTTGAATTTTTTATTTTTATATTCAAACTCCGCACAATCCCGCCAAACTTTTATATTCTTTATTTTTTCCAAAGAAAAATACTTTAAATTTTTAACTTTTAATTTAAACTTTTCGTTTTTAGTTTTTAGTTTTTCATTTAAAACCGCTAATCCTTCCTCCTGCAACGCCTCAATCAATTCAAACTTCCCTTTCATAATATTCTCCTGCGAGCCGAATAAATCAATATGCTGCTGGTTTATTCCCATTAATATGCCTATGTCAGGCTTAACCATATCGCACATTTCTTTTATCTCGCCGATTTTATACGCGCCCATTTCACAGATAAAATAATCATATTCATCGCTCACTTTATTCAGAACGGTATAAGCCACGCCGATATTGGTGTTATTATTCCCTTCCGTTTTCACGACTTTATATTTTTGGCTTAATATTGAATATAAAAATTCCTTCGTGCTCGTCTTCCCATAACTTCCCGTTATGCCGATCACTTTCACTTTTTTTAGTTTCGACATTTTATCCGTCGCCCTTTTAATAATTCTCTTCTTCTGAAAATAAAATATCGGCTCTATGGCGAGAATGATTGAGGAAATAACCAGTGGATTTATGATTATAATAAATAACAAAAGCTCTATCATCTCAACAACTTCTATCTTTGTCATTCCTATGTCTACTACGCCTAATTTTGTCATTCCCGCGAAAGCGGGAATCCAGTAAGCCGCGAAAAGCAAAATATAAAAAATAACCATTATAAAAAACACTAATATTATTTTCAAAGTCAGCTTCGGTCTTTTTAAACTTCTTCCTTTTATTTCTTTTATAATTCCCAAAACAGCAAAAATAAAAAACGCCAAAACCAAATATTGAAACAACAAAAAATAATTTTTTAAAAATATAAAATATGAAAGAAATAAAATGACCGCAAAAATATAAAATAAATTATTTTTAAATATATCCTTGTCTCCCCTTAAATGCGATATCATCCTGTCTGTTCTATATTCCTTTACCTGCCACAGCCAAGCCAAAAACAAACTGTCGCGGAGAAGTTTGAAGAGGAATAAAATTGAGATTAAGGTTAGAATAGTTGACATTTTTGGTTTGGTTATTTCTGCCCAGCTTTATCAGGCTTTAGCCTAATAAGTTTTAGAAAACACAGATTGTCCAAGAACTGTCATTTCGAGCGCCTCGCGAGAAATCTAAAAATTGCAGAAATATCTAAGGTTTATAGATTTCTCGCTGATGCTCGAAATGACAAAAACTGCGCTTTTTGAGTTCTTGAACAGTCTGAATCTTCAATTAAAATTGATTAGAAATATGATTTTATTTTATAAACTCCATCACAACCTTCGCAAACTCTTCCGGCTTTTGATATGGCAGACTATGATTCGCGTTGTCAAAAATAACCAGCTCGGAGTTTTCTATTTTTTCGTTCATAATTTTCCCGTCAGACAAAGGCGTGGTCTTATCTTCTCTTCCCCATACTAATAAAGTCGGGGTTTTTTCTCCCGTGGCGGATCCGCCACGGGCGGATATTTTGCCTAAATACGGCGTTAAATCTTCCGCTAAAATATTTTTCATAATTTCTTTCATTCTCGGACTCGCCTTGTAATAATCCTTTTCTCTCGCCAGTTTATACAAAATCTTTTGGCTATACGAAGCTAACCTTCCAAATCTTAGCATTTTCTTTCCCGCTTTTGCCAGAATATAAAATATTTTTTGTTTCGTATTTAATTTATGCTTTATCCCCGCCGCGCCGGTCAAAATCAGTTTATCTATTTTCTTCGGATATTTCGCCGCGTATTTAATCGCCACCCTCCCCCCGAACGAATGCCCGATCAAAATTATTTTTTTATTTCGCTGGCTCCATTGTGGCGATTCCCCTCTTGAGAGGGGTTCGGGGTGTGTTAAATTGATGGAGCCTTCTTGCTTAAAACTTTTCAACAAATTCTTCACCAGCTCAAACCCGCTTTTTCTGCTTGCTTTTTCAATAAACTTATCCACAAATTCAACATAATTATCCAGCTTCCAATCCTCCTTCGGCTCCTCGCTTTTTCCAAAACCGGGAAGATCGGGGATTAGAATCTTAGTTTGTAGTTTGTAGTTTGTAGTTTGTAGAAACAATTGATTTGCAGTTTCTAAATACTTTCCGGAATCAACGCCCCACCCATGCAACAAAACAATCGGAATACCTCCATTCCCGATTTGTTTATAGTTTATATTCAAGCCGTTGATATTTATTTGTTTTTGTTGCTCAAGCATAAGATGTTTATCATATAAATTTGTCATCTCGAAATGAGCATCAGCGATTGAGAGATCTATGAATCAACTAAGTTTCGTTAAAATCTATATTATTCTTGTATAATATTATTCTTAGATTTCTCACGACACGCTCGAAATGACAGAAATTTTTGTCATCTCGAAGGAACATCAGCGACCGAGAGATCTGTAAATCAATTCAGTTTCACTAAACTTTATATTTTTCTCTTAATTCTTTAACAGTTTCTTCGATCTCTTTTTCAGTAATATCATTATCTCTAAATAGTTTTCCGCTTATATCACTTAAACTAGGATTAACGCTTTTGATTAAATTAATTTTCTTCTCCCTTCTCCATTTCTTAATTTCTTTTTCCCTTTCCATCATACTATAAATATTCTCGCATTCTTCAAAATAAACAAGATATTTAAGTTTATATTTTCTAGTAAATTTACAGCCTAGATCATTTTTATGCTCAATTGTTCTTCTGATAATATCATTAGTAAATCCCAAATAAAGTACGGTTTTTGAATAATTGACTAGAATGTAAATGTAAAATCTATATTCTTTTTGCATAGTATTGTTTATAGATTTCTCGCGAGGCGCTCGAAATGACAATTATTAAGATGCCGTCTCGAAATGACAAAAATTATTATTTTCTAATCACATCCTTCCCAACCCACTTCCTCAAAACTTCCGGCACGATTATGGCGCCGTCTTTTTGCTGGTAATTTTCCATAATCGCAATCATCGGACGAACGCTCGGAAGTGCTGTATTGTTGAGCATATAGACAAATTTATTTTTCCCGCCGCTGTCTTTATATTTCACATTAAGCCGACGCGACTGCCAATCTAAAAAGCTTGAACACGATCCTGTTTCGCCATAGCTATTTCTTGACGGCATCCATGCTTCCAAATCATATTGCCTGTATTTTCCCGCGCTCATATCTCCCGCGCAAATCTGAAGCTGTCTGAACGGAAGGCCTAAATCTTTATGCAGATCTTTTGAAATTTCAATCATTTCTTCCTGTAATTTATTTGACTCTTCCACATCGGCCTTGCAAATGCAAACCTGCTCCACTTTCATAAATTCATGGACGCGGTAAATTCCTTTTGTGTCTTTGCCATAACTTCCAATCTCGCTTCTATAGCATTGCGAAAAACCGCAAATTTTTATCGGCAGATCTTTTTCGTCTAAAACTTCGTTAGCGTAATAAGCAAGAAGCGACGGCTCCGCGGTTCCAACCAAAAATTTATTTTCTTTTTTCATCGTGCCGTCTTCCAAAATTTCATCATTGGCGATTTTATAAATTTCATCAACCTGCGGATTATATTCTTTCCCCGAAAAATATCCGCTCCCGAAAAGCGCGAATTCTCGAACTAATGTCGGCGGAATCATCGGCGTAAATCCTTTAGAAATAAGTTTTTCCAGCGCGAACATCATCAATCCCATTTGAAGCATCACCGCCTCATTTTTCACGAAATATCCTCTATATCCAGCCACTTTTGTCCCCCTCTCAATATCTATCAAATCTAGATCTTTTGCTAATGTTAAATAATCTTTCGGCGCAAAATCTCCGCCGGATCCGCCTTGGGCGGAAAACTTTGTCAGCTCGCCCCATTTATAAATTTCCACATTCTCGCTCTCATCTTTTCCAATCGGCGTATCCGGCGACGGAATATTGGGAACTTTCACCATCAAATCAAAATATTCTTTATCAGTTTTCTTTAATTCCTCCTCCGCCTGCGAAGATTCCATTTTAAGCTTCTTCCCCTCTTCAACCTGCCCCGCCGTAGGCCTCTGCCCCTTCGCATCTTTCGCCAATTTATTTCTTCTCGCCTGCAACTCATCATTTTTAGTTTTCAGCGCCCGCCTTTTTTCATCAATTTCCAAAAGCCTATCAATATCAATTTTAATATTTTTATTCCTTGCCGCCTCTTTTATTTTTTCCTTATTTTCTCTAATATATTTTATATCCAGCATAATTGAAATTTTTAATTTTTAATTTTGTAATTTTTAAATAATTTTAATGTTCCGCCCCGTCGCAGTCTCGCCTCGGACTGCGACGAGAAAGCGGCAGAGCGTCTGATGCGCGAAGCTTATTTATTTTTGTTAAATCTCCTTTTAAAACTACGGGTTGCATAGCCTTAATTTCATCAGTGTAAATCATTTCTGGGATATCATTAAGAATAAATATCTTTTTATTCAAAATATGCGCAAATCCCATTTCCAAAAAAGAATTTCCGCCGATATAATTAGAAATATCTTTTAACAAATCATTAACCACTAAAATCGCATCATTTTTCTCAATCTCATTAAAATATTGTCTTATTAAATCATGATTGATTTTATTTTTTACAGATTCGTTATGCATATGATCGGAAGTATTTAACACAGCGTATTCTTCGGTATGACGAGGAACAATTATAAAATGATCGAGTTTAATTAGTTCCTCTTTAATTTTTAGCATCTTTCTTGAAAGACGCATGCTCCCGCAAATAACAATTTTCATAATTGTTAAATTGTTTAAATGTTTAAATGCTACTTCGGCTTCATCATCGGAAAAAACACCGTATCCCTGATACTTTCTTGATCAGTTAAAATCGTAAAAAATCTGTCAATCCCGACTCCAAACCCGGCTGTGGGCGGCATTCCGTATTCCAGCGCTTCCACAAAATCTTCGTCCATCATTTGCGCTTCTATATCGCCTTCTTTTCTAAGCTTATCTTGCATCTCAAATCTTTCCCTTTGATCAATCGGGTCGTTCAATTCCGAAAAGCCGTTTCCGATTTCCGCGCCCGCGATTAGAACTTGAAATCTTTGTGTCTTAGTTTTGTCTTTATCCTGTTTTTTAGCTAGAGGCGAAATATCAAGAGGGTGGTTTATAAGAAAACAAGGTTGAATTAATTTTGGACGGACTAGCTTTTTATATAACTGGTCAATCAACCTTCCTCTTCCCGCTTTCGGATCAACTTTCATTCCTTTTTCTTTAATTATTTTTTGCATATCTTCTTTCGTCGGATATAAATCAATATCAACTCCCGACTCCTTCAGGACTATTTCGCGATAATCAATTCTCGGCCACGGCGCTTTGAAATTCAAAATGGTATCTTGATATTTTATTTCCAAAGTTCCAAAAGTTTTTTGAATTACAGTAGTATAAAAATCCTCAATAAAATTCATCAAGCTTTCATAGTCCGCGTAAGCCCAATAAAACTCCAACATCGTAAACTCCTGCAGATGCTGGGGGCTCATTCCTTCATTTCGGAAAACCCTGCCCATCTCGTATATCTTTTCAAATCCGCCAACAATCAGCCTTTTTAGGTGTAATTCCAGCGATATGCGAAGATATAAATCAATGTCCAGCTTATTGTGATGTGTAATAAACGGCTCGGCGTCCGCGCCTCCCGGAATGTTTTCCAAGACGGGAGTTTCCACTTCCAGATAATTATTTTTATTAAGATATTTTCTGATGTTATTTATAAATTCCGTCCGCTTTAAAAATAAATCCCTGACATCTTTATTCATAATCAAATCCAAATATCTTTTCCTGTATCTTATTTCCTCATCGCTCAGCCCATGCCATTTTTCAGGAAGGGGCAAAAGCGACTTGGTGAGAATTTTATACTTTTTAACGCTTAAAGTCCGTTCGCCTTTTTTGGTCGTAAATAAAGTTCCCTCCGCCTCCAAAAAATCTCCGATATCTAAATTTTTAATCATTCCATAAGCCTCTTCTCCTACCTCGTCTTTTTTGAAAAACAGCTGGATTTTCCCGCTCTGATCTTCAATATCAGAAAAAGTAAGCGCCCCATGCTCCCTGATCGTTCTCAGTCTTCCGGCAAGCGTTATTTTCTGATTATTGCCTGATAAACTCTCAAAATCATCCAGAGCTGATTTTATAGCGTGGGTTCGTTCGCATATCGCAGGATAAGGATCTATTCCCAGTTTTTTTATTCTCGCCAGCTTATCCAACCTCGCCTCCCTAAGTTCATTTTGCATTAGTTTAAGTTAAATTATTATAAAGCGATTCTAATCATTATGCTTTTAATAATACTATTTAAAACAAAATTAGTCAAAAAAATAAAAAAACATAATCAATTCAAATTATGTTTTTTTATATTTTACATACAGAGATTTATGATATACTCATAATCTTATATTCCACTTTTCCCTTCGGCGTTTCAACTTTGATTTTATCGTTTGCTTTATGCCCCAGAAATGACATCGCCAGAGGAGTTTCATTGGAAATTTTGCCTTCGGAAGGATTTGCTTCGTTTGATCCGACGATTGTAAAAGTTCTTTCGCCGCCGCCGGTTTTGACCGTAATCGTGGAACCGACATTCACTACGCTGGATTTGCGATTATTATTTATAGTTTGAGCGTTTTTTATAGTCTCTTCAATCTCGGCGACTTTTCCTTCGTTAAGAGCCTGCTGTTCTTTCGCCTCCGAGTATTCCGCGTTTTCGCTTAAATCTCCCAATTCTTTTGCGGCTTGAATTCTTCTGGAAATTTCCTGCCTTTTTTCCGTTTTAAGATAATTAAGTTCTTCTTTCAATTTTTCCAAACCTTCCTTGGTTATAAATTGCTTTGACATTTTTTTGTTTTTATCAATTAAAAAGGCCACAAATTATGTGGGCGAAATTTATTAGCATCATAATACCATATCAAAATTATATGTCAAGGGCATAATCATAAAACATTTAAGCATTTGGAACATAAAAACAATTCTTGCTTTATGTTTTCTAATATTTGCTATCTTACTTTTCCAGTCTAGGCTGGAAAAGTAAGATAGCGGAAAATGAAAAAATGTGTGGTTTGATTGTGGGGTAAATTCATATCATCGTTTGGGATTTTCTTTTTCAGGACTTGATTTTGTTTGATAAAAGTTTCTATGCATTATAACTATTTTTTAACTTCTTCACTCTTTTTGGCAATTTTTTATCTTCAGATTTTAATTTTCGCCCAAGCTTTTTTATATCTTCTTCCGGCAACAAAGCTTCCAGATAAATTCCGCTTTTAGCAAGCATGTCGCGCATATTTTGATTGTTCTTCACATGCTCGAAAGTGATTGGCATTTCGCCTTTTAATTCCTGATCTTTTTTTACATTAAAACTCGTAATCTCACTTGCCAAGTCTTTAGCCTTAATTGTTACTTTCGGCAAAAAATCCGCCAGCGGTCTTTTATCCGGCACGCCAAGTTTCTTTTTCATATCCTGAGTATTATATCCGCCGAACAAAGCTTGATCACCTTTGCTTCGGATTCTGGCAAATCCCTGTCCGTCAACGCCCCGCTCAAACAAAACGCCGGAGAGTTCCCTTTCAGAGATTGAAAGTTTTTCCCTTGCATGCAAGCGCTCCCATTGCGCCAAGCGCTGTTCTACGATTTCCTGCTTTCTGGTTTGGACGGCAAAATAAGTCATCGCGAAAGCAATCTCATCTTTTCGCGGATCGCCGTTTTGCGCGATAAGATAGCAAGCATAGCGGGTAAGCATAATATCAGCTATTTCTTTACTAGCTCCTTTGGGCATCGGAATCGTTTTCGTGGCGTCAGCAAAATGATCAGAAACTTTTTGCTTGGCGATTTCACAGGCTATTTTTGCCTTATTTATGACATTTTCAAAATTCTCCCATCTTTCATATCCCAAAAGTCCCTGCAATTCTCTGGCATACCAAAACTCCACCCCATCTTTCTCGTGAGCGCAATCCTCAAAGTTTTTATGCAATCTAACGATCAGTTGTTTTTCCATAGATTCATTTTGTTAGATATTAAACTATTCAATTATTTTCCACAATCCCAATCTCCTCTTCCGTTAAATTATAAAGTTTATACACCATCTCACCCGCCCCGCATTTAATTTATTACAGTGCGGGGTCAATCTCCCTCCCCAATTCCATTGTATTCGCATTTGGATTTTCTTTTTTCTTTTTTTATACAAATTAAGCCCATCCAAACTATAGACGGGCTTAATAAATAATTAATTTTAATTAAACTACAATGCTTTAACCGCCTCTAATGTATCTTTGATTAGTTTATTTTCTTCAATTCCTTTAAATTCAATCTTTTTATCTTTATACATATCCTTTAAATCCTTCACAAATTCATCGGCAAATGAGGGGGTCAAAATATCAACTTCGCTAAAATCCAAAACAATATTTCCTTCTGAACCGTTCACTATTTGCTTCACGCGCAAAACAGCCTCCTTGGCTGCAGGCCTGCTGTTTAATATTTTCCCGAATTTTTTTAATTGTATTATAGTCATATTTTTATCTACTTATAGTATATCATAAGTTGAGCTAAAGTTCCTAATATTTTGTTTCTTTTTGCCTCGGTTATGCCATTTTCACCTACTATCACCAATCCTTCACCAGACTGAATAGCCAGCTTACCAGAAAAGTTATCAATTGTCCACTGCTGGATAAGTTTTAACCCATTCCCTCGAAGCTCTCCTATTCTGCCAGTATTCCCTCCTAATCCTTTTTTTATTGCTTCAATATCGGTTTTAAGACTGGGAAATGCTGCTTTTAAAGAACCTAAAAATCCAACGCCGGGATCTCCTATCGCAATTTGTATTTTTTTCTTTTTTGGATAATTCTGAGCGACGATTATGCACCCACTTATATCAGTCGGCCAGCTTCCAAGGTTATGATCAAAGGCATTATTACCAAGTTCGCCAACTAAAGAAGTTGCTAATCTTGAGTCATATTCATTTAATCCAAAATTTTTAAACATCTCCATAAATCTTTCTAATTTCCCATCAAATTCATCTCTGTATTCGCAATGAGAAATTTCCTGAATGTTTAAATTGTAATTTTCCGGTATTTGTACTTTATTCAACAATTCAAGTTCTTCCTTATATCCCAACTCACTCAAAATTTCGCAGAAATGCATCCGTTTTAAATATTTCAGCAATTCGCTGTTTTTGGGCAAAATAAGTTTTTTATTGTTTGCTGTGTGTCTTTCAATTAATAACAAACACAGTAAATCAGTAGTCCACGGATCCATAAATCCCACTTCCGATAAATCAATTTCTCCATCTTTAACAATTTGATCAATTACAGTATTTGCATTTTCAAAAAGAAAATTCATAGGTATATGTTCGTTATCTAATTTAATCATTCGCTTATTATATAATAACATATTTTAGAAAAAAAGCACGAGCTGTTTTCACAGTAACGACAATCCCGATTATTTCTATTCCGCCGCTTTTTTTGCGGTTTTGTGGAAATGTATGGTTTGGTTTGGGAGGTTTGAAGTATGGAAAAAGGTCTATCTTAAAATTCTAGCCTAGGCTAGAAAAGTCAGTTAGGAGAAAATGGAAAAATGTGTGGTTTGATTACGAGATGAATTATTTTAAATCATCGTAGGGGTAAACCTGTGTGTTTACCCTGATTATGTGTGTCTGCCTCTGATACGGGATAAATTCTGTCCTGTCGCATATTCGGGGCAGGCGCACAGGCCAGCCCCTACGATGCGTTCGTTTGGGGGTTTGTTTTTTAGGGGTTTGATTATGTTTAGTGATAATTTCATTATAACAAAAATCGCCGTGAATGGCGATTTTTTTAAATTTTTTTTCTTTTTAACTATTTTTTGCAAGAGCTATGATGAAGTATATGTATGCGGTTCAGATTCGTTGATTTCCAATACTATGCGTCTTAACTCGGCAATTTCGTCTATTTCATCAACAGTTGCTTCCTGTTGATTCACACCTAAAGACTGAATATTTTTTTGAGATAAATTTATTCTCTTAAGCTCCTTATAAATTATTTCAAAATTATTAGTTTTGACCATATATTTTATACTATTACTTTTTTAGTTTGAGCTTCAATCTCTCGTCTTAATTCCGATAAATTATTTTCTGTTTGACAATTTTGACATTTATATTTATTATCATTCGGAAATTCAACACAACCATTTTGTAGCGCCTGCTTTTTATCTAAGCTGGCTTGAATTTTTGAATGTTTTTTACAATTGCTGCACTCAAAATCTATAATAACATTTGCTATATTTTTCGGATTTTGTTGCGGAACATTTTGAGCTATAAAACGATAAATTTGAGAATTTTGAGTTTCAAACACTTTATAAATCGCAGTCGCAAAAGTCATTTGTAAAAGAGTATAATATCTTGTTATCGCCTCATCTAAATTTTGATTTTTAGTATAATCCGTTATCTTTACCCTCATCTCGTCAAGGTCTTTTAATTTAATTGATCTCCCATGTGTTTTCCAGTGTCCATGATTACACAAGTCTTGAGCTATTCTTTTGGCTCTTGCTTCTTTTTCTTCGATAGTTACTGGTTTTTGATTTTTTGAGTGAACATCCCAATTTTTGAATTTATATTTAACAAGCCATTTCTTAACTAAATCCTCTGCAAATTTTAATGCATTCTCTGCATTTTCAATTTCACCAGGAGATATGCCTTGTAAAATAGGTATATAGGCTTTATTTAACACTCCCGTGTCTTCTATTTCTTTTTTAATCTTGTTTAATCCTTCTATAAGGGCGTGAGCAGAAAAATGTTTCCCTTGCCAGTTTAGCTGTGCGTCTATTGGACCTAAGGCAGAAAGCGAACCCATTAAAATTTCATCACCAGACATAGCAATGATTGTGCCCGCGCTTTTTGCCCATCCCGGTATTATAATTCCTACTTCGTCATATTTGCTGTGCAGTAATCTTACAATATCCTCCGCCACTTCACCAGAGCCGCCTGGAGTTTCAATAATTATATCTATTTTATTTCCTTTTAAATTTGATAATTGATCGCTAATTGGCAATAAGTCTGCGTAATTTATTGAAATAGCATCAACTCTCTTATTTAGATCTGCGGCGTAAACCAAAATATCTCTATTACCTCTGAGCTCAGAGATTAGTTTAAGCTGTTTTTTGCGCTCAGCAGTTAATTCTGGAAAACTTAATTGCTTATCTAAATATTCACTATAAATACCCATATGTTTATTTTAATGTGTAATTTTATTTTAACATATTATTTATAAAAAAGTCAATTTTTTCATTTTTTTATTTTCCCTCTACAATCCCAACCTCCTCCTCCGTTAAACTATACAACTCATAAACCATCTCATCAATCTCCCCCTCCAACTCCCCCGTGTCCGCTTTTGGATTGTCTTTTTTCTTTTTTAGAATTTGATCAACGAGATTAATAAATGGTTTTTGTTGTTGTTTTGACACATTTGGAATAGGAATTTTTTCAATTGTTTTATTGCTAACCTGCAAATATCCTCCTGCTAAAGTCAATGAATTAAAATAAGCTCTATACCAGAACGAAACCAATTTTGAATTTAAAATAGCCAATATAAATTTCAAATCAAATTTATTGTCCGTGTTTTCTAGGATGATAGTTGTTGATTTTCCTGCGATATACTCACCTTCGTCATAAAAACACTCTAATTGTTTTGTCATGCCAGCAATAATAATTTTATTAGAATTAGCTTGTTTATATCTGTTTAAATTTATTTTCTTTAAATCGTCATTTAAAATAATTGGTTCTTTATATCCATTTTTAATATATTGCGTTTTTTTCTTCCCCCACAAACTTAAATATCTATCAATTGTACCAGTGTTAATTAGTTTCTTAAAATCCTTTTTAA
>CAYPQL010000038.1:0-11897 GCA_964412905.1 uncultured Candidatus Saccharibacteria bacterium
AAAAATGCGATTATTTTATTAATTGTTTTATCAAAATTTTTTACCACTTCATGCTCCCAAACCCTGATAATTTTCCAGCCCGATTTTTTATAATATTTGTTGACCTCTTTATCCCGCTCATTGTTTCGCTCAATTTTATTTATCCAATATTTTTTATTGGTTGACGGTACTCTGCAATGTTTTTTGCATCCGTGCCAAAAACAAGAATCAATAAAAATTACTGCTCTACGCTTTTTCAAAACCAAATCCGGCTTCCCAAAATATCCTTTTGGATTTTTTCTGTATCTAAACCCCGCTTTCCAAATCGCTTTTCTAAATTCAACTTCAATTTTACTGTCTTTGCTTTTAATTTTAGACATTATTTCGCTTCTTTTCTTTTTGGAAACTGTGTCTGCCATAATTTAATTATCAAAAAGTTCAACTGGATTGATTTTGAATTGCAACATTTTGGCGGTATCTCTTCCGTTATCCCCGCCCTTTCTTTGCATTCCGATTTTTCCAATTTTTAGACTTCCTTGGCTAGAAATTTTAACATCGCCTTGCCCAAAAACATTCATCGCTTCATTAATCGATTTTAAAATCCAACTGCTTTCACCGTTTACTTTTAAAATAACCAAAACCCAATCGGCGGAAAACTCGCCTCTGCCTTTCAATAAATCAGAAACGATAAGAATTTTATTTTTTTCAAAAAAATGAATGATTTTATTCTGATCTTCCTCGCTCATTTCCGATAAAAGCATTCTTCTTGGATCTTTTAAATTTTTTGCGTTCGGCTTTATTTCGCCAGTAAATAATTTTAGAATTTTAATGACATCGGACGGAATATTCCAAAATTCCGCGTATTTATCAACCCACCTTTTGTCTATCTGATTGAAACCTTGCGGATTGCTAACAAGTTTCACCTGCAAATTTTGCAAATCTTCTTGCGATTTGAATTTTATAATAATTCTGATCCTTACTTGAATATCGGCTTTGTATTGCCCCCGCACTTTTTCCGCTTTAACATATTCAATGTCGTTAAAATTATATCCCATGACGGCAAGCCATTTTTGAGCTGTTTCATCGGTTTCCCATTTATTAAACCGAGTAATCACATCTTTTTCGTTTCTAAATCCGCCCTTTGCCGTTTTCGAACCTAGCTTTATCAATCTTTTTATGTCTTTCTTCTTGTTATTTTTCATTTTAATTGTTTATATAATTTAATAATTGTCTGCCAATCGCTTCAATAGTATTAATTGTCATCGCATTTCCAGCCTGACTTAATAAATAAACATCGGCTACTTTGCCTTTTACTTTTTCCGCTAAATTTTTTGGAAATCCTTGCAAAAGCAGAGATTCAAACCCTGACAATTTTCTAAATTTTCCATTTCTAATATACAAAATGCCATGTCTGCCTGTTCGCAAGGTTGGCACTTTGCCGCGATATAACCTTAAATCAGATTGTCTTGTGTCCAAAACCAAATAATCTTCTTTCAATAATTTTTCAACATTAAACAGCCCTTTATTGTATTTATTATCTAAAAATTTTAAAAATGTCTTATAAGCTCTTTTTTTTTCGTTAAGTTCCAATTCGTCAACATCAATCAAATAATCTTGAATCTTCGGAGTTTTTACGGGCATTGGCCATTCAAAATGTTTATTTTCTTTCACTAAATCTTTTCTAATGCCAACAAAATAAATTCTTTCTCTCATTTGAGGAACGCCGTAATGCAAACTGCTCAATACTCGATGATAAACTTTATATCCCGCTTTGTCTAACTTTTCTAAAATAATTTTTAAAGTTTTCCCGTTCTCATGATTCTCTAAACCTTTCACATTTTCCAAGATGAAATAAGGCAAATTTTTGGCGTTCATTATTTTAATCAAACCATAAATTATTTGCCCCCTGCGATCACACATTCCTTTTCTTTGTCCAATAACTGAAAAAGATTGGCAAGGAAAACCGGCGATCATTAGATCAAAATCAGGCAAATCGCTAGCGTTTATTTTCATCAAATCGCCGTAATTTTTTTCTTCTTGTCCGAAAAATTCTCTATAAGTTTTTTCTGAATTTTTATCAATTTCTGAAAATCCGACACAACTTAATCCCAAATTTTGCAACCCAAGGCGTCCCGCACCAATTCCCGCGCAAAAATCTATAAATCGCAAAGCATTATTTCCTTTTTTGCTTTCAGGTAAATCTTGGCTTGAACTTTTTTCATAAGAATACGCTTGATTAGCATCAACAAGCAAATCAAACAAAGAAGCTTGCGAACCCTCGGCGGCATAATCCAGACTATCTTTTTGTTTTTTTAATTTTTCAAAAAAACTATAATGACCATTTTCCGAAATAATAATGAAATCAATAACGGGTATTCCCATTATTTCTCCGGCTTGAGTTATTTTTTCAACAATTTGCTTGTCTTTTTCGCTTGGCGAAGAATCGCCCGATGGGTGGTTGTGAATTAAAATAATACTGGCGGCGTTTAATTCCGTAGCCGGATAAAATATTTCTCTCGGATGGAGCAGTGTTTTATCAAGCAACCCTACGCTAATAACTTCCTTCTTGAGAAGAGAATTTCTTGCGTTAAGATATAAACAAACCAAATGTTCTTTTTTCTTGTCTCTTAAGTCATAAGCGAGAGATAGAACATCTTGGGAATTTTTAACAATAAGCTCGTTTGATTTTTCGTCCGCGTAGAATCTTTTTACCAAAGAAATCGCGGCGGTAATTTGCAAAGCTTTGGCTTGGCCAATCCCTGAAATTTCCAGCAAATCATCAACGGTTATATTTAAAAAGTTTTTGCCGAATTTTTTTATAATATTTTCTGAAAGCTGCCTGACATTTTTTCCTTTTATTCCGCTGCCTAAAAGAATAGCCAAAAGATCGCTTTTCGAAAGCGCGTCGGCTCCTTTTTTGAGAAATCTTTCTCTCGGGCGGTCTATTTTGGGAATATCTTTTATTTTTGCCATAGTTTTTATTTTGTTAAATTCTCAATTAAAATTCCCGATACTTCCGCTTCTTTCCGCATATTCATTATAGCACAAAACCCGCATTTTTAACCCGTCAACTTTTTCCGTCCAAAATATCGCTGGCAGAGTCAGTTTTTCTTTTTGTATTTTAAGCGGGTTATTATAATTTTTTTTAGATTTTTTTTATTTTAGCTTCTTTTTGTATATCCACATCAACAAATTCAAAACTATTCATAAAAAACCACTCCATCGGATCAAGAAGCTTGCCGCATAGCGGACATTGATAATCAATATTTCCAACTTTAACAGCATTTTTATAATCATGTCTGCATTTCATTTTTTGTTTTTTCATATTTTTCACATTAATTTTTAATTACGGCGAATTCGCCATAATTATATTTCAAACCCGATGCTTTTTAAATTCTTTTTAATCCTGTCCTCCAACTCCTTTGATTGTTTAAATTGACCAGATAATTCCTTAGTAAGCTTTGCCATTTTTTCTTCAAATACTGCATCGTATTCTTCCGTTAGTTCGCGATTTTTTTTACAAATACATCAAATTCAAAACCGCCATCAAAAACGCAAGCGGCGGGAGGATTATCCAGATCAGATAAATTCCCAGGATTACAGCTATGGAAATTATCATAATTATAAAACCGATTAGAACGCGGCCAAGCCTAAAAATCGGACCGATCACGCGGCCCATATACGAGTAATCTCCGAAAATCGGCTGGAACAGTAATTTTAAATTTATAAAAACGCCAATGTCTCTCTCAATCCCTTTTATAAAACCAATCTCCTTCCGCCAAAAACTTTTTGAACTTGAAACATACCAAAAATAGAAGAAATTAAAAATCCCTCTTATAAAATTCACCGGCAAATTCGCAAAATATTCCGAGATCATTTTGTTTATTAAGCTCGCTTAAACTTGATTTCATTATAGCACAAATCAAGGTTTTGATAAATTTTTTATTTGCATTTCTCCGCATTATTAAAAACACTATGATAATTCATATTATCATAGTGTTTTGATTTTACGGCTTTTAATCAAAAATATTTTCAACCTTGCGCAATTTCCCAATTTCCAATTTCCCAATTTCCCAATTTCTAATTTCTAGTTTCTAGTTTCTAGTTTCTAGTTTCCCAATTTCTATGAATTTCCAATCCGTTAATTCGTTAATTCTTTAATCCGTTAATAAATAATCACTCATACCTCAACGCCTCAATCACATTCATCTTTGCCGCTTTTTTTGCGGGATACCAGCCGAAGACGATTCCAAAAAATGCCGCCACTAAAAATGAAATGGCGATGGCGCTGAAAGAAATTACAAACGGCCATTCAAAGCCGAAGGAATTTATGGCATAAGTCATTATATAAGAAATCAAAATTCCCCAGAAAACTCCTCCGACTCCTCCGATAAGCGAGATCAAAATCGCTTCCAAAACAAACTGCGAAAGGATGTCTTTGTTTTTCGCGCCAAGTGATTTTCGCAAACCTATTTCGCGAGTTCTTTCTGTTACTATCACGAGCATCGTATTCATTACGCCGATTCCGCCGACCAGCAAAGATATAGCCGCCAAAAGCCCGAGCAGAAGCGAGATGGCGCCCGTTATGGAATCTATGGTTTCCACCGCCTGATCCATCGTCATAAGCTGGAAGTCGTCGTTTTTAGGATCATCAATATTATGCCTTTGGCGGAGAAGCTGGGCGATTTCTATTTTCGCCTGCGAGAAATATTTCTTGTCTTTTATCTGCATCCCGATTTCAAGAATATGATCCACGCCTAGAATTAATTTTTGCGTAGTATAAATCGGGATCATCACCATCTCATCCATATTAAAACCAAATATCACTCCTCTGCTCGCCAAAACCCCGATTACTTCAAAGCTATTATTTTTTATTTTTATTCTTTCTCCGATCGGATTAGTATTTGGAAAAAATTTGTCCGCGACCGCGCTTCCGATGACGACCACTTTCGCCATTCCCTTGTTTTCATTTTCCGTGAAAAACCTGCCGTTCGTAATTTTAGTCTGGGAGTCAATTTGCGGATAATACGAATCGGAAGCCATAATCAAAACCTGCTCTTCTTTATTCTGGTATTTCGCCCATTCCTGCGACGAAGAATATCCCGACACGGCTTCAATATACGGAAATCTTTTCTGGTCCCGAATCGCTTCCGCGTCCGACGATTTTAATGTTGTTATGACTACGCCCTCCGCTGTAGAGCGCATACTATTCCCGAAATCACTGCCCGGAATTTTGATCTGCGCCGACATCAAATTCGGCCCGAACGCGTCAATCTGCCCCACCACCAGCGCCCTCAACCCCTGCCCCACCGACACAATCACAATCACCGCCGCCACGCCAATAACTATTCCAAGAACCGAAAGAGCCGTCCTGGTTTTATTAGTTCTCAAACCGGTTAAAGCGAGTTTTAGAATTTTGGGGATTGGGGTTGACATAAATTTTTTATATGATATAGTGTTTTATTGTGGATGAACCTATTCACAAATAAATAAAGCGAGGTTATAAAATGGTAAAAATAACAGAATATGATGAAGCTGGAATGACAGGAATGGACGATGCAAGAAGAAGTTTTCATTTAAACTTCGAAATAAAAGAAGATAAAAAAGGAAACCCGGTGAGCCTTATTCTAACAGCAGAGAAACAGGGGGAAGCGGAATTTTTCTGCATAACATTTCTCAAGGCATTGGGAAACAGAAATGCAGGATTTAATCCTACAGACGAAGGGATTATATTTTTTAATGAAGAATGTCCCTTTCAACCAGCTAAGATAGCTTTTACGCTTGACGATAAAAAGCGAGAAAAATTGCAAGAATTTCTAAAGGTAAAAAAACTTGCGGTAATGGATATGCGACCTGAAAGAATAGGGATTAAGATTTTTCAGCATAAAAATTAAAAGTATCCCGTTGGTCCATCTCTCTGATTTGGACCTTCTTTTTTTATTTCTTCCAATCCCGCCTGCAAATAATTCGAGGGTTCCATAGTCCGCGCCTCGCGGCTGTGGAACCCTAAAATGCAGGACTTTATCTGTTCGCTCCAGTCTCCTGACTGGAGCGCTTTGTGAATAGGCAGATTTTGTGAATTTCACAACGGGCTCCACTCAGAAGAGATGGAGCCAACACATATTTCCCAATTTCTATGAATTTCCAATCCGTTAATTCGTTAATTCTTTAATCCGTTAATAAATAATCACTCATACCTCAACGCCTCAATCGCGTTCATTTTTGCCGCTTTATACGCCGGGTAATAGCCGAAAATTACGCCGATTAGGACCGCGACGGAGATGGAGAGGATGACGGAAAACGGGGTGATGATAAGCTCCCAGTGATAGCCCAGAAAATTTACCGCGATTGCTATAATCAACGAAAGAATTATACCGAAAATCATTCCGATAAAACCGCCGACAAAAGTCATAATCACGGACTCCAGAAGAAATTGGCCGAGTATGCTTTCATTTTTCGCGCCAATCGCTTTTCGCAGGCCGATCTCTCGCGTTCTTTCCGTCACGCTCACTAGCATAATATTCATAATCCCAATTCCTCCCACGATCAAAGATATCGCCGCAATCGCTCCAAGAAATAAATTCAGCGCATCCGTCACGCTGCCAATTATGTCCAGCGCTTGTTCCATAGAACGCACCGTGAAATCTTTTTTCTTTACATCTTTTATATTATGCCTTTTTTGCAAAACTTTATCTATCTCGCTCATCACGAGCGGGACATTTTCCTTCGCGTCAACTTTTCCCCTGATAAGCGAAATGTGATTTATCCCCAGCAAAATTTTCTGAGCCGTTTTGACGGGGATAAAAACCTGATCGTCTTGATTGGACATAAACGACGATCCCTTTTTTTTCATAACGCCGATCACGGCAAAGCTTTCTTGGTTTATTTTTATTTTCTTCCCGATCGGATTGGAATCGGCAAATAATTTTTCAGCTATATTACTTCCCAGAACCGCGACTTTAGCGACACTTTCATCTTCGTCCGGTATTATAAATCTGCCTTTCTCAACTTTGGAGTCTTCGACTAAAATCAGATCAGAACTTACTCCCGCGAAAGAAGCATTTATATTTTTATTTCCATAAGTTACATTTCCATTTCCATTAGCATAAGGAGTCATCGCCGTTATATGCGGAATTTTTTTCAATTCTTTAGCGTCGTCATAAGTCAAAGTTGTAATTATAACACCGAAAACAGAGGCCGGCGGACCTTCCTCATCCCCTCCTCCCGGCATAACCCCGACCAAATTCGTCCCGAAAGATTCAATTTGATTAAAAACAAAACTCTGCGCCCCCGCCCCGACCGCCATTATAGTTATTACAGAACCTACTCCAATAATAATCCCCAGCATCGTCAAAAAAGACCGGGTTTTATTAACGGCCAAGTTTACGAGAGATAGTTTTGCAGTTTGGAAAAAATTCATGGGATCAGTATTAAGTAGCTAGTATTTAGTATTAAGTATTAAGTATTAAGTATTAAGTATTAAGCGTTTATTTTTTTGCTTAATACTTAATACTTGATACTGTCTACTTTTTAAAATCTCCGTTTACCGCCAGCCTTCTATGATTAACAATTTCGTCTCGCGTAATAACTCCGTCCTTGATATGCAAAATTCTTCTCGCGCATTCCGCGGTATATTTTTCGTGAGTGACCATAATTATCGTTTTTCCTTCTTTATTCAGATCCTGCAAAATTTCCATAATTTCCTCGCCCGATTTGCTGTCCAAATTTCCTGTCGGCTCATCGGCAAGAATC
Organism: uncultured Candidatus Saccharibacteria bacterium; assembly: GCA_964412905.1. Taxonomy (GTDB): domain Bacteria; phylum Patescibacteriota; class Minisyncoccia; order JAHIHE01; family JAGLIN01; genus CAYPQL01. Next base: position 7,732 of record CAYPQL010000038.1, read on the forward strand.
AAGCGCGGATCGTTTATAAGAGCTCTTACAATCGCCGCTCTCTGCTGTTCGCCTCCCGACAATTGGTTCGGCTTGTGCTTGATCCGATGTCCAAGCCCGACCCTTTTAAGAAGATTAATCGCTTTTTCTTCCGCTTTTTTTGCGTCGCAATTCGCCAAATATGTCGTCGGCAAAAGAACATTGTCCAAAACCGAAGTTCTCTGCAATAAATTATATGACTGGAAAATAAAACCTATTTTTTCGCTCCGAAATTCCGCCAGCTTGTCATCGTCTAATTTGGAAACATCCAACCCTTCAAAATAATAATCCCCGCTCGTCGGCTTGTCCAAAAAGCCGATCAGATGCATCAGCGTTGACTTCCCCGACCCCGACGCCCCCATAATCGCCACAAACTCCCCCTCGCCAATTTCAAAAGAAACGCCCTTTAAGACGCTAGTAATAACATCACCGGCGTGATAATTTTTTTTGATATTGTTTATTTTGATGAGTGGAGTTGACATAGAATTATATTGCTAAATTGTTGGATTGTTTTCGCCACTTTTTTTTGTTTTCAAAACTTTTTACTTGACAAGTGTAAAGCATTTGTTATACTGGTAGCATAAACAAGGCGCCGAGGACAAATCTCCGTAGAGAAAGTTCCGAAGATATTCGGAACTACTCGGTATCCTGACCACCCACGAGCTGGGTGGTTATTTTGTTGCTAGCTAGCCTATAAAGCTCTTTTGCTTTTTGATTGTTCTTGTCATCCCAATAAGTTCTGATCAAGCCGGCATAAGCGTCAGCCAACCTTAAACATGGAAAAGATTCATCATTGCCAGTCCTTATTTTCTTAACCGAAATCCCGCGATCCCGCAAAACTTTCTTTAATCGCAACGCATACCATTTTGGCTTTTTGCCGTCTAAAATTATTTTCCTCACTTTCTTCTCTATTAACAAATGCTCAATTGTTCTTTCAAAACTATTTTCACTAAAAGGATTTCTGATTATTGCCGCTTCAACGGTGAAATTTTCTTTAATCAGCATTTTAATAAAATCAAATCTAATTTTCCAAATATGCCGCGGCCAATGAAAACTCGCTATCCTCAACACTTTTTCCGCTTTCAATATCGCCTTTTCAACATTCTCTATGTCTTCAACCATAACATAAACTAAAGCCACTGACGACTTGCCTGTCTTTTTGTGAATTCCTGATTCATCAATAAAAATTAACATAATTTATTTTCAAAATTTTTACCGTAAAATCAATTATCAAACGAGACTTCGTGGATTCTCGCCTTCGCGGGAATGACATTTTATATTCCAAATTCTACATTCTACATTCCAGTCTTATCATTCCGCAAATGTCACCACATCCTGCCCTTCTCTCAATCCGTTTAGGATTTCCAAATCAACATCGCCTTTTAATCCTATTTCTACGATTATATCTTTAGCAATATCGCCCTCCAAAACTTGCACATATTTCTGTCCGTCTTTTTCTTTAAGAGCTTGAAACGGAATCAGCAGGACATTTTCTTTTCGCGCCGTCACGATATCAAGGTTCGCCGTCATTCCCAGCTTGATTATTTCCGCGTCGCCGGAAAACATCGTGGCGGCTTTATAATAAATCACTCCGGAGATTTCGGTTTCCGCGGGATCTATTTCAACGACTTCTCCCTTGAATTCTTTCTCGGGACCGAGCGCGTCAAAAGTGATTTCCACTTCGTCCCCGATTTTGACTTTGGAAATATCAACTTCCGAAATATTGGCTTTTATCTCAAAATTTTCAGCCGTGATAATGGAAATAAATTCGCTCGCCGCCGTGGCGGTTTCTCCGACCTCCCCGTTTATTTTTGTGACAATTCCGGCTCTCGGCGCGATAAGATTTGAATCATTTATTTGATCTTGAATCAAATCAGCGCTGGCTTGAGCCTCTTGGATTTGAGCTTTATATAAAGAAATTTCGGACGGACTCGGTCCCGCTTTTTTGAGAGTTAGCTGGTCTTGCGCCTGTTGAAGCGCTCCTTCCGCAGACTTGATCGCGTTTTGAGCGGAATTTATTTTTGTGTCAGCCGAAGCCTTCACGGAAGCCAGAGATTGTTTGGATAAATTCAAAGCGCTCTCCGCGGAATTAACTGTGGATTGCGCGCTGTCAAGGCTTGTTTGGTTCGTCACTTTTTGAGTGGCTATATTTTGCGCCGCCGCAGTAACATTTGAAATCGCGGTATTCACTCCGCTTCTGGCGGTTGAGATATCGGATTTCAAACTGTCCAGTTCCGTCTGTGAAAGTTCCGAGGAAGTTATCGTCGCCTGTAAAACATCACTCGTGTCATACAAAGCGTTTCTTATATCTTCAAGCGCTGATTTTGTTTTGACAAGCGCCTGATCAATTTCGTTATTAGTTAAAGTTAACCTAATGCTATCCGCGTAATTTTTCGCGCCAGCATAAGAAACGACCGCGACAGTTTTGCTGTTGTTTGAATTATTCAGATATTGCGTATTAAGGACGCTCAATGTATCTTGCGCGTCTTCATAATCCAAAACCGTTTTGTTCGTGTTCAAAGAATCGGACGCGGTTAATAGCGCTGAATTTACAACATTCCACCCGTCTTCATAATCTTGATTCAGATTATTTTCATTTGAAATTATCACATTGCTTAAGCTTGAATTCGCATTAGAAAGCGCAACCTCCGCGCTGGAAACCGAGGCCTCGGCGCCGACAATATCTTTATTCGCTCCCGCCTGCGCGTCTATCAAACTTTGCTTGGCGGTATTCAGCGCGATTTGAGCGTTATCCGCGGCGGTCTCGGATACTTTTATATCTTCCGATGTCGCTCCGGAAATCAGTTTATTATAATTAGCTTGCGCGGCTTTCAAGCTGGCGTTAGATCTATTCAGCTGTGATTCCAATTGCGTCGTGTCCAGCTTTGCCAAAACCATATCCTGCTCAATATGGTCTCCGACTTTCACATTTATTTTTTCTATCTTGCCCGAATTAACGAAACGCAAATCCAATTTTGTCGCCGCCTCAACCGCCCCGGTCGCTGAAACCGTCTGCAGAACTTCGCCCCGCTCAACTTTCGCCGTCGTATAATTCACCTGCGGCTTTTTCGTAAAACTGTAAGCAACATAACCGCCGATAGCCAGAATTAAAGTTATGATAATTATAATATTTTTCTTTTTCATTCTAATATGTTTAAATGTTAAAATGCCATCACTCCCCTCTGTATAAAATCACTTTTTCTTCCGCCTGCCAAACTCCGTGCAAGTTGCATTCGGCCCTTGCCGTGATGACAGAATCTTTTTCAAGAGAAACTTTGAATGAGGCTTCCGAGCGATCGGATAATTTCAATAATTCTCTTTTAAAACATTTTTTGTCAATGCAAAGCTGTATTCCTCTGATAAAATGTTCGCTTGTCATCGGATGATTAACTCTTCCGATTTTCACCGTAACTTCAAATTCTTCCCCTTTTTTCACAAATTCCGGAAATAAAATCCAGGGCAAATGCGCCTGCTCAAAACCGGTCAAACTCTTCGGATTTTTCGCTTTTTGTATTTTCATAAATTATATTGTTAAATTATTAAATTGTTGCAAATATCGCATTTCACAATTTCATTATGCTCTAAAACCAAAAAATTGGCAAATAATAAATAAGTAAAAAGTTTGTAAAGTTGAAAGTTTGTAAAGTTTATAATGTCAAAAATAAAAGATAAAAAGTAAAAATAGAAATTACGAATTGGGATAAAATAATTTCCGACAAAATAACTTTATAACTTTATAGACTTTATGAACTTTGACTTGTCTTCGGTTGACGGCAGATAAGTTTGGGTGTATAATTTAAAAATCGTTCTAAATTATAGCGGGTTAAAAAATGGGGAGAAATAAAAAATATAAACAGGCACTGCGAAGTTAAATAAACATCGTATATTTAAACCAAAAAAATAAACAAAATTTGGCAAAACGCGATAAGCCTAATATATAAATCTTCTATAAATTTAGAATCACAAATACAAAAACAAAAAACAAAACCGGGATTATGCCCGTGTTTTTGTTTTGCCCGAAAAATAATCTTCGCCTTGAAAAGCCTGATTGTGAAAAAATACAAAATCCCCCTCGCTTTTTATCGCGAGGAGGTTTTGCGTTTATAATAACTATTTTTTAGACTTTATAAACTTTTAAACCCCCCAAC
>CAYPQL010000039.1:0-11889 GCA_964412905.1 uncultured Candidatus Saccharibacteria bacterium
TTAACACATTCTTTGAAACAAAATATCTATCCCAATAAATATCCTGATAAAAAACTTTTTTGGGAATTATGTTTACTTTCTCAATGTCTACTTCAGATTTCATTGTTGTCATTTTTACCATTTCTTGACTTGAGTTATTTTGAATAACAAAAGTGACTGGATAAACACTCACTTCCTTAAAAACATTAACATTTGAATAATCTCTCAATTCAATAATGTTTTTTTCTAATAACATACTTCTTAACTTTTCGGAATATCTCGCACCTATTAATTTATTAGGAACTATATAAGAAATAATTCCATTATTTTTTGTAAGATTTAAACCTTTTTCAATAAAAATAATGAACAGATCCCAATTTCCCATTGAAGATTGAAATAAATTAGTGTAAAAAACGCGCATTTTTTCATCAGTTTTTTTCATCATTTCAGAGTCAACATACGGCGGATTTGCAATCACCACATCAAATCCTCCCTTTTCAAAAACATCCGCAAAATATAGTTTCCAAAGGAAGAACGGTTTTACGCCGGTTTTTTTGAATTCATTTAGAACATTCATAATCTGCGTCTGCTTGGAAAGATTTTTTTGAAATTTAACAGCGTCTTTTTTACTCATTCCAATGCCAGGCGCAAGATAATTGCCGATATTCTTGCTATCAATCTCAATTCTTTCAACTTCTTTTTTAACGCTTTTCTCAATAAGCTCCTGCTCGATTTTATCAATCTCCGCTTTCTTCTCTTTCTTTTTCTCAAAATCGCTAATCTCAAAATATTCTTTATGCAACTTAATCAAATTTTCAACAACTTTTTCCTGCTCATCTTTCTCGCCAAATAAATCCTTTTGCTTATCTTCATCAAAAAGATTCTTCATTTTTACATTCTCGCTTGTTCTTGGATTATATAATTTTACGCTCGTATCGCCCAAAACCAATTCTTCCAGCAAGCTATTTCCTTGCATAATCTTATAGTCCAAATTAGGAAGCGGTTCAATTTCTTCCAGTTCATAATCAACCACCAGCGAAAGCCAGAGGCGAAGCTTGGCGATTTCAATCGCGCCCGGATCAATGTCAACGCCATAAATGCAATTTTGGATAGTTTCTTTTTTCAGATCGTATTCGCTTGTCTTTTTGCCTGTGAAAATTTGCAACACTTGGCGCGCTTTGATGATTTCCTGCAACATACCGACAAGGAAAGCGCCCGAACCGCAAGCGGGATCGCAGACTTTGATTGAGGCAAGTTTCTTGTCTATAAGTTTTGCGTTTTTGGAAATGGTTTCGGAGATTTGGGAATTTTCTTTTTCCGTTCCGCTGTGTTTGATAAGCGCGGCGATGTCTTCTTGCGTTGGCGCGAGATACTGGATTCCCGCCTCCGCGGGAATGACAGAGAGAGAAGAGGAAGCAGCAGAAAAAAGATAATTTATCAAACTTTCTTGGCACATATAATGGACGATTTCGCGAGGGGTGTAATATGTTCCTTTTCCTTTTCTTAAATTCTCGCTTAACAGATTTTCAAAAACTTTTCCCAGCATTTCAGGATCAATGGCGATTTCCTGATCTATCGGGCTGTTTTCGTCAACCGTGAAATTATAGCGGTTAAAAACTTCCAAAATCCGCCCGAAAATTTTGTCGTCAAGATAAATACTTGTTTTTTGCCATTCATACTCCGGATCAAAAAGCCCGCCGTTTAAAAATGGAATTTGGCATTTAAAATAATCACGATAAAAAGTCCCCGCTTTATCCGATTTTTTATTTAAAGCGCCATAGAATAAATGTTCAAGAACATCATTGAAAAAATTGCCGTATTTTATATATTTCTTTTCAAACAAATTCTGCAAAAAGTTTTCATCGCCCTCTTTCAGCGATTTGTTTTGCGGCGCTCCCAGCCAGCGTTTCTTCTGTAAAAAACACAAAAATACAATCTGCCCCAAAAGTTTCTTGGCAAAATTTTCCGTGTTAATATTATATCTTGCCGCCTCATTTTTGAAAGTATGATTATTATCAAGCTCTCCGACCAATTCCTCAAACAGATTTTTATACTCCCCAAAAAACTCTTTCGTCACTTTCTCAACGCTAAAAGCATTTTTAATGCTTCCTAATGTTAAAAAATCTCCTCCACTAATTTGATTCAAAAAAGTCTTATTCGTAAATTCCTTGCTGACAAAATAAGTAAATCGTCGGAAATTATTCCATTGCCTATGAGTGCCGATTGATTCGGGATAAACCAAGGAAAAGCGGAAATTGCCGGCGGTGTCGGAGAAAATAAAAATACCGGCGGAAAAATTTTGGTTATTTTTCAAAATATCTTTCGCTTTTTCATATTGCTTTTTCTTGCCGGCGCGCTCCGATAATTCTTTAGTAACCTGAAAAACGCAAACAATCAACTGATCGCCATCGCTAAATTTTATTTCGCCCAGTTTTTGTCCATTCAAAAAACTATCATCATCTAAATAAGCCAGGTTTTCTTCGCTCTCCGCGAACTGCCGGCTTTTCTCGCGAAAAAAACGGATAAACTTTTCCGGCGAAAAATCCTTGATGATATTTTCCAAAATTTGTTTTGTTTCGGACATGATTTTATATTTTAACATAATTCAAAAATCCTTCTTTATTTTAATTTCTTGATAGAATTATTATCAAGCAATGATCGCATTTGAATAATAGCAATTTCATTGAGTTTCAGAATCCTCTCGCTTTGCAGCAAACCCTGCCGGATAAATTCCGCGTTGAGGGTTTCCAAATTTGCCAGACAAACAAGCTGTATGACATCGGAATAATCGCGTATATTTCCTAATAATTTAGGGTTCTTGTCCCGCCATTCTTTTGCAGTTATACCGAAAAGAGCGACATTCAGGACATCGGCTTCATTCGCATAAATAATCATTGCTTTTTCAGTAGATAATTTTTGAGGCAAAACAATATTCTCTTTTATGGAATCAGTATGGATTCGATAATTTATTTTGGTCAGCATCCTCTTTGCATCCCAGCCAAGCATCAGTCTTTCGTTTTCCTCAATTTTCAATCTTTGAAATTCTTTAATCAAATACAGTTTAAATTCCGGAGAAATCCATGTGGCAAATTCAAAAGCAATATCTTTGTGGGCATAAGTTCCTCCATATCTTCCGGCCGACGATCGAATTCCTATCGCATTTGTTCTTTTTATCCACATTGAAGAAGAAACGACAAACCCGTTGGTTCCAATCTCATTTTTAATCTTACTGAATTCCGTAACATTAAAATCTTTATTATGCATCTGCTCCCAAATTCCCATAAATTGAACAGTGTATTTGGTGGTGAGCCAATGGGAAATAATTAACCCCGTGTCCGCTCCTTTGAATTTGGCCATATCCGTAAGAGAAATGTAATCATTCTCATTCTCCGATAAATTTACAGAAATAAGTTTATTCTTAATTTCGATTTTTGTTTTTTTCATTATGTTAATTTTATATTATTTTTTATTCTCAATCGCGATAATAATTTCTTTTTTGATGTCTTTCAAACGCGCCTTCTCTTTTATTAAATAATCCTCGCCCAGCTCTTTTTTCAACGCTTCTATTTCCATCATCGTCTCTTTTAGTTTTTCTTTCTCTGTTTTTAAATTAAAAATTCGCCTTAAAGTATAATCTCCAAGAGTGCCATAATCTATTATATCTTCCCGTAAAGTTCGAAGGAAATTTTTATGCGCCGTTAAATCTTTTTCCTGATTATTTATAATAGAAACTAAATTATTTAAAGCTTTTTGCTCTAAGCTTTGTTCTTTCACAGTTCCGGCGCGATATTCTTTGAAATCCTTAATAGTTTGATATGCTTTCCAAAATTGATCCGTATTCCACTCCAGCGATTTTTCTTTCGGCTCGCAAACGATTTTTTCAAACACTTCCTCAAAGGAAATTTGATATGGTTCTATTTTTTTCTCGTTAGCTTTAGCGCCATTTATAAACAGCCGGCTTTTTTTGAAAAACACCAAAAGCTCATTTTCGCCATAAGCTTTTGCCGACTTAATCATCGGCGGATAATTCTTTATTTTTTCAATAAGTTCAGGATTATTTTTTTCTATTTCCGCGTATTTTCTAAGCATTTGATTATAAAAACTTTCTTCATCCTGCTTATCCGGATTTTGCTGGATATTCTTGAATAATCCGGCTGGCGTAGGTTTTTCGTCAATATGGAAGATTTTAGAATCCTCTCCAAGCGCTGTGTGGATAAGAAACATTTTATTTGCGGCAATTTCTCTTGATTTTACCAGCGTCGCGCCTTTTTCTGTTGGAAAAAAATTAACAATAAAAAGTTCCTCAAAAACTTTTTTGCTGATACGATTGATACGGCCGACACGCTGAATTACTCGTACCGGATTCCATGGAATATCATAATTTATAACCATTCCCGCCCGGTTTAAATTAAAGCCCTCCGAAATTTTATCCGAAGAAAGCAGGATGTCAAAACTATTTTTCTGCTCCTTGTATGAAGCATCAAAATTTTTATTTATTTCAGAAATTTTTGCTTTTGATAAATCTCCGGTTATTGTCAACAATCTATCTTTAAAATGTTTTTTCAATCCTGCTTCAAGATATTTTACCGTGTCAACATATTCGGAGAAAATGATTATTTTTCTTTTCGGCTCGCCATTAGCAGATTTTTCCGCAAATTTCTTTTTTATATTTTCTATCAAGCAAGCGGTTTTGGGATCGTTTTTCAACAAATCCAAGCTCAAAAGATTTTGCAGAATTTCACAATACATTTCTAAATCGCTCTTTATGTCCGCGATAAATTCTTTCTTGCTTTCAAAATCTTTAATCTTATAGCGCTCGTGATTTTTGGGATATTCTCCCTTTTTAATTTTTTCTTCATAATCAAGAAGATATTTTTCAATTTCATCGGCATCCAAATCATAAATTTTGTCCAAAAGATCGCGATCAAGAATATACTCGCCGTCAAACAAATCTCCTTTGCCGGTTTTTTCTATAAATTCCAACACAGTCTCCGTAATTCTTTGAAAATTCTTTATGCTCTGCTCAAACGCTCCAAAAGAACTTTCAAATCGCTTGACAATCATTCGCCGCATAAAATCAAACAAATTTCGCTGTTGCGTATATTGGCGATTATCCTCCATATTTAACTTTTCTTCAGTTTTTTTATTTAGGCCTTTTTTATATTCAAACGGCCGATAGATCGCGCCCTTGAATTTTCCGCCGTTTTTTGAATCGCCAAAATATTTCTCAATAATTTCCGTGTAAAATTCCAACTGAACATTAGTCAGCCCGTAAAGCCACTCTGTTGGATTAGCTATCTTGGATAAATTTTTAACCTCTTTTTTATAAATTGGATGATTTTGAAGATCCAGCCTGTTGCGGCGAATTGTCACTGGCTCAATAACGCTTCTCATTTTTATAGAAAGAAGCCTTGCTTTTTGATCAACCTTTTTCAAATCAATCTCACCTTCTTCAAATAAAGTTTTGTAGTGCTTCAACACTATCTTTCTTTTATCTTCATCTTCTGAATTATGATATTTTTTAATATAACCAAGCTTGTCAAACTCATTTCCAAATCTATTAAATTGATTAGCTAAATTTCCATCCAACACAAGATTGGATTTTTTGGTTAGAGAAAAAAGGCTTAACAGGGATAAAATATCGGACGGATGATTATTAAACGGCGTAGCGGTTAACAAAATTACTTTTTTACCGCGGCAAATATCTTTCATCAGCGCGTGATTTTTTGTGTCTTGATTTCTAAACCAATGCGCTTCGTCTATTATGATAACCTCTATATTTTTCGCTTTTTGCGTAAAATCAAAAGTATTTTCCAAATCGCCTCGCGACCATACTTCCCAATTATCAAGTTCAAATTCTTCAAGATATTTTTTCCAACCGGAGTTTATATCGCCAACCAGGCCCGGCGGACAAATTACAATGCCTCGCTTGTTCATTTCTTTCGCGATCGCGCAAGCAATAATTGTTTTTCCCAAGCCAACTACATCGGCGATTATCACGCCGTTTTCATTTTCAATAACACTCCTTGCTTGCCCCACCGCATCAAGCTGATATTGATATGGAATATAGCCATTTTTCTTCATTAGTTTTGAAAGTGATTCGCTTACTTCCGCTTTAGGGAATGAATCAAGATAAGTTTTTAACGCCAAAACAAAAGCTTCGAACGGCGTAATTTCTTTTATTATAGTCTCGCTTTCTATTATTTCGATTAATCTCTTTTTTACATCTTCAAACTCTGTAATTTTTTCCGCCAAATTCCAAAGCTCATCAAAATATTCTTCCGCATCTTTAAATCCGTAATCGCTGATTTCAACATTAAATTCATTCTGCGTAGAAAGTCCGGCTCGCGTTAGATTACTGCTTCCTGTTATAAATAATTCTTTTCGCCCAACTTCTTGCAGTTTAAATAAATATAATTTAGCGTGATTGGGTTTGGATGTTTTTTTGATTATAAGTTTATTTTTTTGAATAAGCTCTATAAAAAATCCTATTTGTTCGTAAAACTCCTTTTTGTCAAAATTTTCATTAGTCAGAGATTTTCTAACCGACTCAAGAAATTTATTAATCTTTTCTTCGCCTGACAATTTTTCATCTTCCGAAAATTCAATCAGTTTGAAATTATGATAATCAATATCCAAGCCGACCAGAATTTTAATTATTGTATTCGGATTTGCTTTTAATCCTTCGTAAAGTTCTCTTATTCCGGAAAAATAAAAAAAGCCGACCAAAAATTTTAGCTCTTCACTTTTAGTCATAAGCTCCGCAAGCCGTTTTTTTAAATCATTTGTTTTGCTATTGGTAATAAAATTTGCCATATTATAAAAATAAAATTAATGAATAACTAAAAACTTTGATTCCCAAACCTTGCCTATAATTTCATCTTACTCCCAAAACCCGCATTCGTAAAGAGAAAATAAACACGTAAAGGTAAAAAAAATGACGCTTTAATAGCGTTATTTTTGTTTTTTGCTCGCTTGGCGGGACAGCTTTCGAATCTTTGATTGGGTTAAGGCATTACCTGCTCCGGAGCTTATAGTAAAGATTATTAGGCAATTGTTGGTTTTGGTCTAATGCTTTGAATAATAATAATTAAATATTATATTTTAAAATAATTCGTTAAAAATTCTCTAGTTTTGTCCCTTAATTTCCACCAAGATATTTCGCCATATTTTTTCTCTTCCTTGTTGAGATCAAAGAAATTTCTTCCTCCAAATTGCGGATATGCCCATAAAGCACAAAGCCGGATCCCCTCTTGTGAGGGTTTTTTGTGGCCAGTATGATTTTAGAATATTTTTTATTCATTATCTTAAAGTTTCAAACACTTATTTATTTTTTTTATTTGTGCATAAACTTCTTTCAAAACTTTTCAAAAAGAAATTTTTGATTTAATGTGCTTTTAAAATTTATTATACCCATACTTCCCAAGACTCTCTTCAATATCCTCATACTTTTTCCCTGCCAATCTTCCTCCAGCAATGAATTTTTCCTGCGTCACATCCACCAGACAAAAATCCGGCATTACAAATTTATCTTTTGCTTCTACTGTCTTAAATTCAAAATCAACAATGATCAAGCCTTTCAAATCATCTTGAAAAACATCTATCTCTGCTATATCGGTGCCAACCGGATAATAATGGCGAATTTTGCAGACTCTTTTTCCCTGAAGAACAGAAAGTTCCAAAAATTCCTCTTTAGTCAAAGGAATTGTTTCTTCGCTTTGCCGAGAAGAATCCGCGCCTTCCATTGGATGTTTTTTTGTAATTTCAAATTTATCGCCCCTTTTCCTTATTCTCAAATGCGGATTAGGTCCAACTCGAGGAATATAAATATCAAGAACCTCCACAGATTTCAATGTTTTCAAATCCACCGGAATTTTCTTCAGTAAAAATGTTCGCTCGAGCTCTATTTCCATAAAATTATATTTTAATATTTAGCTTAAAAACTCTTACCGCATTTTTATAAAACACTTTGTTTTTTTCTTCCTTGGTTAAGTTTAATGAATTTATCAAGTCCCAACTATTTTTTTAAAAAATGTCCTAACCAATTTCAGGATTCAACTCTCTCAAAAAAGGAAGGCTTGCCTTAAGTAAAGGATATCCCTTAATTGCCAATTTTTCAATCTCAGCAACTGTAAAAGCCTTTCTCTCAAAACACTCCTCAGCGAAACATTCTTCAAGTTCGCTTTTGGATATGGCAACATAATGTGGATTATAGCTTATCGGAAATGGATAGCGAATACCTCTTGCTCCATTAATATCTTTCTTAGAAATATATTTTCGATAACCAAAAAGCTGAAATTTATCAATTGTAAATCCTCCTTCTTCTAATGCCTCTCTATGCATTGCTTCTTCAACCGTTTCTCCTTCTTCTATATGACCTCCCAAGAATTCCCAACCTCGATGATTTCGAGTTAAAACAATTTTGTTTTGATACATGGCAATACAAAACACTGCCGAGCATAGCTCGCGTGGAGGTAAATCTGTACAAATGTGAAATTCCCATGAAGTATTCTCCGTAAATCTTCCAGACATTATTTTATTATTACTCTGAAATTGTTGATCTGTCATATCTTTTCATATTATCTTTATATGATTAGTATATATTAATTGATCAGATTTGAAAATACTTAATCCGATTAAAAAATAGTATCTTTTCTACGGTCGTAGAAAAGATACTATTTTTTTATATATATTATTCAGAATTACTTATCAAAATTCTTAAACATAACCATCATATTTTCATCTTCTATAAATCCATTTTTAAGATAGAAATTATACGCGCCTGCGTCTTTTCTTCCCCAGAGCATCAAAGATTTTACTCCTAAGCTTTTTAGATACTCGTCAGAATATGCTAAAAGTTTTTTCCCATATCCTTGCCCTTGCTTATCCTCATCAATCACAATTTCTTCTATGAGCGCTTGCTTTCCGAATGTCCAGTATGATAAGTTTATAACGATAAAGCCGATTACATTTTTATCTTCCTTAATAACAAAACTATGCTCCGCGCAATAATCAAACTTTCTTTTCAAATAATCAAAAGCGCTGCCGCTTGTAAATTTTTCATTATACGGCGGCTTACTATAGGATCTTTCCAAAATTTCAGCGCATTTATCTAAATCGGCTGATTTGATTTTTCTTATTTGCATAAATTAAAATTTAAGTTTATCAAAAAACAAATATTTTCTATACATATAGCATTGATCAACATCATTAATTACCTTATCGGAATATTGTCCTTCGTTTAAATCGGCAAAAAATGTGCAAGCGTCAGACAGACACGCAAATTTAATCCAGGAATAAAGCAGCGCTCCTTTTTCGTATTTATTCTTGGCGACAGAATTATATCCCGCAAGGAACATATCAAATAACTCCCATTCTGGTTTTGTTCGACCATCAGAAAAAGACCATTCAACAACCGCAGGAGCTAAGTCTTTAATTACATGACCATTGCAACTCCAGTCAAAATCAATTATGCCATTTATTTTATTATCATTTTCAAACAAAACATTGCTTGGCCTATAATCATTATGAATCAGCCCTTTAATGTTTTTATCTTCCTTTCCGAATTTTATAGCCTCCTCAACTTGCTCTATAAATTCTTTTCCGTTTTCAAATTGTTCAATAATAATATTCTTTATATTAATCACTCTTTCTAATTCACTAAAAATGTTTCTTATTCGAGATGAATCTGTCTTAAAACTTACACTAATATTATGCATCAAGGCTAAATATTTTCCTGCGACATAAGCCTGATCTTTGTTCGGCAAATTATCTTTATCAGCTTTTGCCTGATAACCATCTATCTTGTTATACATAACCGCAATAGTATTTTCAAGTTTAGCAAATATTTTACCATCTTTTGTTTTATTCCAATTTGGAACAGGAAAATTATTCTTCAATAAATGTTCGAATACATTAAATTCGAATTCAATATCTTCAACAGGCAGTCTTTTGCTTATACGCAATATTTTTTTGTCTTTAGTTCCTGCTAAATAAACAATATTATCAGCGGATTCTCTGATAAGTTTTGGACTACCAAACTCTTCTAGGTTGTATTGTTTTAAAATATTTAATAAATTCATTTTTGATTTATTTATAAATAGCAATTGTCTGTCTTATAATTAACTCGTTCGATTTAATATATTTTCCACGAAAATCAAACCAAACTGACATAAAACCATCTCTTTTTAGTTTTCTAATTTTTCCAATTTCAGGATCTTGAAGATAAATGAATTTATCATCAAGCCCAGTAACAACCGAGTAATGTCCATCAGCAATATCGGAATCAGAATAATCTCTCCCGCCTCCAGTAAACCAATTTACAATAACAGGCACTTTTTTATTGAGCCATTTTTCAATATCCTTGAAGCTGCTATTATTTTTTATTTTTACTTTAAAGCCAAGAATTTCTGCGGCCTTTTTGATCCCTTTGTCATTTACGCCCAAACCTTTGTTCCATCCGGTCATTTTAGCCAATTCTTTTTCTTCTATGTCTATGCCATAATATTGCAAAATTATCTTTAATGAGGCAGGACCGCACATCCCCACATTAAGAGTTTCTTGAAATGGTTTAAGCTTTAAAATCTTCTTTTTCATAACTAATAAATCTTTTAAAGTTTTTTAATCCCTCCTCCTTGCTTCTCCACCAAATCGTTTTCATTCCGACTGATTCCGCGCCTTTAATATTTTCTTCCAAATCATCCATAAATAAACAGCGAGAAGGTTCGACACCCAAGCGTTCGGCCGTCAATAGGAAAATTTCCTTATCGGGCTTTTTAATTCCTTCTTTTGCGGAAGAAATAAACAAATCGAAGTTAGCGCTAATTTTATGCTTTGCTTCAAACAATGGCAAAGTCAGCGCCGTACCGTTGTTTATTATCGCTAATTTGTAACGCTTCTTAAGCATAGGCAGTAAATCCCATAATGAAGAATATTTTTCATATTTACCAACTATTTCATCCAATATGCCATCGAAATCCGATTTACTAAGTTTAAATTTTTCGATTGGTTTCTTTTTAAATTTTTCATCATCAACTACACGAGCAATCATTTTATCAATTTCATCCACTAACGAATTGGAGATATAATTCGCTTTTTGAAAAAGCAAAACGCCCATGAAATCAAAAATAATTGCATCAATTTTATTATTCTTTTTCATATTAAAATATTAGCGCTCAATAATCTCCAATCTTGAGTTTCCTTTTTCTCCTCGCAGTTTAGCCATTCCGCCGATTGGAAAAGTAATTATCGGACTGGTATGGCCAAAATCAGCATTGGCAACGATTGGAATATTGTCCAATTCCTTTTTTGTTTTTATAATCTTAATCAATTTCTCGTTATTCATTTGGCTTGCTTTTTGAAATCTGCCAACAACTATTCCTTTTACACTCTTGAATTCCGGTAAATGAATGATGGACTGCAAGTCTCTGTCAAATGTTACCGGCGTAAGTTCCTTGCTCGTCTCGTCGTCTTCCAAGAAAAGAATTGAATTTTCCAAGCCGGGAAAATATTCTGTTCCTTGCAGAAGATTAAAAGTGCAAAGATTGGCGCCAAAGATAGTTCCTTCCGCTTCTCCTTTATTTATTATCAGCCAGCCAAGATTAGGAATAAGATTTCGATTTTTTTGATCCGCCCACCATGCGTCATCAGTCCAATTTTTACTTGGCAAAATTTCAAAAGATTTATCTTGGAAAAAGCATTTTTTAAAACAATCTAAAGTATAGTCAAAATATAATTCTTGACCAAAAGTTGAATAATGCGGACCAGAATAAGTTACCAATCCTGTCTTGGCATATATCGCATTATTCAAAGCAGTAATATCAGAAAAACCACAAAATATTTTGGGGTTATTTCTTATGGTTCTTCCGACATTTCTATGGGTAAGAGATATGAAATTAAGAAAATATTTTC
>CAYPQL010000040.1:0-11363 GCA_964412905.1 uncultured Candidatus Saccharibacteria bacterium
TCCGAAGTTCTGATTTTTCTGATCCGCTCTTCCCATTCTTCAAAATATGTCTTTGCCACTCTGCCTTCAGCTAATCGTTCGTCGTCCATAGCAAAACCCTTTATAATGTAATCCTGCAATTTCTGTGTTGCCCATATTCTGAATTGTGTGCCTCGCAAGGATTTTACGCGATAGCCAACTGATATAATTATGTCCAGATTATAGAAATTAGTATCATACATTTTACCGTCAGAAGCAGTTATCCGGAATTTCCGGATAACTGAATTTTCCGCTAATTCTTCCTCAAAAAACACATTTTTTATATGTTCATTGACAGTTCTAACATCTTTATCAAAAAGCTCTGCCATCTGCTTTTGCGAAAGCCAAACCGTTTCATCTTTCATCCGCACCTCAATTTTCGTCTCCCCGTCCGCGGTGTTGTAGATGATGATTTGATTATTTTTCGGTTGGGTATCCATGTTTTGAATTTATTTTTGATGGTTTTTCGTCGCTGGTTCCATAGTCCCGCAGAGCCGTGGAACCTTAATGCAAGATGATGTTTAATAAAAGAATTTTGCATTATCCCTTTTGTCATTCCGAACCCGATATGGTGAGGAATCCCTTCAATATTATTATTCGCGATAAACATTATTTATTTCTCTTACACTATTGAAGCGATTCCTCAATCGTCCCGAGAATTCGGGACTCATTTCGGAATGACAAAATAGTTAAAACAACTCCTGATACAAATCATTCCAATGGGGATTTATGGTTTTTATCAAATCCTGCTTTTTCTCCCTCCGCCATTTTTTTATTTCTTTTTCTCTTTCTATCGCGTTGTAAACATATTTATGATGTTCATAGTAAACTAATTTATTACAGGAATATTTTTTGCTAAATCCTTCAATTTTTCCTTCTTTGTGTTCGGCAATTCGGCGGATTAAATCATTTGTCATTCCAACATACAAAGTGCCTGAAGAGCTTGCCGTCATATAAACATAAAAATTATATTCTCGTTTTGACATAATGTTTTTATGATTGTTTGTAATCTTTTTTATTATTATGATTCTTTTTTATCATTCCGTTTTCACTTTTGTCATTCCGAGCTATAGGCGAGGAATCTCTTTAATATTATTATTCGCATTTTTGTCATTCCGAATCCCGATAGGGTGAGGAATCCCTTCAATGTTGATATTTCACCATATGTCCCATTTTCAACATTGAAGCGATTCCTCAATCGCTATCGCTCATTTCGGAATGACAAAAAGGATAGTTTTTGATTCTTTGATGATTATAGTTTCTGATAAATTATTCTTTAAAAATTTTATTGAATTCTAAAAAACAATCAACATTTGAAGCCAATAATGTATCCATTCCTTCTTTATTTATTAATATACCATACTTCAAAGTCATTTTTTCTAACAAATCTATTGCTTTATACAAATCTTCAACTGGAACATTAACTTTTGGCTTTCCAGCCGCATAATGTGCACCTCTTTTATGTCTATATTTGGTTAAACTTGAAATTGATTGTCTGTGTTTTCCAAATCTTTTTCCATTTATTGTTTTTTTAATTTCTCTAATATCTTCATCTATTTTTTGACTGCTGATTACTCCGTTATTTTTAATTGAAAATTCTTTGAAATATTCTTCCGCTTCTTTTGCTCTAGAAATTTTTTTATTTGTTTTAGCAATAGGAACTGGTTTCCATTGTCTTTTATACCATTTTAATGTAAATAAATTTTTATTTTCTTTAATAGCTTCAAGCAACATAATCAGGCTTTCAACATCATTCCTTGCATCAACTTGTTTATAAACATTAATTAATGCTAAAAGTTTATAATTATCAGAAATAAATCTTAAAAAATCTTGATTTTTATCAACACTTTTACTTTTTTCAATATACTCTGTATATTGTTTGAAATAATATTGACCTTCAACAAGTTGGCTTATTTCATTCCTTATAATTTCAAATCTATTTTTTAATTTTTTAATTATCATTTTCTGTTTATTTTGTTCCATAAAACTCCTCATTTAATTTCTTATCCCCTTCCCCAACCCCAAACTCCTTATCCTCAATCTCACTCAAACCAACATAAAGCTGATTCTTGTTTAGAAAATCAAAAAGAATTCTTTGCTGTTTGGCAAGCGGAAATTTTTTAAATTCATCGATCGTCTCGTCAAACTTTTTAATATCAACATTGTAATTCAAAAAACTTTTTGACTTCATATCCTTCCAGATATTTAAAAGTTTCTGTACTGTGTCCGCTTTTTTTATTTTCTCCACAAACTGCTCGTTGTATTCCATCAGCTCGCAATAAATAAAATCTCCGCCGCCCTTCCAATTCACCGCCTTGGAAATTCCGCCATTGTCAAAATCAATCTCGTCCAATAGTTTATCGAACCTTTTTATTTTTTTGCCAATCACTTTTTTAAGCCGTTCAACGGTCACTTTTTCTACATAGTCCATTTGTTCGCACAAAATAAACTGCCTTTTCATCTTCATCGCCACCGCTCCCGTCGTTCCGCTTCTGGCAAAAAAATCTAAAATAATATCGTTTTCTTTGGTTGACATTTCTATTATTCTTTTCAAAGTTTCTTCTGGCTTAGGATTATCAAACACTTTCCCGTTAAATAGTTCTTTTAGATGTAAAGTGCCTCTTTCCGAATTAACTTCTTTATCCCACCACACTGACCTAGCCATTCTTGTTTTTTCTCTGTATTTTTCAACAATCTGATAACGGCCATTTTCTTTCATTGCTTTGCCACAAATATTTATATTTAGATTATGTTTTGACTTTTCTTTTCCCCACCCCCAAACAGTTTGAACACACTGAGATTTAGCTGGTTTTACTTCTATCCATCCCTTTTTATTATCAAGTGATATTTCATAAAATCCATTTTCATCTTTATTTTTTGGATTTAAATAAAAAGAATAAAATAAATTTGGGCGATTTTTATCGTTAAACTTTACGTTTCTATTCCTCAATTCTCTAATTTCAAAACCGCTTTTTTTATCCTTATATGGAAATTCTTTATTTTCATCTAACAAATCAAATAAAGCATAGTTTATTGTCTTGGAATATACATTTATAAATTCATGCATATTGGCAACTCCACCATAATCTCTTCCTCTCGGATTATTAACAACAGTTATAACCTCAATAAAATTATCCCTATCAAAAATCTCATCCATTAAAACTTTTAAATAAGCCTGTTCATCGTCATTGCATTGCACAAAAATCACCCCATCCTCCCTCAACAACTCCCTCGCCGCTTCCAGCCGATTTTTCATAAACGACAGCCAAGTGGAATGATTAAAATTATCGTTATAACCGAAAGAATCATTGCCGGTATTATAAGGCGGATCAATATAGATAAGTTTTATTTTATTTTGAAATTGCCGTTTTAAAGAGTGCAGAGCTAAAAGGTTATTGCCTTTGATGATTAGATTTTCTTGAAGAACACTATTCTTATCCCGTTTTAAAGCGGGATTGCCGCGGTCGCTATCGCTCCCTCGCAATGACACAGCGCCGTCTTGCGCGTATCTTTTCCAATTCGTCAAAACTTTTGGCATCAGCAATTTATCAATCTCGTCTTGCGCTAAAATTTCATTAAAAAATATCTCTTTTCGTTTTTCATCTTCTTTCGTCATCCCGCCTTCCAAAACACAATCCTTAAACGGCCAAACCAGCGCCACTTCTTTGCGTTCATTTAAAAACTTGCCGTCAATGTTAAGCCCGATTTTATTGCGATATTTGGTATAAGAATCAGCCAGAAAGTTTTTGTCCTGAATGTAAGATACAAAATCATTAATATTAAAAACCAAAGAGTCCTTGATTTTAATAAAAAACTTTTTCTTAAGTTCATTTTGAGAAAGCAACAATTCAATCAAATTTTTATCCGCCTTATAAGCGCAATCAATCACATTGCTTTTCAACAAATCTCCCTCTTAATCTACGAACCGAGAGTCTTTTCTTAGCAAACTTTCTAATTTTGAATAAAAATCTTGTGGCATATTTTTAAATTTTAAATCGCTTATATTATTTATTGATTTTAATTCTTGCTTCAGCTTCTTTCTGCATAAACAAATCCTTTAATAAACTCAGAAACCATTCCCTTTTCCTTGCTCTTATATTATCATTAAACCAATAATAATTCAAGGCAAAAAAAGAAAGAGGCTTTGCTGAATTATGGCTGGAATAAAGACGCGTTTTATCGGCAACAAATAAAGGCAAGCGCGAAATGCGCGCTTGCCTTTATTTTTTTTATCACACAAATATTTGGATAATAACTCACTGTCTATTTTTTCATCTTGTTTTTGAACTCTTCTATCAGCTCCTTCGCGTGGTACTGTCCGCCAAGGCCGAACGCCAATCCTCCAGCTATGGCAAGCATTAGAGAAAAACCGCCAGCGAAAATTTTCAAAATTTCGGTTTTGATTTCAATCTGTTCAAGAACCACCATGAATGTGATGATGATGATTACCCACTTGAAAGCGACCGCCGCCAAGTGATATATTCTGACTCCCGTAGCTTTTGCTCCTCCTTCAACAGCTTCATAGACTAATTGAGAAACAATGAGCCCGATAGTCAAGATCACCAGCGCGCCAAACAAGTTTGGCAGATAGCCAAGGATAACTCCCAAGAAACTTGACGCTTGAGGCAGAGCTAAAATATCAACTGCCGTCATTAAAGCGAAAAGCAGAATGAACCATTTTACAATCCAAGCGGATAAATCAGAAACAGAAAATTTAATTCCGCCTTTGCCGAAAAAGCTTTTCACGCCAAGTTTTTCCAAAGATTTGTCAACTCCGATTTTTTGGAGAACTCTTTTCGTGACTTTGCTTAATTCAACCGCGAAAATCAAACCAACGACAAAAACAAACGCCGCGGAAACCATTCTCTCTGAAATCAAAGATTGATAAAAACTAACCATGAGGCCTAGCATCATGTAATAGTATTCCGTAAATAAATGATATTGCATTTTATTTCACCTCCCTTCAAATTTTATATTAATTTTTTATTTTAATTTCTCTGTATGTTTATATTTTACACCGTTTAGAAAGTTTAGGCAAATGTTATACTATGTTTTGCGAAGTCTGCTAATATAAAACCAACAATTATTTTATAAACTAATTTTTTGCAATTTTTATTTTCTTTTTCATTCGCTTAATTTTTTTCTGCCATTTCTTGCATCTCATTGATGGAAATCGTGCCGTACATGTCCATGGTGGTTTTGTAAGACTGGTGGCCGAGAAAATTTTGGATCCATTCGGCCGAGAAGCCTTTGAATTTTAGAAAGCGGGCATAAAATTTTAATTTGCACAAACTGAAATATCACTTTCCTGTTCCAGCAATCCGTATCCCGTTATATCGTCTTTGCCGGATTCCCCGATGTCTATGGCGGAATTTAAAAGCAGGTTTCTAACTTCTTTTGACTTAAGGTTTGGATTATCAATTAGTATTCTTGCGGCGTAAACGGAGACAATGGGCGCGGCAAGCGATGTTCCAGCATCAATTAAACACTCTCCTCGAAGGCTTATGGTCGCGTATTTTCCTAAAGCTACCGCGTCTAATTCGGGACCGGTATTGGAGTTTTGCAGTCTGTTTTTGTCGCGATCAACTCCTCCGATTGCCAGCACATCAGGATAAGCCGCCGGATATTCGATGTCGGTTCCACCGCCGCCAACAGCGGCTACAATAATCACATTTTTCTCTTCAGCGTATTTAATTGCATTTTCCAAATCAGAGTTAGGCGATGCAACTCCGGCAGAAATGTTAATAATTTTCGCCCCGTTATCCACTGCGGCGACAATGCCTCGCGCCAGTTCTTGCTTTGTCGCCACGCCGGACCTTGGTATGGCTTTTATAGGCATAATTTTAACGCGCGGCTCAAGAAAATTAATAACAGAAGCAATTTGCGTTCCGTGTCCGTTGTCGTCTTGCGGGGGATTGTTTGGATCAAGGATATTAAATCCTTTTGCCGCGGCAAACTTAAACTTCGCTTGTTTTAAATCAAGACCGGTGTCCACTATCGCGACTATTATTTTTTCCTGCGAGCGATTCGCAAGTTCCAAAGACGATATTCCTGCAATAAGCGCTATTAAAACTATCAAGCAATATTTTTGCCTTAACATAGATTGTTTAACAAATAAGAAGCAAAAAGGGGAGATTTCTCCCCTTTTTGAAACAAGAAATAAAAAAGCGCTAGTGATTAATCGCCCACGCGTAGCCGAGGTATTTCGCGTTTGTAAAGGTTGTTATCGGCTCATCTTCTTTGTCTGTGGTGTGATATGTCAAATAAATAACGCCGTTTTGAATTTTTGTAACTACCGTTGAATGGCCAATATGAAAGACTCCGTCATATGGCTCTAAATCCCACTGCACAATATCTCCGACTTTTACATCGCTCCAGTAGGACAATCTTCTTACATTGGAACTATAATTTTTGAGATGGCCGTATAAATTATGAGCGCCACCCCATGTATTGCTTGGCCTCTGATACCACAACCACCCTTTTTCATAATACCAATTATCCGGGTCGTCATAATCATACCATGGCGTGTCAATATGAACGTACGGTATTTTTCCGGCGCTTGAGTCGTGAAGCACTTGGGAAACAAAATTAGTGCAATCATTCATTCCGGCGAAATAATTGTAACTTGGATTGCGAAGCTCTGTTCCATTTTGCGTCCAAGTTCGCGCGTAGTTAACGGCGTTAGTAACATTATATCCGCTTCCATTAAGAGATATTCTTACATTATCTGCCTCCGCACTTTCTCCGGATATTGTCGGATCGGGAATTTCATCGCCGTACATAGCGCGATTGATATTTTTTAATTGTTCCCGATTTATTGTATATTTATCAATGTCGTCTGTTAATTCTTGGAGCTCTTTTTTAAATGCGTTGTCCGCATACGGTGCGATGCCGACTTTAATGATTTGCGCATAGTAATCAAGGTCAAAATTTGCGGTTTTGGATGTTATCGCTCCCGCTATGTTTTCGTTTGCAATTTTTTTGTCTACCTTAGCTATCGTTGCCGCATGCTTTCGCGATACATCCGAAGGGATTGAGCCGTAAAAATGTTTGGATTGCGCCTCATAGAATTTAGTCAGCTGTTCTTCTGGGGCTGGTTTGAATTGGTCATTTTGCGCCATAACTGCTACGGAAAATGCAAACACTGCGATTAAAGACGAGATGAGCAGGATTGATTTTTTGTACTGTTGTAATTTTATATAATTTAGCATAGTGATTATTGATTTAATGAATTGCCTCGCAGAGAACTGCGAGAAATTCTGTTGATTAAATTTATAAACCATAAACACCCTCGCAAGCCTTGCTTCGAGGTATCCTTACAGGAAAAATTTGAAAACCAGCAGTTTTCAAATGCTCGACCTTTAATCACTTTATGCGATTTAAAATGTCTTGAACAAGCGATTGCGCTTCCTGTTTTAATGGGTCGTCTTCTTTAAGATAGGGATATACTCCAATTTGGATATGTTTAAGATAAATTTGCAGGTCAAAATCCTTGGATTGAGAAGTTATGGCTTCTGGATTTTCCTTCCTAATAAGCGCATCTACTTTTTCTATAGTGGCGCTGTGTTTTTGTTGTATCTCTTTCGGCAAATAGTTATACTGGTCTTCGCCTCGCAAATACTTTATAGCAAATGAGTTGCCTAACCACAAAACGATAGCGCCAATGCTCAAAATGCCGATTAAGACGGCGTACTTTTTGTTCATGAATTTATAATAAGATATTAAGTATAAAACCTGATTCAATTTCAAGTTCAATTTTTTATTTTCATCTGTTTATATTTTACACTGTTTGGAAAGTTTAGGCAAATACTATTCCGCGATTAAGTTTTTGATAATCTTTATGATCGTTTCTTTTTCTTTCGGATCGCTTTGGGCGACAAGCAAGGCAAGCGCTGTTAAGCGGCATCGGGGTACTGTCATCTTGTAAGAAACAACCAAAATTGAATCTTTAAATTTTTCAATTTCCTTGTGGCTTCTGAGACGAAAGACCACAGAGAGTTTAATCTCATTAAAACATCAAGCGAAACACCCAATTCGGCTCGGGTGCCCCCCCCACACACCCCTTCTGCCTCGCCCTCGCTTCCGACAGCTCTTTTTTTGGCTGGATTGGAGAGCGTGCCAATAGGCGCGCCGCCTTTTATTTTACCTTATTTTGATTTTGTACGCCTTGATCAACTTTATCCTGTAATTTCTGTATTTGTGTTTTTATGTCAGTTATATTTTCCTTAATATATTGAATCTCAACTTTCATACCGCCGATTGGTTCGGCTATGTTATTAACTTTGTATACCCAAACAATTCCATAAATCGCACCAAACCCCAATATTATGTAAATTGCATATCTAATCGCATCAAATAATTTAGTTTTCGCCTCGTTTTTCTTCTTTTCGTTGTTGTAATATTTCGTGCGACTAGCTTCAAATGGCGTCGATGATTTCCCATTTTCTTTTTCCTCAACTTCACTTTCAATTTCTTTGTCGTCCGGTATATTTGTAGTTATATCTTTCTTAGTATCAAAAAGATTGTCGCTTGTCTGGCGAGATGTTTCTATTTCTTCGCTTTTAATTTTAGTTTCTGCCATAAATTATTTATCTTTGGCTGTCCAGCCGGCGATTAAATCTTTTACATCTCCCGCCTTATCTACTCCCGTATCAATAAAATCCAGAACATTCTTTTGGGTAATGTGTGGGGAAAATTCTTTTTTAAAATAATCAACATCTACAAAAATTCCCGCCTCTGGTAATTCGTCATCGTCCAATAAAAATTCTTTTGATTGATTTTTTTCCATTGGTCCGGTGGTAACATTGAAAAAATCCTCGCCAACAGCAAAGTTAAGAGGAAATCCAAGATCTATTAAATCGCCATTAAATTTTTTTAAATCTTCATCTGATAATCCTAAAAACTTTTTGCGATATTCGTCAAAAGAATTTTTAAAACTTGGGGTTCCAATTAAATAGGTTGAGCGGACACCAATTCGGGTTATTTTGTTTGTTGGAAAATTTGTCCAAGCTGATTTAATAAAATCCCTTGCTTTTTCTTTGAAAAAATCCGCTTTATTTGGATAATTAGTAAAAACTCCAAGATTTCTAAAACTAATAAAAGCAGCGACATTTTCATTTGTTTTGTTAGAAAAATCAATACGATTATTTGATATATTCCATTGATCAAAAAAAGAACCAGCCAATAACTCGGCTATCTCGCCTCGTTTATCCAAAAAGCGAGAGTTTGGTTTAAAACGGATTTCGATTATGTGTTTTGAAAATATTTGATTTGCCATATCTTATTATTTTAACTTCTGTTCCCTTTTTTAATATTGCAAGGACGACATAATAATTCAGCATTTGAGAGTTCGGTTCTGCCTCCCTTACTCCATGGGTCTTTATGATCCATTGTTAATTCCTCCGCATAAAAATACTTTTTGCAATTGGCACACTGATATTTATTCTCTTTATTAGGCTTCTTCTTTCTTAAATATTCTTTTTTGTCATCGCTTGAAAATAATCTTTTATCATCAACGCTGATATTATTTACGATGGCTTGAATAATATCTTCTATTTCTTTTGATTTATCTGTTAATTTAGCGTCATCGCTCTTTAAATATCTTTTAATACGAGAATTAATCTCATCCTTATTTTGTTTCCAAATAACCGAGTCCTTATAATATTTTCGCGCCAAATTAAAATAAATATCTAATTGGCCGTATCCATCAAATATTTCACTGACAAATTTAATATATTTACTAATTTCTTTTTGATCATCAGCGAATGAATTCTTTTGATTTTTACTCACATAATCATTTATAGTTTGTGGGTCTCTTGATAAATTTTTCAATTCCATTAATAGCTGTAAAATCTTATATTGATTTTTACCACGGCTATTTGAACCAAAAACTCTTAATGTGTCTCTATCTTGCCCGACATAAACAGTTAAACCTCTTAAATACTCGCCATGAAAAAGGCCGTTCAAAACCTCGTAAGGCGAAAGCGGAACGCCTAAAGTATTTATTC
Organism: uncultured Candidatus Saccharibacteria bacterium; assembly: GCA_964412905.1. GTDB lineage: Bacteria > Patescibacteriota > Minisyncoccia > JAHIHE01 > JAGLIN01 > CAYPQL01. Next base: position 10,026 of record CAYPQL010000040.1, read on the forward strand.
TTCTGAATATTTCTCTTTTTAATTGTTCTTTACCTTCGCAAACAATGATTGAAAGCTCGGCGTTATTGATTATGTCTTGAATTTTTTTGTCTGTTTGTTTCCATAATTTATCCTGATATTGGATGTCGTTTTCAATAAATTTTTTAATGGCTTCTATCCTCTGTTTTCCGTCTAAAACTTCCAAAATGCCATCTTCGTTTTTCCAAAAATAAAAAGCTGGCAAAGGAATTCCATTAATAATACTGTCTATAACCAGCAGTTGTTTTTCGGCATCATAAACAATCTCTCTTTGAAGTTCTATGTCGCTTATGATCTTCCCGTCTCTTAGTTGTTCGTATAAAGTTTTAATATTCATATTATTTTTCATTTTTAATTACTTCTCTATTTTTTATTAAAATTCTTTCAAAAGGAGCCTTGAAAGGCTTGCCGTCTTTTTCAATCCAAAGGGTTGCTTTATCTCCCTTAAATCTTACTGTTTTTTCGACCTGAACACCTTTACCAATAATTTTAAATTGATCTGGATTAAATTTTTGCAAAAATGTAATAGGAACACCCATTTCACCTTTATAATCATATGGAATTTGATTGGTTCTATTAATATCTATGCCATTATAATTATAATAATTTGGATATTTTTCAGGACTATAATTCTCGGTCAAGATCATCCTGTCATGTCTATAGGCAACATCTAAATTGGTATACCATTTACAAGCTCTAGGCACTGAACCTTCAGGATTTTTTGAAAGAACGAGGGTATCATCTAATAATCGAAATCCGGATAACTGCTTAGCATAGCCAAGCCACATCTCATTATCTTTTATATGATTAAAAATGTCTCTATAAGTTATAGCTGTTAGTGGACCGATAACTAGAAACTTCATTTTATTTTTAAACATTGTATCAATAAAATCTCTAAACTGGCTAAATGGCGGATTTGTTATGACTAGATCATATTTTGAATAATCAATATCTTGAAATCTCACGCCTTTACCGGTAGCAGGATTATACCCGCTCGCTGAAATTGATGTTATTCCATAAACATCAGCATGAGCCACTAAAAATTTTATAAAATTACACCTAATCAAAGACAGCTCTTTTTCTATTTTTTTCTTGGAAGCTTTTATGTCTATTCGTTTGACTGTGCCCCCAACATCAAATAAATTAGATGAACTAACAAACCCCTCTTCCTTGTAAATAACTTCTTCATTATAACTTTCATCCCAATCGCAAGGACATAAAATTCTTTTTCCTCTTAATTGCTTCTTATAAAAAGCAACTTCATCGGCAACATCTTCATAAAGAGTAAAAAACTCATCATCCTTAATCTTATTTGCTTTA
>CAYPQL010000041.1:0-11315 GCA_964412905.1 uncultured Candidatus Saccharibacteria bacterium
ATTATTATTTTTATTCTAGCTTCTTTAGGAGGAGCATTTTCGTGGTATGGTGGATTTAGAGAAGATGTAGGGGCGACAAAAGCAATAAAAGATTTTATTGTAAAAAACAGCGAAATAAAAAATGAGGAAAAAACAGAGAACGACATCGGGCAAGACAAAAATGCATCTATAAGCAACAACTCTGAATGTGATAGTAATTTTCTTGATGATAAATGGAAAGTATATGAATGGTGGAAAAGAGACGGACAGATTTTCACTTATAATCCAGAACAGAATTACGGACCAAAAATGATATTTAACCAAAAAGTAAACAATAATTTTCATATGGTTGTTAAGTTTGTGCCAATTTTAAATGAAAAAAAAGAAATTAATTTTGTTATTTATATTGGAAATTCTTATAAAATAATCTTTGGAGATGGAAATAATACTCATTTTTATTTAAAGCAGGGGGATAATTTTATATCAGAAACAAATAGTGATTTTGCTGGACCGATAGAACTGGAAAATCGGATTAGGTTTGATGAACCTGTTGAAATTGAAATAATTCAAAACATAATGAACGATTCAAATGTCATTAATATTTCTCTAAATTTTAGATATTCTCCTGAAGAAAATATAAATAGTGGACAAATTACTGCAAGAAAAAACCCTTATATATTTCAAGTAGATGATAGTTTGTATTATGATGGCGAAAAAGAAATGTCATTAGGCTTGCTTTATGGCGAGAAGAGCAAAACTACAATTGTTACGAAATTTAATTGTTTCAAATTAGAAAATAGATAGATAAAAATATCTCCGTGAAGTTGTTTTTAAGTTTGCAATCTTGTCTTGTTTTACAATATTTTATTAAGGTGTAAAATAATAAAAGAGATTGAGAGTAAACGATTAGAACAGGGGAAAATTAAATTTTAATCAAATATGAACAAAGAAATTACAAATACAAAGATTGCTATTTTTCAAAAAAAAGAAATTCGTAAAACTACCTACAAAAATGAATGGTGGTTTTCGGTTGCTGATGTAATTGAAGCGCTTACGGATACGGTAGATGTCAGAGATTATATTAAAAAGATGAGAAAAAGAGATAAGGAATTAAATTCCTACTGGGGGACAAATTGTCCCCCAGTTGAAATGATTGCTAAAGATGGCAAAAAAAGGAAAATAACTAGCGCCAATACAGAGGGTATTTTTCGTATTATCCAATCAATTCCATCACCAAAAGCTGAGCCATTTAAACGCTGGTTGGCGAAAATTGGTTATGAAAGAATACAGGAAATAGAAGATCCCGAATTGGGAATAAAACGAACAAGAGCTCTTTATAAAGCCAAGGGATATTCTAACGCGTGGATAGAAAAAAGAATGCGTGGCATTGAAGCGCGTGAAACTCTGACGAATGAATGGAAAAATCGGGGCGTTAAAGAAGGACAAGAATATGCGATTTTAACTGCTGAAATTTCCAAAGCGACTTTTGGAATGACGCCGAGCGAATACCAAAAATTCAAAGGACTAAAGCGGGAAAATTTGCGTGACCACATGGATGATTTGGAACTTATATTTACGATGCTCGGTGAAGCATCAACAACAGAAATCGCTAAAAACAAAAATTCTCAAGGTTTTAACGAAAATAAACTTATTGCTGAGGAGGGTGGAAATGTGGCAGGTAAAGCAAGACGGGATTTAGAAGAAAGAAGCGGTAAAAAAGTTTCAACAAGCAAAAATTATTTACCAAAGACAAATGACCAAAACTATCTTAAAGCTTTTTAGAAAATCCAATTAACAAATAATTATTTTTTAAAACCATTTAACCCTCAAGGCTAAAAAAAGGAAACTATTCAATAATTTGGGAGTGTTTTAGTTAAAAACTAAAAATTTAAATCTTAACAAAAAAATATGCAAAATCAAAATTTTAACCAGCCGATTTCTGAAAATCCCCAGACTGTATTTCCAAAGAAAAAGAAAAACAAACCTTTAATTATTTTAAGTATTTTGGGGGCGCTTGCCGTAATCGCTCTAGCTGCTTATTTTTATATTCCAAAAGAGGATTATGAAGTTGTAAAAAAAGTTGTGGAAAATATCTATAAACCATCCGTTACCACAGCTTCTAAGTTCGCAATTTATGAGGAAGTGCCTGTAAATATAAATCCGAAAATTCCAGCTTATTCGGTTAGCCAAGATTTGAGCAATGTATCAAACGCGAATGATTTTTATTTATCCGACGAGGCGAAAAATTTGCTTGTAAAAAACGCCTTTGTGGTCGCGCCCGCTTCCGGCAGCGAATTTTTTCCGCTATACGAATCAAATCGCTATAACTATATTCCAAATTTTGTAACCGCTGATTCGATGCTTCATAATTATCATTTGATGTTTGATTTTTTGCTTAGACAATTAGAGGAGCAAAAGCTGGCGGTAGAATTGAAACAGCTTAACGCAAATATGCTTTCTGAATCTTTAAATCAATATAACAGCTTGAAAGGAACCGAATGGGAAAATGCCGCCAAAAGGAATGTCGGATTTTTCGCGGTCGGCGGCAAACTTCTGGATCCGTCGGTAAATATTCCGGCAATCGTCAAAAGTGAAGTGGAACAAGAATTATCTTTAATTGACGCTCATCAGGGAATTGAAAAATCTCCCGTGATGAGCGTAGGCGGGGGACAGGATACAATCATTGATACTCCGCAAGACCCGCAATCACTGGAAGCGTTGAAAGAAGATTATTCGCAATATATACCGAGAGGCCATTATGACAAGACGGAACAGCTGAAAGCCTATTTTAAGTCAATGATGTGGTATGGCCGCCTTACTTTTAGGATGAAAAATGACGACGAAATAAAATCGGCATTGCTGATCACTCTCGCTCTTAATGAAGAAAATAATTATAATAGCTGGAATAAAATTTATGAGCCAGTAAACTTTTTTGTCGGCAAAAGCGATGATATTACATATTATCAATTTAAAGATTTAGTCGGACAAATTTATGGGGAGAATGCTACATTTCAAACAGTTTCTGAAGACAAAAATAAATTTGCTTCTTTTGTTGAAGCGACAAAAACGCTTGAGCCGCCGCAGATAAACTCAATGCCGATTTTCCAATCTTCAATACAGCCCGACCGAGAAAAAGAAATAAAAGGATTTCGGTTTATGGGACAAAGATTTACAATTGACGCTGCAATATTTCAAAGATTAATCGCAAGAGAAGTCGGGCCGAAAGGAGACTTGTGCGACAATGCCCCGTTTGACACCGGTAGGATGCTGCCAAAAGGCTTAGACATTCCTGCTGCATTGGGATCAAAAGAAGCTTTGAATATTTTAGAAAATCAGGGAGAAACTCAATATGCTTGCTATTCGGAAAATATGTCCAAAATGAAATCGTATGTTGATAGTTTGCCGAATGAAAGCTGGACACAGAATTTATATTGGGGCTGGCTATATCAGCTTCGACCGCTTACTGAAGGAAAACCGGACGGTTATCCGATTTTTATGCAAAATTTCGCTTGGGCTAGAAAAGAAATTAATACTTTCTTGGGAAGCTGGAGCGAGTTAAAGCATGACACGATTCTTTACGCCAAGCAGGTCTACGCTGAACTGGGCGGTGGCGGTGAAATTGAGAAGAAAGATGATCGCGGATATGTTGAACCGAATCCTTATGTTTACGCGCGCCTTGCCTCGCTTTTAAAAATGACAAATGAAGGATTGGAAGTTCGAGGACTATTAACCGCAAATATGAAAGACAATTTGAGCAGAATGGAACAACTCGCGATGTCTCTCAAGACAATATCGGAAAAAGAATTGAATAGCGAAAATCTAACAGACGCGGATTATGAACTTATTCGTTCGTATGGCGGACAGCTTGAACATCTCTGGCTGGAGATAAACAAAGACGAACCTCAATATAAAGAGCTCGGATCAACACATTTTTTAAATCAAAATCCAGCCGCTATTATTGCTGATGTCGCTACCGATCCTAATGGTCAAGTATTGGAAGTAGGCACTGGCAAAATTTCCGAAATTTATGTCGCAGTTCCGATTGACGGAAAATTAAGAATTGCGAAAGGTGGGGTCTATTCTTACTATGAATTTACTTGGCCGATGTCGGATAGATTGACAGATAGTAAATGGCGAGAAATGCTTAGTTCTGGCCAAGCGCCGGAATTGCCAGAATGGACTGATATGTTTGTGGCAAAATAAAAAGAATGCAAAGTAAAATTAATTGGAAAATATTTTTTATTTCTAGTCTTGCTATAATCACATTAGGCGGCAGTTATTATTTGCGTTTTTATGATAATGATACAATTTCAAATGATCAACAACGAGACAAAATCCTACAAAAACCAGAACCTCTATTAGCGAGCAGAATTATTTATTTTTGGAACAGCAACAATAATAATTTTGAAAAAGTTACCAAAGATACGATGTATGATAAAACTGCAAAAAATAAAATTGTCTCTTCGAAAGAAGATCAGGCGGATTTAAACAATAATTTAATTCAAGAAACCTATACTTTAGAAAATAGCCGGCTGACAATCGCGGAAAAAGAAAACATTGCATGGCAATCGCCTGCCGATTGGCGGGTAGACAATTTTTTTCTCGCCGATTCCAATAATGATGGGATTCTGGATATAAATTTATCCGTGTGGAAAGCCGGAGATTTCGGCGAGTCAAAACCGTTTTGGGTTGAGGAAAATGATATGGGCGTAAAAAATCATTTTTTCGTTTTTGATTTTGTTAATGGGGCGGTTAGTCCGATTTGGCAATCGTCAAATCTTGAAAAACCGAATTGCGAGTTTATTTTCGCGGATATTGATGGCGATGAAAAAAATGATTTAATCGCGATTGAAGGGGATTATTCTCAAAAATTAAATTGCGATGGAAATTATGTCGCGGTCTGGAAATGGAATGGCTGGGGATTTTCAAATGAATGGCGGAGCGAGAAGGGAAGCTTTGCCAATCTTGAAATTGAAAAAAATGACGGGAAAAACTATGTCGCAGTTGATTCTTTTTGATTATAAAAATAAGATGCAAAAAGGTCTGTATCATAAAATTTAATTTATTTTTAACAAAAAAATATGCAAAAATTATACAACACAAGCGGGCATATAAAAATGGATTTAATTAAAAAAGCTCTTGAAGAAGCGAAGAGAGAAGGAGATCTTCCTAATGTTCCTTCTTCTGATATAAAGTATTTTATAGAAAGCCTTGAAGAGAAGATAAAAGAATATCCGAAAGTGGGAGAGCAAATAAATAAAGATGAGATGGAATTTTTATTCAAAAGATTAATGGAAAATAGCCGCGATAGAATAACAGATAGCGAGCTTAGAGTTATTGAAGGAATTCTGACAAATAAGGATTTTGAGATTGAATAATATCAAATAGTAATTAATAGCAATATCGATAAGAAGTTTTAATAATTGTTTTAATTCATTAATCAAAAAATATGAGCAAAAAACTAATTAAAAAAATTTCTCTGTTAGCGGTAATTTTATTTTTTGTGGGGGTAGGAATGGCTGTCGCTTCCAGCAAGATTGATTCTGGAAAAGAAGAAATATTTTTGCTGGAGAATGAAATGGTTGATGGAGATTATTTGGGAGCCGCGGGATCCGTTGACGTGGCGGGAACTGTGAACGGCGATGTGATGGTTGCGGGAGGAATGCTAAATATTTCCGGAAAATCTTTGGGAGATGTTTTGGCTGCCGGAGGGGATATAAAAATAAGCGGAGAAAGAGAAGGAAATGTCAGAGTGGCGGGGGGCAATGTTTATATCAGCGGAAATGTTTCTAAGAATGTAACTATCGCGGGAGGAAGTTTGGCGGTGGAAAAAGACAGTGTTGTTGGCGGTAACTTGTATGCCGCGGGAGGCAATATTGAAATACGAGGAGATATAATGGGCGATGTAAAAATAATGGGAGGCAGAGTTCTTCTGGCGGGCAATATAAATAAAGACGCGGAAATCTGGGCTGATGAAATCGCGATCAGGCCGGACGCTTCAATCGGCGGCGATTTGGTTTATCATAGCAATAAAGAAATCTCTTTTGATAAAACTATTGTAGGCGGGGAAATTGTCAGAAAATCTATTCCAATTCCTCCCAAAAAAGACAAGGGCGATTTTATGGGATTTCTTTTCGGGTTTGAAATTCTGCAGTTTTTAGGGCTTTTGATTTTGGGGTTTGCGCTATATAAATTATTTTATAAAAGCGGAAAAGCCGTTTTTGAATCTTTGGAAAAAGATTTGTGGAGGAATTTGGCGGTGGGAATTATCGCCATAATTCTAATTCCCGCATCTCTGATAATTCTCGCAGTTTCTTTGGTAGGTTGGCCCCTGATGATTGTAATATTGTTTAGTTTTATAGTAATCTTAATAACTTCTCAAATTGTCGCTCCGATTATGTTGGGATATATTATTACTAAAAAATTTAAGCAATATGAATTTACGGCGAAGTTTCCGCTAATGAATTTTGTTTTGGGATACTTGGTTTTAATTGTTTTGTGGATGATTCCAGTTTTAGGATGGTTGGCGGTATGTCTAATTAATTTATGGGCGTTCGGCGGAATCGTTTCATATATCTATAAGATCAAGAAAAGTAATTAATTGTAGTTTATGATTAAAGAGCCTTAGAAGGCGACACGTCGACGTGTCGCCTTCGGGCGTGCTTTGAGTTGAGAATTAATAAACTAAATTTAAAAAAAATGACAAACTTATTCAATGGAACCAATATCGTTTTAAATCAAGTTGAAGGGGTATTAATAAACGCGAAAGATGAAGGTGAGCTTTCAATTGATTATTCTAAAATCAAATGTTTTGCAAGAACGTTTAAAAAATTGGCTGGGTCTGGATATCAATATTCAAAATTTGACGCAAAGCCTTTTGTAATAGAAGCTTGCGGAAAATGTGGCATACCTAGTGGCGATCGCGAGACGATTAAAAAAATTCTTACGGATTAACAATGTCTATTCAACTTAAAAATAAAAAATATTATTTTTTTGCCGTTGTTTTTATTACAACGACTTTTTTTCTTGCTTATAATTTTTCCTATCAAGAAAATAAAAAATCAGAAGAAATAACAAGAGAACAGTCCTTATCTAAAAAAATATCCTCTGCCCAAGTATGTTTTGAAGAAAGTTGCTTTGAAGTTGAAATTGCGGACACGACAGATAAACAGCAAGCGGGATTGATGAACAGGGAAAATTTAGAACGGAATCAAGGAATGTTATTTATTTTTGACATAGAGGATAAACATAAATTCTGGATGAAAAACACTTTGATTCCGCTGGATATGATTTGGATTGATAAAAATAACAAAATAATTTTCATCCAAAAAAACGCCCAGCCTTGCAAAACCGAACAATGCGAATCTTTTGGTCCCGACGAAAACGCGAAATATGTTTTGGAAATAAATGGGGGATTGGCGGAAGAGATGGGGATAGAGATTGGAGAGGAAATAAGGATATTAGGAAAGTAGAATATCTAACTTAATCGATCAACAAAAAATCATATTTTATCCATTCTCTAATTCGCGCGAATAGGGGAATGAGAGGAGGAAATGATTTTTATAATAATATAAAAAAATGAGTTTTCTTGAATTGTTATTGGCTTAATGGTAATATAAAAAAGAAGAGAGACACAAAGATTTTTAAGACAACCAATATTATAAAATCCTTAATCAGCTTATAATCATTTATTTAAAACTATGGCTCAAAAAACAAATTTTTATCTTATAATTTTCTTTGCTTTAATTCTAGGAATACTCGTTGATTGTTTATTTTATCAAAAACCAATCGGGATTTCTTTTCTGGCGTTTAATTTAATCGTGATAATCTTTTCTTTGATTTTAGCTAAAAGATTTGAAATAAAAATAAGTAAAACGCAAATTTTTATTTTGATTTCTCTGCTGATGTTTTCCGCCGGAATGTTTTTGAGGGCAAGTTCGTTTTTGGGATTTTTTAATTTTTGGGGCAGTGTCTATTTAATATTTTTCTTTTTCAGTTTGTTTCTGGATAAAAATATTCTGAATTTCAGTTTTTTAGGATATATCGCTTCTCCGATTTCTTTTTTTCTGAAATCATTCCGCGGCGCGGCGAGGTTTATTGAAAAACATAAAAGCGCGTTTCCTGAAAATAAAAAAATCGGCTCTAAGGAATTTCGCGGCGTGATAAAAGGAGTTTTTATCGCCGTTCCGTTTTTGCTTATGTTTGGTTGGCTTTTATCTTCGGCGGATTTAGTTTTTCAATCGTATCTGGAAAAGGTTATAAGTTTTAATATTAATTTTGAAATAATTTTACGAGCTTTAATAGTTTTAGTCGTTTCTTATATTTTTCTAGGAATTTTTTCTAAAACAACGGAAGATCAAAAAATAGAAGATATAAAAAGCGAAATGAAAGAAATTAAGTTGCTGGGTTTTATTGAGTCGTCAACAATTTTAATTTTAGTCGAATTATTATTCCTGGTTTTTATAGCTGTTCAATTTTTTTATTTATTTGGAGGCAAAGATTATGTTTGGGGAATTGAAGAATATATTACTTATTCGCAATATGCCAAAAAAGGTTTTTATGAATTAATGGCGACTTCGATTATTTCTTTTCTTCTGATTTACGGAATTGACATCTTGGGCAAAAGAGAAAATCTCAAAGAGAAAAAAATATTCAAGATTTTGGGCGCTGTTCTGGTTTTAGAAATATCAATAATTATTTATTCTGCTTGGACGCGAATGGCTGTTTATGTCGATGGCTACGGCTTGACTTTCTTCAGATTTTTGGTCTTCGCGTTTTTGCTTTGGATTTTTGCTGTGTTTCTGGTTTTTCTTTATAAAATAATTTCAGAAAAACAAAAGGCGATTTTTCTGTTTATCATATTTTGTTTATCAATTATATTTTGGGCGGGAATAAATCTGATAAACCCCGATGCTTTTATCGCTAGGGAAAATATGAAAAGATTAATTCAAGGCAAAGAATTGGACTTATTTTATTTATCGAATTTATCAATTGACGCCATTCCAGAAACGGTAAAAATTTTCAAAATGGATGTGAGCGAGGAAATAAAAATGGAAGTTGCCAGAGACTTGTATTATAATTACAGTCTTTTTTCTGGATCGTGGCAATATAATTTTTACGGAGATGATCAAGTTTCTCTCAAGAAGAAAATAGAAAGCGCTGAAAAAAAGCAAAATGAAAACTGGCAGTCGTTTAATCTTTCCAGAAAAAAAGCGCTTTTGGCGTTGAAGGAAAATTATAAAGAGATCGTAAAATATCAAACCGAATATTTCAAAAAAGAAGCGGAAAAATGCCGCGAAGAAATGAAAACTTGCGAAGGAAAATGGGGATGTAACGAAGAAATGTGCGAGATATACGAGAAGAGCGCGGAGATGGATAAATAATTTTACGGGGATTTAAAATTTCGCAGGGGCGGGCCGCGACCCGCCTTTACATTTGGGATGACAGAAAATAAAAAATTCGTAACCGCCTACCTTTTTTAAGAAAGTGTCATTTCGAGCGATTAGCGAGAAATCTATAAATTTTAGATATTTCTATAATATTTAGATTTCTCGCGACGCGCTCGAAATGACAGATTTTTATTATAAGCAGTTGCTCTTAAAGTAGGCGAGTAGTTATAAAAATTCTAAATGAAAGAAATAATTTCCAAAAAGGCGGTGATAATTTCTCTGGCGCTGGCGGCGCTGATTTTTTCCGGCGCGTTTTATTTTTTTAATTATACAAAAAGCGGCGCTCTGATAATCATGGGCTCGGCTTATAATCCGTCCGGCTGGCAAAATTTAAGCGAGGAAGAGAAGAAATTTCTGGAAAATTTTGTTGATGCCGCGATAGAGCGGACAAATTATGAAGTCGCTTATAACCCGTCATATCTGGCGATTGATTATCCGAACGGCGATGTGCCGGAAGATCAAGGCGTCTGCGCCGATGTGGTTATCAGGGCTTATCGAAAACTGGGGATAGATTTGCAAAAAGAAGTGCATCAGGATATGGCGGAGAATTTTGATCTGTATCCAAAACTTTGGGGGCTTGAAAAACCGGATGCGAACATAGACCACAGAAGAGTGCCGAACTTGATGGCCTTTTTCAAACGCCGCGGACAGACTTTGCCGATCACAAAAAATCCCGGCGATTATCTGCCCGGGGATATAGTGACTTGGACTTTCAATTTTGGAAAAACGCACATTGGAATCGTAATAGACAAATTATCATCCGACAAGCAAAGGCCGCTGATTGTCCACAATATCGGAGCGGGTCCGAAGATAAACGATGTTTTAATGAAATGGAAAATAACCGGCCATTTCAGATATTTCGGAAGCGAAGTTGAAACATTATAAGATCAATCAAAATAGAAAACAGTATGATATTATGCCGATAGAAAAAAGGCTTATTTGATATAAATACAAGACGATGAATAAATTATCAACGGACAGTGAAAAAGCCAAGGAGTTTATAAAAAAGAATAAAGATTTACTGTTTGAAAAATTCGCCAGTAGCAAAATTTATCAGCCGAACAAAAATCCTATTTCATTATTTATGGCCGGTTCGCCAGGAGCGGGAAAAACGGAATATTCCAAAAGATTTATTGAAAGGTTCGACAGTAATATAGTCCGAATTGACGCGGATGAAATTAGAGAAATAATCCCGCAATACAATGGCGCAAATTCAGATATTGTTCAAGGCGCCGCTTCCATAGCCGTTGATATACTTCATAATTACGCTTTGAAAAACAAATATAATTTGTTATTAGACGGCACTTTTGCCAAGTTTGATATCGCTTATCGCAACATTGAAAGGTCGGTTAATAAAAACAGGGAAACGGCGATACATTATGTTTATCAAGATCCGCTGGTCGCTTGGGAATTTACAAAAAAGCGGGAAAAATTAGAAGGCAGAATGGTGCCTAAAAAAATATTCATTGAATCATTTTTCAATGCCAAAAATAATGTTGTGAAAATCAAGGCTATTTTTAAGGATAAGATAAAAGTTTATTTGATAATTAAGGATTATAGCAACAATATCAAAGAATCTTACCTTGATGTTCACATTGACAGTTACCTAAAAATAAGGTATTCTGAAAGAAAGTTAAATGAAATATTAAAAGAAATAAAATGAAAAATAATAAAAAATTAGATTTGAATAGTTTTTCTAAATTGCCGGTTAAAGAACAGCAAGATATCATAAGCGGAATTGCCGACAAGGCAAACAAGGATCAGCGGGATTTGGTGAAGAGATATGACAAGAAATTCGGCAAAGCAAAAACGGCCAAGCGCGGCTGATTTTGGAGATTGAAGCTTGGGGTTTTGGGAACTAAAAACATAAAACACTATGATAATATG
>CAYPQL010000042.1:0-4275 GCA_964412905.1 uncultured Candidatus Saccharibacteria bacterium
GAAGCCGTCGTAAAATTCGCCGATAACGGTATTAAAAACGATATTGCCGATTTTTTTAAATAATCCGTCTTTAACGGATCCTTCCAATTTGCTTTCCGCGATAATTTCGTTGGCGAAACTAAAAGCCATATCGCCGACGCAGATCGCCTGCGAATTGCCGTAGTGAATCGCGTCCGAGAAATTTCTGCATTTTTTTCCGGCGGACTTGCGATAAAAATAATGCACCGATGGCTTGCCTCGGCGCAAATTATCTCTATCTATCACATCATCGTGAATAATTAAAAAGGTGTGGAGCATTTCCGGCGCCATTGCCGCCCTCATCGCCTCTTTTTTGTTTTTTCCTCCCAGCGCCAAATAGGTGTGATACATCAAGGCCGGCCTGATTCTTTTGCCGGAGCGCAAAATATAATTTTTGAGATTCGCCGTTGCCGCCAAAGCCACAGGAGATATTTTTTTCGCTTCCCCGGCTTTCGCGTCCAAAAATCGCTCCAGCTCCTGGTCAAATATTTTTTTAAAATTTTTCAAATCCTCCCCTACTTTCATACAATAATTATGATTATTATATTATATCCTTAACCATACCTATTCAACCGAGAGCTTAAAATAAAGATCGTGTCCGTTAAGATTATCTATATAATCTATGGATTCTCCATTCGGGTAAGAATCCTGTATTGAACCGCCCCACTGAATTGTAGAGCCGAGAATATTAAACTGAAAAGTAATTTTGTAATAATAAAGGGGATTAAAAATAAAAGTATCCGGAAGCTTGGGAAATTTAAAAATTACGTCTTCGCTTGAACCCGCCAGAATAATTTGATACATCGGATCCCCAAAGTAACCCGTCAAAAGAAAACTGCCGGCAACCTGTTTCGTATAATTGGCATCCGAATATATTGATACTATTAAAGTTTTGTAACTGACATCGCAGGGAAAAAGAGAGTTGCAATGTATATTAATACTTGCTTTCGCGGGGGTTTGGCTAAATCCATTCCCGATTGTTTGAGAAACTTGAGGCCAGTAGCCATCACTGCCATAATTGGTAGATAAAGCAAAATAAGTCATTACCAAGTTCTGCAAAAAGACAGGAGAAGGAAAAGCATAAGAAGTAAAGGAAATTTCGCTTTCAAGTCCAGTATTATCTTTGGTTTTAATGGCAAAATAGTATATTTGGCCTAAAGATAAATTTTCAATCGTTAATTCCTGCGAATCGCCTGCTACTACTACCGCAGGAATTAATGGCGCAAGAGAAGTGAAACTGAAATTTTGCGCGGTAATTTCGTCTGTTGAATAACGGATGTCGTAAAATAATTTTTCCGGATTGCCAAAATTGCCGTAGGGCGCGGTCCAGATCAATTCTATTGTGCGCGAATTACCCGCCACAGCTACAACGGAAAAATCATTGATTTTTTTCGGCGCGTAAATAGGTTCAATCGGGCTTAATGAATTTTGCGGATCAGAAATTGTTCGCAAAACAAAATCCGCGCTGTTGTTATCGCTGTCCCAACCATTGCCCAGATATTTGTCGGCGCCGGCAGACATTGATTCTGCGGTGGAAGAATAATTTGCTTTGCGTTCAATGGATTGCCCAGTTTTAAGTCCACCAATTTGATCAATTTCAATCCCTTGACTTTCGGAAGCAATAATCGGCGCTAATTTTTCTCTTGGCGGCTTTTCACCCCATCCGACTTTATCAATGACTTGATTATCTTTGTCGAGCAAAATAACTCCGCTAACACCGGTCAGAAGTTCGCCTCCATAAGTAGCGTCTATATTTACGCTGCCTAAACTGCCATGTCCAATAAGGAAATACCCATGCGAATTAATTGTATTGTTGGTCCAAGTTATTTCTTTTTCAGTAGCATTCCCCGAAGAATCTACGAGTTTAATTTTCAAGCCGATCTGTACAGTAAGACTCACAGAAGAATCTGTGGGATTATAGATCTCAATAAATTCATTGGAGGCATTATTGATACCAACCGCTATTTCCGAAATTACAATATGATTCACTTCTGCGTTCGCAGCCGACGAAGGCGAATTTGAAATCTCGGAAACATTGTTTAATTCATCTTTGGACTTAATAGCAAAATAGTATGTTTGGCCAGAGGATAAAGCAGTCGCGCTCCCTACTTCAATTTGCTCCGCATTATTGTCAACTGCTTCTGAAATTTGGCCCGCGTCTTGCCAGTTTATTTGACTGCCGGCAGCTCCGGTTTCAATAATCTTTTTTCCTTCCGCATAGCGGATTTCGTAAGAAACATTTTCTTCGGGCTTTGTCCAAGAAAGCTTGATTTTACCTCTGGTATCTCCCGCGACAGCGGCAAAATCAGTAATTTTTGCCGGCGCAATAGTATCAATTGTCCAGGAAAATTCCGCAGGAGTTTCATCTTTATTTCCAAATCTATCATCTGCTATAACTTCCAATTTATACTCTCCATCGGCCAGATTTTCATAAACAGTGTTTTCTTTACAAAGCACAAAACTCTCATTATCAAGGCGGCAGTAAAAATTAGGATCATCTTCGCTTGAAGAAAATTTAAAAACAGCCGTATTTTGATTGGTTAAAAGAGAAGGATTGATAATAATAGATGTTTCCGGCGGATAAATGTCTCTCCAGCGCCGGCGCGGAGCAGGCTGGCCATTAGTCGTTGAAACGCTGACGCTGTCGGGGTTTTGTAAATTATCAGCATTGCCTTGATTTTCCTCTGTCGCGCCAGAAGCTTCTTTTTGATTTTCTTTTTCAGTATCTTTTGCTCTCTGATCTTTTGCTTCACCCTCCGCTCTGGCGTTATCTTTCGCGATTTCAACTTCTTTGTTCGCCGTATCGTTTTCTTTCTTTGCCGTATCATTATCCCGAGTCTGTTTTTCTTGCTCCGCGTTTTTAATCTCCGTTGGCTGCTTTTTTTCTTGCAAAGCATCGGCAATATTTTCCGTAGAAATATTTTTTGGTTCTGTCATCGGTTCTTCGCCGCGCGTTACTTTAATTTTCCAAGAAGCAACGCCGTCTCCCAGCCAATTAAAATTACCAGTGTCATCCTGCCAAACCGGCCGAACTTTAAAAAAATAATCGCCGGCAATTGGCGGCGACTTGATTAAAAAATTAAAATTACCAAACGAACCAGAATTAACTTGCGGCTCGGTTAATTTGGCGGGGCGAATAGGGGTTAACCAAGATGAATGATAAAATTGGTTTGCGACATCGTTTTTAAGATAGACGTTTAAATAAATTTTGTCCCGTTGCCAAACCGCGGTGCCTGTGTTTTTAAATTGGGCGCTTAAATTGATTTCTTTGTTCGGTTCAATAATTGTTTCCGGCTCTGACTGCAAAATAAGCGCGGCGCTATAAATGGGCTCTTCTAAAATTTTTGCTTGGGCTGTATCGCTGGACAATCGCGTTTTTCTAATTAGCTCCTCAACCGTCGTTGCGCCTGCTGGCGGCGGAACCGAAAAATCAAAAACCAGCGCCTTAGAATTGGCAGACGAGGTAAGAGAATAAGAAATTTTATTTTTTATTTGATTAAGCCCCGAAGTAATGTTATTCGCAGTCGCGATAATTGCTGAATTCACGGTAGTCGCGGTTTGAATAGCCGGCTTGATAAAATAATAAGTCGCGTAAGTATCCGGTTTCTGAATTGCCGCAGGATTATCTTTGGCTTTTCTTACTTCGTCTTTAAAAAGTTTGATTATGCCGGCGCCGGCTAAGATGGATTTTGGGGCGAGTCGGGACCAATAGTCGGCATGAATTTCGGGAGTTTTATCAGATATTTTATAAACGTTTTGTTTCTGATCCCCATCGTATAAAATTTTTGCTAATTTAAATTTATTCCCATTTTCATCTATGCCATAAACATATTCTATAGACCTTCCGTTATCTGATATTTCTTTTCCTTCAACCGCATTATTATTTGGTTCTGAATAAGCATAAATCGTGTCTTTGCTGAAAAATTTGGTATTAGTATAGTTCGCCACATTATCAAAATAAGTATCCAGATTATTAAAAATAATCGGTTTCTTGTTTTCTTGAAATAATTTATCCGCAAAATTAAATTTAAGGCCGCCTGATTTTGCCTGATTTCCAGTCCAAGTTTCATACGGCTCATAGTCAACGAAATTTCTGATTATCAGCCAATTTTGGTAAGCTTCCAGTTCTTTGGGTGATAAATGAAAATCATTTCTGACATGCGCCGGTACAGCAGCATCTTCAATTAAATGTAAAATATGTCCGAGAGATTCATAAGCATGTTCCTTGTCACCGTTAACATAATCATAAATCGCCCG
>CAYPQL010000042.1:4375-7736 GCA_964412905.1 uncultured Candidatus Saccharibacteria bacterium
AAATCAATGGTCTCTTCCGGCGTGTTACCGCCGACAAAATCTTCCTTGTAAGGCTTTAAATAATCTTCTAAAAACTTTTTGTATTTCATTTCCGACACATACGGCCCGATGACTTTAAAATAGCCATAAACACCAAGAACATAACCGGCGGCCAAACCAACAACAACCAAACCGCTCACAATGACTCCGAACTTAATTTTCCGCCCCAAACTTTTTTGATTTTCTGTTTCCATAAATTTTATAAAATATTAATTAAAAATTACACCGGAAAATCCCGATATACAACATAAACGCCGGCGATAAAACCAATCGCCAGCGCGAGTAAAAAAATCGCAATAAATTTTTTGATAGTTGGGTTCATGCAACAATATCGCTGTTGGTTAAATCGGCAAACAAAGATTCAAACCCGAAAGTATTTACCCAAAAATTATTAGTATTCCGAGATAAAAATTTATTTATCTCTCTTTGCTGTGTTTTTAATTTACTTCCATTCTTTTTATTGCTTAAGATAATATTTGAATAAACTCCGTCTAAAAACGCGATATAATAAATATTTTTATCCTTTTCTTTCAGACTGATAATTTCAATCAGCTCGGAGATTTGTTTGTCTTGTTCCCCGCCTGAAGTATTTAAATGCTTTGCTTCGCATAAAAATATTTTTTTGCCGCATTTAATAATCAAATCCAGTTTTTTGTTTTGTTTTTTAGCGGATAATTTGATATTCAAATTTTTCCGGACATTTTTTACGCTAAATACTTTTGAAAATTTAGCAACAGATTTCTCTTTATTAAAAAATTCATCCCATATTTTTACTTCTTGAAAACCATACCTTTTTAGAATATGTAAAAGCTTATTCTCGCCGCAATTTCCTTTTTTACGTCCGGAGTTTGAATCTAAAATCGCTTGAATCCATTCTTCGGGAACAGCCTCGTTTAAAATTCTTTTGGCAAAATATCTTTTTGTAATTTTTTCGAGCAAAACCATATCCTTTTTAGCAAAACCTAAAACACTATCGCAGGCATTTATAAAACAAGAAAATTCTGAACAATTTGAAAAATTATCTAAAACTTTTGAAAGCTCTATAAAATATTTCTCTACAACTTTTTTATCCTCATTTTTACTCCACAGCGTCTTAATTGTAATTAAAATATTTTTAATTTCTTTCGTACTGGAAATATATTTTTCAATTTGTGGATGTTTTTCAGCAAAAATATAAAAATCATCTAAAATCTTCTCTTGATTATTTTTAGATATTTCAAAATAGTGAAGGCTGTTTTGTATTTTTTTCATAAATATGATTCAAAAATTTATAAGCCCAATCAAAAGAAATTCTTTTCCTGTTATTGTCTCTGAAATTGGTTAAAAAAAATGAAAGATATTTGCTTCTTTCCAGATTTAATTCTTCATTAAACTTTTTCATTAAATCCATTTGCGTATCAATAGACACTTCATTTTTAAAAATTAAATGCGCCATATTACGAGAACTATTCTTGCCAACAAGACCGGCAATTCCGTATTTTCTTATATCTTCAAGCTGAATCTTCTTTCCGTTTTTACTATCAATGGCGCGTAAAAATAAAATATTTTTTTTAACCAACTTATTTAAATCTCTGCTAACTCTAAAAATTTTCTTATCTTTAATATTTTGAAGCGCCATTTCAACTTCATATTCGCCAGACCGCAAATAATCCTCTGTTAATCGGAAGATCCCTAAATAGTTTTTAGTGCCTTTTATTCTACTGATAAATTCTCCGCCCAATTGCCAATTAAATCTTTTCTCAACCATAAAATCAACTCGTTTATTTTCTGGAAAAATTGTAACAATAATACTATTTTTTTCATAATTAGTTTCTCTTTTCTTGAAATAAAAAGATATTACATTATAAGTAGTGTCTTCAAAAACTCGTTCCGAGAAAATATTCAATTTTACTATTTCAAATTTAGCAAAAAATAAATTTCTGATTTTACTGGAATTTTCCGCGCAAAGAAAATTTAAAGGAACAATTAATATGCCCTCCTCGCAATTTAAGATTGAAAATATTGATATTTGATATAAATCCTCAAAATTTGAATAAGCCCCGCAAAAAAACTTTTCTTTTGTTTCTTTATCTGCTTTATTTTTATGCAAATATGGCGGATTAGTGCAAACAAATTTATAACTGCGGGGAGAATTTATTGAATCATTGTAAAAAACAATTTTATCATCCGTATATTTTTTATCACAATCAAACCCCATAACTTTTTTACAGCTATTTTTCTTCGCCCATTTAACCAAATCCTGATTTCCGGCAAACGGATCAATAACTTCTTTATTTCGTATAAATTCACCTAATCCCCGCAAGATATAATCAGAATTTGTTGTAAAAAATTGCCCAAATTGTTTTTTCATGTGTTTTTCTCAACAAATTATACTAAATAATACATCATCTACGCTAAAATTATACCACCTTATAGAGTTTTATTCAAACATTAATTTTATAAGATTCTCCCTCGTTCATATCAACGGTAAATAGAGTTGGTGAAGCGTGAAAATCACTGTAAGTATGCGCCGGAACAACCATATCTTCTATTAAATGCAGAATGTGTCCCAGCCCTATGAAAGCGCGTTCTTTATTGCCGCTGGCATAATCCTTAATTGCTCTTTCCTAAGTATAATCGCCACCCGGAGAAGTCGCCTGCGTCAATGAATTATGCGCCCATTCTTTGGAAGTCAATTTTATTTCCGGAACTATTTCTCCTTTAGGAGTGGCGTCCTTGATTTATAATCAATGTATTTCTGGCAAAACTCCGCAGTGAAGTCGTAGATAATTTCCGCTTGTTTGAAAAAAGGAAGCGATTTATAGCCATCCATAAATTATATAATTTTTATAACTTGTATAGTTTTTATAAATGTTATAGAGTATCGCGGTACACCACCCAGATTCCAGCGACAAAACCAATCGCCAGCGCGAGTAAAAATATAACCAAATATTTTTTGTATTTTTTATCCATAAAATTAAAAAATTAAGTTTTATTTTTCCAATTAAATTTCACTTTGATACATCCATGTATCAAAGTGAATATTATTTTTATACATTCATCTCAACACCGCTTCGGAGTCCCAGAAAATCGTTCCAATTAGAACGAATATACTGATTGCAACCAGATATTCCCACGGGCTTTTGCCGAGAATCGCCAAAACAACTGCCGGCGCGATAAATATCGCAACCAAACCCAAGAATATCAATATGGTGTATAATTCTTCTTCTTTTATCGGCATATGAATCGCGAAAATTATTAATTATTTTAATTTTAACACGCGGAATAAAATAACACAAAAAGCCGGCTGCTTACCCTAAACCCGTAAATCCGGCTTTGGCTG
>CAYPQL010000042.1:7836-11250 GCA_964412905.1 uncultured Candidatus Saccharibacteria bacterium
AAATAACACAAAAAGCCGGCTGCTTACCCTAAACCCGTAAATCCGGCTTTGGCTGCTTTACGGGAAGCGAAACCACAAAAGTTGTTCCTTTTCCCCTTTCCAAACTGGAGACCTTGATTTTTCCGTGATGTTCGTCTAAAATCTGCTTGACGATAAAAAGGCCCAGTCCGGAGCCGCCGGGATTCAGGCGCCCTGAATCTTGTCCGCGCGAAAATTTCTTGAAAAGCGCTTCTTTGTCTTCGTCGCTCAACCCCACGCCGGTGTCGGAAAGCCGCACATACACATTATCTTCCTCGCGATAAACCGTAATTTCCAGCCCGCCCCTCTCGGTATATTTTTCGGCGTTGTCAATCAGGTTTATAAAAACATGATTCAGTGATTTTTCATCCGCCTCAATTTCAGGAATTTCCTTGATGAATTTTTTGTATTTTATATACAGCCCTTTCCTTTCAAAATTTGACTTTAAAATTCCAACACTGTTTTTCAAAATCCGTTCAATGCTGGTAGGGGCAAATTTCAGCTTCAAGTCGCCCTCGGACTCCATCGCTTTAATCATATCGTTAATAATGTTGTTCAGCCGCTCAATATTATTTGCCACCCGCGTTTTTACTTCACTCATCTTAACCGATGCCAAATTATCAAAGTCGCCGTCTTTCCACATTGAAATGAGTCCGCGCACCGCGGTCAAAGGCGTTCTTAGCTGATGCGAAACGATGCGCAAAAATTCGTTTTTCATCGTCAGGATTTCTTCAAGATTGTCTTTCGTTCTGGTAAGTTCTTCTATATTTTTGTTAAGGCTTTGGTAAAATTGCAAGTTTTCCATGATCACGCCGATTTGCTGGCTGAAAGCTTTTAGAATATCAATGTCCCTGTCGCCGATTTGAGGAAGCGGTTTCTTGAACATAAATATTACCGCTCCCAATTTTTCGCCCCTTATATTAATTGGCATAGCGACGAATGATTTGCCGCCCATCATTTTTTGCATGAGCCAGGCCTTGGAGCGCTCTAATGGCGGAGAAACGAAATCCGCGAGATTCTCCCCTCTTTTAATTTCGCCGCTAAGTATGCTTTGGGAGGTTAAGGTCAGATTTTGGGAATTTTCGCCGTCCTTGGCGACAAAAACGGCATAGTCATTCAGCACCGGCTTGGACAATATTTTTTTCGCTCGTTGCACCAAATCGGACTCTGTGGTAATATATGCGTAAACTTTTCCGATCTTTTCGTCATAGCGCACCAGAACCGCGCCTAAAATTTCCAAGTATCCAAGCTTTTCCGGAACCATATCCATCATAGCTTGGATATTCGTCTCGATTTCTGGTCCCGACGAGCTTATTTGGCTTAAAGACAAAAGCGATTGCATGTCCTGGGTTTTTTCCTGGAGAGCGCGAATCTTATCGTTAATATTTTTGTAAAGTATCGCGTTATTCAGGGCTATGGCGATTTGGTCGGAGAACAAGCTCAGCAATACGCGTTCGTCTTTTGACATTTCTTTTCTGGAGCTGTTAACCATTAAAGATCCTATAACTTGATCTTTGACTATCAAAGGAATGATTGCCGTTGTGTTCATCCTAAACATTTTTTGTATAAGGCGTGCTTTGCCGTAAGACAGAACGGGTGACACGAAATCCCTTAAATCGTTTCCAACATAGGCCTTTTTTGTTGAAATGCATTTTACGGCAAAATTATCCTCTATTACCAGTTGGCCAACGTGGCTGGAAGTCGGCTTGCCAAAAATAACCTCCAGTTTTTTAATAATATCCGTTGAAATAATATACGGATATTCCGCACCCCTTTCTTTTTCAACAAGAAAAAGGGTGCCCGCCACATAGCCCAGTTCTTTCCTTATTGCGTCTACCACTGTCTGAGATACTTTTAAAAAATCCAAGTCGCTGGTAATGATTTTATTAATTTTTTGAAAGGTTTTAATATCAAAGAAATTAATTTTCCCCCTTTTCGATTCTCTGATTTCCAAATCTAAAACCTTAACCTTGCCAAACAGGGGCCTGACCAATTTCAATACATCGGCCTCTTTTTGGCCAGAAGCTTGACTATCGGTGTTTTTTATATTATTTTTTCCGGAAAAAAAACTAAAAAATTTTTTTATAGATTCCATAAATATGGAGGAAGACCGACTTAATAAAAACATATCAAAATTTAAAAAAACCGGGCTTGAAAAATACAAATCGCAAATTGCTAAATTCCGCAATGCCTATCCGGACATTTTCAAAAAAGAGACGCGAACATTTAAAACCAGCGAGAATATTGCTTTTTTGGTTTGGCTGATGTCGGAAAACAATAAAAAGTTTAAAAGCGCTCATTTTTTTCTGGCGGCGCTTTTATTATCGGCGCAAGACGATTTTATGGATAATGTTAATATCCCGCAAAAAGAAAAGGTTTTATACATCAGAGAGGCAAACCGCGTAATAAACGGCTTTCAGGATAAAAAATTCAAGAAAAATAATATTAAAAATAAAACAGTTGCAGAGCTGCTGGACTTATGGCAACTTTTGAATAAATCAATCAAAAAATCTTGCAACGATACCATGGTTTTTAACTATTGGCGCCTGCTTTCTAAAAACCTGAATAACGCAATGATTGAAGAAATAAAAATAATTGACAAAAAAACCTCTTTAAAAAATTATTTATCAATAGCTTCTAAAAGCATCGGGGCTTCTTTTATTTTAGTCAGTTATTTGGCTTCCAGCGGCATAACTTACGAACTATTGGAAAAGTTAAAAAAATCGTTTAAATACCTGAATAACGCGGTGAGGATAATAAATGATATTAAGACCCATAATCAGGATTTTAAAATAGACGCCGTAACAATACTGGAGAAAAAATCCAATGGTTTAAAAATATTGGAAAATATAATTTCTTACAACCTTAACAAGGCGGAAAGAGAATTATTAAGCGCCGGAACAAAAAAGGAGAAGGGGTTTAAAAAAATTGTTTTGACGGCCGCGCGTTCCATGGTTTCGTTTTACAATCTTTCTTTTAATAAATGAGTTTTGTTCCTATTTATTTTAATTTTTTTGTGGGCGGTATAGGACTCGCCACAGGATTAACCCGCGGCGCCCCGCCCCATGATAAACACGGGGTAAACGTTTATCGCGGGGCGAACCTAAACCCCCTACAACTTATATTGTTAGATTTGCCCGTGGGCATATCTGGACTCGAACCCCAGCACCAAATTCCGCAAGTGAGTTTATTGTATAACTGAGTTTATCTCTCGGTATCGCCTGCGGCTTGCGTTATATTTTTAAAAAGATTATCTAAAGAATTGGTACGGGGCAGGCCAGCGACCTCGTCGATGTGAACGACACGCTCTAACTTCACCCCCACACCAAATCTGTGGACGGCACAGGATTCGAACCTGTGGCCTCTGCGCGGTGAACGCAACGCTCTAACCAGCTG
>CAYPQL010000043.1:0-9935 GCA_964412905.1 uncultured Candidatus Saccharibacteria bacterium
AGCTTGATTAATATTTGCAACATCATCTTGATTAAAAATAGCAGTTCTCCCAATTGATGCACCGACAATGTTCGTCAGAACATCTCCTTTTTGTAAAATTGATTTTTTATCTTTTTTATTAAATTTTTCTTCAACATACTTTCTTTTTTCCAAAATTAATTGCCCTTCACCTACATTTTCACTCGTAACAAAGAGGATTCCTGGTTCTTCAACATATTTAATTCCTTGCCATTTTGGAGATGATCCTTTCGTTATTAAAGAACAAACATCGCCCAATCTTTTCTCCTCCCAATCTTTCCCCGGATTCGCAAAAATCCTCTGCAAATACGATTCAAAAAGTTCCTTGGCATTTTTTAAATTCCTCTCCGCATTTTCCTTCGCCTTCGCCGTCTTCTCAAAAACCTCATCCAAAATTTTCACAATGCGGCGTTGTTCGGAGAGGGGTGGAAAAGGGATTTGAATTTCTTTAAGCTTCGCCATTGATACAAAGTCAATAGTTGTTTTACCACTAACAAAAAGGAGTTTATCTTTTAATGTTGATGAAAAATAAAATAGAAATTCTGGAAGTAATTTATTTTTATCTTTTATAACCATTCCATTAAATTGCTGGTTTGTGGTTAATTCAATTTCAGAGATAGCCCATTCTCCAACTGACGCAGTGCAACAAATTAAAACGGTTTTAACCGGCAATAATTTTATACTACTTTCTTTTAATGCTTTTTCTGTAATTTTTTGTCCTGTAAACTTTACTCTTCTTCCTTGTAATCTAATATCTTTTATTGTAAACCAATTTACATCTCCATTCTTCCAATATTCTTTTTTATTTCTTAGTGGAGTAGATCCATTATAAATATAACAAACCTCGCCAAGTCTTTTTGTTTGCCAGTTAATTTTCATTTTCTTTTTTTTGCATTATCTAATCGAGTAAATAAATGAGAAATCATCGCCAACATATCAAGACAAACCTTTTCATTAAAAAGACCTGTATCTATTAAATGTTTTTCAAATTCTGGATTGTGAGTTAATGGATTTCTACATCCAAAAAGAATACCCCTTGATAAATGTTGTTGACCCATTTGAATATTTTTTTCAGTTTCATTAGAGCAATTAGTAACCATTAATATTCCTGTGGCAGGATTAAAGATAAGATCAACATCTTCTCCTGTTTTATCTTTATAGCCAGACATATCACGAACTCTTTGAATATAAAGTAGTGCCGCTTCCCTTGCCGCCTTAAAATAATCTCTTTTTTTATATTCGTCCTCAGCAATTTTATGTATTGATGGGTGTAAATATCTCCAATGTAATTCCGCATATTCTGGCGCAATTTGATGCATCGCTACCTCTAATATTTCTGCATATCCTCTTTCAGAATCAGGATCTGAAACCTCTTCAAGGGCTGTATTTATAATCTCCGCCTTATCAACAGGAATTGTAGCAAACCATTGTTTTCGATTAATTCCAGTTTTTTCTCCCGCTTCTTTTTTATTTTCTTCTTTTCTTTTTATTCTCCAATCCTTATGAACAACAGCTAATATTTTCTGAAGAAAAATACGCAAATCAAATGTTTCTTTTTTCTCCCAATCAAGTGATTGCCTGTTTGTTGAGATAGCATCATTTTCACCATCAAGCTCATCTATAAAATCAACATTAAGCCAACCTGTTGTATAAGAAAAGAAATGACTAGACTCTGAGCTTCCAAAAAACTCTGGAGCATTTACCATTCTTCCATTTGCAAAAAGTGTTATTCCTCGCTGTCCTGGCTTTAGTGGTGTTTTTGTAGTAAAAATTTTACCAATTACTGATTTTTTCCTTGCATAATCACTCTCTATATTTTCAGATAGCTTTGGAAATGTCCAAGCAAATTGCTCTTTAAGCGACTGGTATTTTAATTCATTGGTAATTTCAGTTTCATTCCCATTGTTAAGCGATAAGAATACTCTAAAATTTGCATCGAGAAAATTAAACATTCTTGAAAGACTTTTTGAAAGTTCTTCAACAGAAAAATCCGAATGCCTTTTTAATTGAGATATTTTAATAATAGTTCCTTTCTTTTCAATATCATCAACTATTTCTTCAAAACTTGGCTTATAGTCTGGTCCAGATTTTTCTCTGTCCCAGTTTTTAAGATCAACCCAATTTAATGTAAAATTAATCCTTTTTGATTCTCTATATTTTTTTGTCGATACTAAAATCTCCGAACCAATTCCAAAAAGAGCTAATTTCCCAAGACCCTTTTTCCCTGTTGCAATACGTCCGCCAGGTGAATTTTTAAGATTTTCAGATCTTCTGTTTCTTCCAATATTCAGAAAATAACTATTTACTTCATCAAAAGACATACCATGCCCATCATCTTCAACAATAATACTTTTACCGTCTTTATCAGTATTAAAAAGCCTAATATGTACTTTTCTGGCATCCGCGTCATAGGCATTTGCCACTAATTCAGCAATAGCAGCGGGCAAATAAGAATACATTTTAATACCCAAATGCTGAATGGTATTTGGATCAAAGGTCATTTTCAATTCTCGACTTGTTTGATTATCTTGAGTCATGGTTTTTAATTATAGTTAATCCAAGTTTTTTTGCATAAAGCGGAGGCACAGCATTTCCTATCATACGAGCTATTGAAGAAACACTAGTTCCGACAAATTTATAACTTTTAGGAAAAGTTTGAAGGGTTGCACCTTCCCTTAATGAAACTGGACGGTCTTCGTTTGGATGTGCAAAACGGCCATTTGAAATACTAAAAAATTTTGTTGTAATCGTCGGTGCTGGCTTATCCCAAGACATTCTTCCATAAGTATCATTGAAAGATATATTTCCTTTTTTCTTATACGCCTCTAGCTGCAAGTTAGTATCTGCCCAAGATTTTCGCGAACCACCGTTTTGAGGAGTGAGTTTTAATCTTTTTAAATTCGTATCGCTAAGCCCTGCCGTTGTGTGCATAAAAGTTGTTTTGTCCTTATGCCCAGCTGGAATTTTTGGAAATCCATTCTTTATTCCAATATAATCTGCAACTGTCGAAATTAATTTGTCAGACTTTGGAAAAATTTCTTTATCAGTAACACGATTTGCAATTAAAGAAAATCTTCTTCTTGTTTCTGGTACTCCATATTCTTTAAGGCGTACTATTTCATAATGAACTCTATATCCTCTTGTTTCCAAATCATGCACAAATCTATCTAACCCACTCTCCTTTTTTTTATCTAAAATTCCTGGAACATTTTCCACAACAACATATCCAGGATTATAATATTTGATAAATCTATGAAACTCATGCAATAAGTCTTTTGACTTTTCAGACTTACCCTTGCTAGTACGAATAATCGTCCAATACTGACAAGGACTGCATCCAATCATAATTAAATTGTCATCGTCTTTTTTTATTTCAATTTTTTTAGATAAGTCTACTTCTTTTAATTTAGATACATCTTCTAATATATATTTAGCCCCTTTTATATTAGCTTCGTAAGTTTTTTGACATTCTGAATCAAAATCAATTCCAGCAATAACATCGATTCCAGCTTGTTGCATACCAAAACTCATTCCACCTCCTGAGCAGAAAAAGTCGATTGCCTTAAGTTTTGTATTTTTTGCAGCCATACATTAAACCAACTTAATTATACTATTCAATATCTTTCTCCTATTTTATCACAATTCCTCAAACCCAACCATAATCATCCACTTCATTAAAACATCCCCTTTTCCTCAATCGCAAATTCTTCGCATTTTTAGAAACCACATACTCTTTTGCTAATACTTTACCAGTTTTAGCATCAACAATTTTCCCTTTAGGTTGCACACTTAATCCATTCCCAATCTTGGGAATGGATATGAAATAATCCAAATCTTCTACAAAATCGTATTTACTAATTCTGTCAGTAATCCAAGTTGCAAACCTCTTACCAACGCCCAACCATCTATGCAATTCCCTTGCATTAACAAATCTCTTTTTCTCGCCGTTAAAATCTTTTTGAATTACTTTTATATTTATAAGATCATTCATATTTTCTTAAATTAATTTCTTAATCTTCTCTAAAATATCCTCGCTTTCCCCGTCTAAATTCTTCATCTCCTCCAAAATCTCCTTCGGCTCGCGCAACGCCGCTTCCTCCGCTTTATTTGGATTCTTCACCGATAAATCAAACCCATTCGACAAGCTCAGGGTGACAGTATCAATACTCCATGAATTTTTACTATCCTCTTTTGTCTTTTGCAATTTCACAAATTCCGCCAAATCGGCTTCGTTAAGAGAATTGGTTTTGCCTAAATTGCGCGCAAGATTGAGCTGATAGAACCAAACTTTTTTGGTCGGTGCGCCTTTTTCAAAAAATAAAACTACAGTTTTCACGCCCGCGCCTTGAAAAGCGCCACCCGGCAAATCAAGTACCGTATGCAAATTACAACTTTCCAGTAAATGTTTCCGCAAGCTCACCGAAGCATTGTCAGTATTGGATAGAAAAGTATTTTTAATCACCACGCCCGCCCTGCCGCCGGCTTTGAGAATTTTAATAAAATGCTGAAGAAAAAGATTGTCGGAGCCACTGGACTTGATCGGAAAATTTTGCTGAAGTTCCGTGCCTATTTTTGCGCCAAAAGGCGGATTTGCCAAAATTATATCGTAGCGATCTTTCTCTTGAATATCATTGATATTTTCCGCCAGCGTATTCATATGCCTGATATTCGGCGCTTCAATGCCATGCAAAATCATATTCATAATGCCGATGATGTAGGCAAGCGATTTTATTTCTTTGCCGTAAAACGATTTGTTTTGCAGTATTGCCATTTGGCTGGAAGAAAGCTTGGATTGATTTTGCGTGAGAAAATTATAGGCTTCCACCAAAAATCCCGCACTGCCGCAAGCTCCGTCATAAATCGTATCGCCGATTTTTGGCGCGACCACTTTGACGATAGTTTTGATAAGCGGGCGAGGCGTGTAATATTCGCCGCCATTTCGTCCGGCATTTCCCATATTCTTGATTTTGGCTTCATAAAGATGAGACAACTCGTGTTTTTCTTCGTAAAGCCGAAAGTGCATCCCATCCACAACATTCAAAATTTCCCGCAGTTTATAGCCGCTGGAAATTTTGTTTTTCAATTCGGAAAAAATTTCGCCGATTTTATATTCAATGGTATTCGGCTCTTCCGCTTTGAACTTTTTCAGATACGGGAAAAACTTACGATCTACAAAATCCTTCAAATCATCGCCGTCCAACGCTTTATTGTGATCCAGCTTCCCATCGCCATTTTTGGGACAAGCCCAAGAATTCCAGCGATATTCCGGAGACAAAATATATTTATATTTCTTCCCTGCCAGCGCCGCTTCGGTTTTCTTCGTTTCTTCCAAATCGTCAAGATATTTCAAAAAGAGAATCCATGAAGTTTGCTCCACATAATCAAGCTCGGTTCCGCAACCCGAATCCGTATGAAGCACATTATCAATATTTTTAAACGATTGTTCAAACATATTTTTTAAATTAGATCTTTGTCAAATCATACTTTTCGCCTGATTTTATAGGTTGTGACAAACTCATAATGTTTATTAAAATTTTGCTTTAGTTTAAAATTCCCTTTTCCTTAAAACTTAAAAATCCATTTTTCGTCACAATGATATGATCCGTCACTTCAATCCCGATAATTTTGCCGACTTCAACCAATCTTTTCGTAATTATCAAATCGTCTTCCGACGGCTCGGGATCGCCTGACGGATGGTTGTGGGCGAATATCACCGACGCCGCTTTGTTTTTGATGGCTTCCGAGAATACTTCGCGCGGATGGACGATACTGGCATTAAGACTGCCGACTGAAACTTCCGCGACTGAATAATTCCTGCTATTAAGAATAATAATATAAAAATATTCTTTATGATAATCTTTAAGTTTGCTTTTTATCAATTGATAAACTTTTTCAGGATTGGTGAGCTCTTTGCTTTTATAAGACGGGATTTGAGTGGAAAGACGGCGGCTGATCTCAAAAACGGCTTTTATCTGCGCCGCTTTTGCCGGTCCGATTCCTTTTATTGCGGATAATTCTTCAATACTCGCCTCGGCTAATTTCTGCAAGCTCCCGAATTGCGTCAATAATTTTTGCGCCGTGACCGCGACTGATTCTCCGGCAATGCCGCGTCCTAAAATAACCTGCAATAGTTCCTGAGCCGAGAGCGCTTGTTCTCCAAACTTAGCCAGCCGCTCGCGCGGCCGTTCTTCTTTCGGCAAGTCGTGAATGGTAAATGATTTGTTCATAATTTTATTTTACAATAAAATTTTTATTATTTCAAAAAACATTAATTATCGCTTTTGCAAACTCTTCGGCGGACGAGGGACCGTCGGCCGTGATGATTTTTCCGCAAGTAACAACTTTTTTGTCTTCCGCAATGCATCCGGCTTCTTTTAATTCTTTTTTTCCGGTTTTATCCAAAATGCCGGACCAGACAGTGGCTCTTTTTCCCCTGAGAACTCCGGCTCTTGCCAGAATTACGGGCGCGATGCAAATTGCCGCCAGAATTTTATGAGCCGATACGGCTTCTTGGGCGATTCTATGCGCTTCATTGTCATCAAAATATTCAGCCGCTCCGCTGCCTCCGGCAAAAACAAACGCGTCAAAATTATCCTTTTTAACTTCTTTTAATGTTAATGTCGCTCTCGCTTCTCCTCCTTCAACTCCGACTATTTCTCCTTTGGCTGAACTTGCCGTAGTAATTTTCGCTCCTTCTCTTTGAAAAATTTCAAAAGGAATAAAATATTCTTCATCGCGAAAATTCTTGCTGGCAATTATCATTAAAATATTCTTGCCATCTAATTTTTTTTCCATAATATATATTACTTAATTAAATCAAATCAATCCAAAAATTTTCTTTTATTCGCTAAATGCTCGTCGTAGGTTTTGCCGAAAACCGCCTTTTTATCGCCTTTCGCCGTCAAAAAGAAAAGGTAGTCTGTTTTTTCTGGATATATCGCCGCCTTAATAGCTTCTATTCCCGGATTTGAAATCGGTCCGGGAGGGAGCCCGGCATATTTATAGGTGTTATACGGCGAATCAATTTTTAAATCCTCATAGGTTGACCGGGCTCTGCCTGAATTTGTTATATAATTTATTGTCGCGTCAGATTCAAGCGCTTTTCCAATATCAAGCCTGTTTTGAAAAACGCTTGCGATCTTGCCCATATCTTCTTTGTTTCCCGCTTCCTTTTCAACTATGCTCGCAAGGGTTATAACCTCAAAAATTGTTTTGTTTTGTTTTTTAATTTCTTCTCTTAAATCGCTTGTTAGTCTTAAGTCAAAATTATCAAGCATTTTTTTTACAATGTCTTCAATTGGCGAGTCGTCATAATATCTGTAAGTGTCTGGAAAATAATATCCCTGAAGCCCCGCTCCCATTGGCTTATCTTCTAAAAATTCATATTCAGACAAAAATGCCCGCTCAATATTTTTATCAAAATTTATAAATTCCCCTTTATTGATAAGGTCGCTTTTAACAAGTTCCGCGTCTATCTCATTATTGGAAATTCCTTCTATAAATTTAATACCAACCTCATTTCCTTTTATTTTTCCGCCGGCAAGCAAATTCGCTATTTCCGAGATCTTCATAGACGGCGACAGATTATAACTCCCGGCTTGAAGCTTGCTCGCTATTTTTTCTTGCCACACATAAATTTTAAAAAAATCTTTCCCGATTATTAAGTTATTGTTTTCCAAACCGGTCGCGATTTGTTCCACGGTCTCCCCGCTTCGAATTATAAATTCTTTTTGAGAATAATCTTCGGCATTATATGACTTGTTATTGATTATATCTTGAATATAAATAAAGCTTATCGCTCCCACAACAAAAAGAGAGACAGCAAAAATTGCCAGCGATAAGATTATTGTCTTTTTATTCATTTTGCAAAATTAGCTTATTAGTTTGTAGCTTTTTAGCTTATTAAGCTTGTAAATTATAATGATTTTTAGTTTTTCGTTTTTAACTTTTAGCTTTCCAAACTATTCAACTCCTCAACGCGCTTATTAAATTCTTCCATTTTTTGCCGGCTTGCGCCGCTCCCCCCTTTCTTCATTTCAATCTCCAGCTCTTTCAGCTTTTTTTTAAGCGCTATTTTTTTCAAACTGACAATGCAAATTTCCGCTTCTTTTTGCGCGCTGCCGATATTATCCATATCCGATTCAACGCCAAGCACAGATGCGTCCCAGATATAAGACAGGTCTTCTTTTTGATTTTCAAAATCGCGCTCTTGGGAAATTTCCTTTTTAAGAATAGCAAGATTTTCAGCCGTTAATTTATTCTTTTTGGCATATAAGCTTTCTATCATTTTGTAAATTTTTCCAATCTTTTCATCAGGCAAAAAGCCTGCTAAGTTTGAAAATAAACCTTCAAAAAAATGCGGGAATAAAATTATAAAACCCAATATTCTTTTTTGAAGCTGATCTTCTCTGGTGATCGTTTCTTTTTTTTCTTGATTATCTTCGCCAATTTGATTTCTAAAGTTAGGCTGCTTTTTTTCCAACTCGCTCAAGGACTCAAAAATCGCTTTTTCGTCAATTTCCAGTTTTTCCGAAAGCATTTTCAGGTAATGGTTTTGTTCGATTTTATTGGAAATTTTTGAGATAATATTCAAAAGCTCCTCCGCGATTTTTTTCTTGCCTTCCACTTCTTGGCGGTCGTATTTTGAAAATACGCTGTCAAAATAAAACTCCATAATCGACCTCGGATTGCTCGCGGAATCAATCCACAGCTGCGGATTATTTTTCACGCAATCGGCGGGATCTTTTCCTTCGGGAATTAGAATAACGCTCACATTCATCTCTTCAGCCAAAGCTATTTCAATTCCCCTGTCCATAGCCCTCATTCCCGCGGCGTCCGCGTCAAAAGAAAACGCGATGTTTTTTGTGTATCTTTTTATGATTCTTATCTGCTCTATTGTCAGCGCCGTTCCGGAAGTCGCCACCGCATTTTCAACTCCAGCTTGAAATGAAGCGATTACATCCATATTTCCTTCCACCATCACGCACAAATCTTTTTCTCTTATCACCGACCTTGCCTTGTCTAGTCCATACAAAACTCTGCTTTTGTTATAGACGATTGTTTCCGGGGTGTTTATATATTTTGCATGGCCCTCGTCCGCTCCCGGCATAACGCGAGAACTGAATCCAATTGTTTGTCCGCTAATGTTGTTCACGGGAAACATTATTCTTCCTCTGAATCTGTCATAATGCCCCCCGCCGTCTTTTTGAACGGTTAGGCCCGCTGAAAAAATGTCGCTTTCCTTGAAACCTTTTTTTTTCAAAAAATTGCTTTGCAAATCCCAAGAATCAGAAGCGTATCCAAGCTGAAATTTTTCAATTATATCTTTTGTAAGACCGCGATTGGCTAGATATTCATAAGCCTTTTTTCCCGCTTTGATTTTCAAACACTCTTCGTAGAATTTTCTGGCTATGTTAAGAATCTCCAGAGCCTTGCTTTTTTTCCCGCTGTTCTCAAAGCTGTGATTTTCAAGCTGAATTCCGGCTTTTTCGGCAAGCAATTTCAAAGCCTCGGGAAATTCCAACCCTTCCATTTTCATAACAAAAGTAAAAATATCCCCTCCCGTATTGCATCCGAAACAATACCACATTTGCCGTTCGGGACTCACCATAAAAGACGGGGTTTTTTCATTATGAAACGGGCACTTGGCTTTCCAATTTCTTCCCGCTCTTTGAATTTGCAAATAGCCGGAAATAACCTCTTCCACGGTCAATCTTGATTTGATTTCATCTACTTGAGAATTCAACATAAAACTGAATATAAGCCGATTATCTTTAACTTCAGATTAGCATTTTAAAGACAAAAGGTCAACTGCTCTTGACAGGTTTTGAAATGTATGCTAGACTGTTTTGTTATGATAAAGCCTACCCGCTAGGGTCAATCCGAACACTTGATATTTTAGGTTAATTGACAATTAT
>CAYPQL010000044.1:0-9592 GCA_964412905.1 uncultured Candidatus Saccharibacteria bacterium
TTTTAATAGTTATCAAAATTATTTTTTAGGATAAACTAAAAACATACCGACTATGGCAAGCGCGGTAAAAAACAGAAGATGATTAAAATTTCCATTTACAAGAAAAAGCGCTAATCCGAAAATTGCCATAGATTCAGCGAATGCAATTCTGACAACAGTATAATTTATTTCTTTTCCCGATGATTGCTGAGTCGGGGATTTGATATCTGTTTTTGCCTTTAGTTTAAATATAACAACAAAATTAATAACTGAAATAATTATAAATGCGTAAAATAACAAGGAATACATTCCACTTTCCATTCCAATAAATCCGTTTTCCCCGAATTTTTCATCATAAGACATAAAGACTGCAACAATATTATAGACAAATATCGCAATAAAAAACATAAACCAAAGAATTTTATTGCTTGCAGGCTTGGGAATATTATTTGTTAATGGTTGATTGTTTTGAACTTCCATATTTTTTCCTTTCTTTTAAAATAATTAATTAAAAATAAAATTTACTCCGTAAGAATCACATTCGTAACTACGATTACCGCCGCGTAAGCCAAGCCTGTTATGAAAATTCCAACGATCGCGTTGGCGATTGTTCTTTTTGCCACAGCGGAAGCTTCTTCGTTCCCCAGCGAAGTCAAATAAAGAACTCCTCCGTAAATAATCATCAGCGTGGCGATGATAGCGACAAATCCTAATATATAATTCGTGAGATTCATTATAGATTGCCGAAAATCAGTCGGGACATTTTCCGGCTTATTCGTAGTCCCCCATCCCGGGATTATTATCAGAGCTGGAACGATAAAACTGTATAAGTAATTTTTGTATTTTTCTTTTTTTATTTTTTTCATATTGATGACTTTAATTTTATTATATATGCTCCTCCCTCTTATAATAATAGTTTAATAAACCATTATTGGCAACACGAGATAAGTTATAAAGTTGAAAGTTATAAAGCTCGTAAAGTTAAATGACTTTATAGACTTTATAGACTTTACGGACTTTTAACTTCCAGATATTTCCTCCCTTTCAATTTATCCGGAAAATATTCTTGTTTTTCTTTATATTCAAAATCGGGAGAATATTTATAATTTTTGCCATAGTTTAATTCTTCCATTAATTTTGTCGGCGCGTTTCTGATGTGCAAAGGAACTGGCAAGCTTCCGAATTTTTTTACATCATCCGCCGCCTTGCCATAAGCTTTGTATAATTCGTTGCTCTTTTTGCTCTTCGCCATATAGACAACGACTTGCGCTAAATTAACATTACATTCCGGATAGCCTATAAAATGGCAAGCTTGATACGCGGCAACCGCTTGATTGAGCGCGAGAGAATTTTTCAATCCTATGTCTTCCGAAGCGAATCTGATCAGACGGCGCGCGATATATAGCGGCTCCTCTCCGCCTTCCAGCATTCTGGCAAGATAATACAGCGCCGCGTCCGCGTCTCCTCCTCTCATAGATTTATGCAAGGCGGAAATTATATTATAGTGTTCTTCGCCGTTTTTATCGTAAGCCAGCGACTTTTGCAAAGCTTCTTGAATTATTTTTCTATCTATATTTTTATCTATATCACTGGCAAATTCCAAAGCGTTAAGCGCGACTCTGGCATCACCGTCTGATATATTAGATAAAAATTTCAAATCATCTTTTTTAATATCTATTCCTATTTCTCCCAATCCCTTTTCTTTATTTTCCAAAGCGTTATTTAGAATCTTCAAAATATTTTCGCCGGACAATTTTTCCAAAACAAAAACGCGGGATCTGGAAAGCAAAGCGTTGTTCACTTCAAAACTTGGATTTTCCGTCGTCGCGCCGATGAGAATTATTACGCCGTTTTCAATGTGAGGCAATAAAGTATCTTGCTGGGACTTATTGAATCTGTGAATTTCATCAATAAACATAATCGTCTTTTTGCCCTCTTTTTTCAATTCTTCCGCTTTTTTTATTTTCTCTCTTATATCTTTTACTCCGCTCGCCGCCGCGCTTAGTTTTACAAACTCCCCTTTTGTAGTTTTCGCGATAATATAAGCCAGCGTGGTTTTCCCCGCCCCCGGCGGACCCCAAAATATTATGGAAGGAATATTATCGGTTTCAATCGCCTTTCTCAAAATTTTCCCCTCCCCCAAAATCTTCTCCTGCCCGACAAAATCCCCCAGCGTCTCCGGACGCATTCGATCGGCAAGGGGAATTTTGCGAAGTTGTTGAGGCATAGTTTTAAGTTTAATTTATTCTCAAATATATAGTTGATATTATTTTAAATTCATCTTTACCATTCGCCCATTCGCGCGAATGAGGGAATAAGAAGTTATATTTAATTAGTTCTTGTTGAAATAGCCATTATCTTTTGTCATTCCGATTTGTCATCAGACAAAGAGGAATCCCTCGCAGACACATAAAATAGCGAATATAAGCGATTTCTCGCTGATGCTCGAAATGACAAAAAATAATATTTTGCAGTTCAAAGGAATTTAATAAAATTACAAATTCAACCCAAAACCTTCCCCGCGAAATATCCTTTCACCGGTTTTTTGGTAACTGCGGATATAATTTCTTGCGGATGCAAAAAGAAGCCAAGCTTTTTCCACATCGCTATCGCTTCTTTTTTATCTTCCGAACTCCAAGCTCTGATTTGATACGCCCCTCTTTTCTTTGATTCTTTCTCGCATAATTTTAATAATTTTTTCGCAATTCCCAGCCTGCGATATTCTTTTCTAACTTCTATCACATCAATAAAACTTTCAAAAATATTTTCAAAATTATAAGGAAGTTTTTTAACGCTTGCCAAAATAAATCCCGCAATCTCATCACCATCCATCGCCGCCAGCGTAAAACCATTATCAAAATTAAGATAGCCAGCCATCTCGTCCCCAAACTCCGATTTAATTCTTCCAGCAACCAAATTATCCGCAAAAATAAATTTCATTTTTTCAGATTTATCTTGATAAAATTTTATTATTCGCCTTATCTACAAGAAACTCATCGCCAGTTGCGCGGATTTCCATGACGCCTTGAGATCGTCTATCGCTTTATCTGGATTTCCACCAGCTAATTCTTGAAGAGCTTTTTCCAGTTCTTCTTTGGCTTTGCTGATTTTATTGTCAGCTTTTTCCTGAGACTTGGTATCATTTGATTTTATGCTCTCCGCATCGTAAATTGCTATTTTATAATCGCCATTGACCTTGAAGGCGCGATAATCCTCACTCTATCCCCTTTTTTCAGTTTTACTGAAAATATTTTTTGCATTTTATTTGTTTAAATTTTAAGTTTAATTTCAATTTCTCTCATTATTTTATAAATTAGATTTTTGATATGCAATTTTTCATAAAAGCGATGTCTTGCGTTACACACATTCTTACCCATGACCCTTCCCGCATTGGATCCATATTAAAAGAGTCTGTCGGATATATTGCTAATCCTTTTTTAATAAATTCATAGAGCAGACCCATGGGAGAAAGCGTTTTATAATATCTAAAATAAACCGAATTTCCCCCATCAGGTTCTATATAATCGATTATGTTCCGATTTTTTTTAAATTCTGCAATTATCAATTGATTGCTTTTCTTCTGTAAAATTCGATTTTGTTCTATTGTATCATAATAGTTTTTAATATCACTTTCTGAAAATTGTTCCAACTGTTTGCATTTTTCATTTGATAATTTGAAATATCGTAAAGCAATATCCAAATGCAAAACACAATCCGACAAAATACTTCCTGAAAAATTTCGCACCATTTGTATATCAAATATTGACTCCAATAACCTACTATCTCCAATACAATATCCCGCGCGCAATCCCGTAGTTCCTGGCCTGTCCTTTGACAGGCCAAACAATTTTATGTAATTTCTATAAGTTTTTTTGACTTTTGATATATGCGCAAAATTCTTCCGATTATATAACATATCAGCATATATTTCATCGCTAATTATAAAAAAGTTTTTTTCATTAGACAAACGAACTAATTCATTTATCCATTTTTCAGAATAAGCTTTTCCCGTTGGATTATTAGGGTTTGAAAATAGAACAGCAGCAACATCCTTTGTTAAAATATTTAATAACTCCTCGCTCGTCGGCAAATAATTATTTTCTCTTTTAGAAAATATCATGATCGGTTCACCGCCAGCATATTCGACAACTGAATGAAAAAGCGGATAATCTGGAGAGAACAATACTATTTTTTTTCTTTTATTATTTTCAGGTAAATTCAATATTGCCTCAACCACAGGACCAATTAAAGAACTCACTCCGCTTCCAACAAAAACCATATGATCATTTGATTTAAAGCCAGTCAAACATTGTTCGTATTTAGATATTAATTTTTTGAATTCTTCCAAGCCCCCTAGATCAGAGTATCCTAATTCATGGTTATCAAATATATTATCAACGCATACTTTATATATTTTAGGCACCTTAAAAACCCTCGTATCATAGTCCATACTTTCTATTCTTTGTAATTCATTATTTTCCGCGAATACATCTTCATAAATGAACATCCGCTTGTATCTGAAATCCCTGCGCATATAAATCTATTTAAGGTTAAATACTGTTTTGGCATTCTTCCATAATACCATATCCTCCTCTTCCTTAATCAGCCTCAAACATTTTACCGCATGCAAACACTCTTTTTGGGAATAATACCACCAGTCCGTTCCAAATAAACACCTGCAAGTCCCAGAAAGTGATTTAAATTTAGTAACATTTTCAATAAAATCATCGCAATCTTCTTTTGAAATAGAACGAAACTCTGTAAATTGTCCAGCAAAATCTACATATACATTTTTATTTTTTGCTGCGACAGCGGCGCAATCAGCTATCCACGGATTTCCCATATGGGCAATGACGATTTTTAAATCTGGAAACATGGTTGCAACATCATCAACGGCAAGAGGATGAGAATATTTCAACAATCCGCTTGACTCTGATAAAATATAACCGCTATGATAGACAACAGGTATGCCATAGGCTGAACAATATTTATAAAATGTGTGCAACTTTTTAGATATCGGGTAATAATTCTCGTAACCAACATAACATTTAACACCAACAATTAACTTTCTTTTAATAAAATTCTTCAATTCATCAATCTGCCCCTTGCCAATTCTGGCATAGTCAATATTCCCGATTACTTTTAATCTAGAATGCTTCTTGGCTATTTCCACTAATTGAGCTGTTGTGTATCCCTTAATTTCACAACCAAAATTATTCGCAATAATTAATGAAATATCAATGCCCGCATCATCCATGGATTCATAGAGATCATTTGCTGATTTTCCATTATGACCTGCGAATGGACCAATATGCGTATGTGCATCTATTATCATAAGTTTTTTGAAATTATAAATTATGTTTTTTTCCCTGTTGTAATTGGACGAGCTTGCAAGATATACATTTTATTTCCCTTTTTACACCATTCTATATCACAGCCTTTATTATATATTTTTTCTATTTTTAAGGCTATTTTTGTTAAATCTATCATTTCCCTTCCGCTTATTTTTTGCTTAAATGTTCTTTTAATGCGCATTGATTTAGACCCGCCCTTCCTTACTCCCGCGTATATAATCTTTTGTTCATTAACATCAGCTTCCGTAATAATATTGCTTCCTCTTTCAATTTTATAGGTATCAGGAACTGCTTCTCCTTGAACCAAAAGTTCGCCTAGTCCAAATACTGCTTCAATTAATATGTTTTTATCATTCGACATAAGAGGATTTTTTGTAAAACATACTCCCGAAACTTCGCAATCTAAACTTTCTTGAACAATTACGGCCATTTTTATTGAGGATATGCTTTTTATAGAACTAGCATAATTAACTACTCTGCTATTAAAAACTGACGCCCAGCATTTTCTTATATTTATAGTAATCATACTTGAAGGAACATTCAAATAACTATCAAACTGACCAGCCCAAGACCTCTTTGCGGCATCTTCTACATTTGCAGAAGACCTAACGGCATATCTTTTTATATTGCTTGTTTGAATCCATAAGTTAATTTCTGAAACTATATCATCAGGAATTTTGCTAGTTAAAATGATTTTTTGTATCTTTTCCGCAGCGCAAAATACGGCTTTTTTTGATGATAATTTTGACATTTTATCTATTGCACCGATTAAATTATTTTCCTTTAAAAATAAATCGTATGCATTTACTCCTACAACAATGCCTCTTGGCATATTAATTCCGTGTTTTGCCATAATTGCGAGCGACATTGCTTTCCCCCCTATTTTTTGGATGGAGCTAGATATGGCTTTATTTCGTTTTATTTCTATTATATATTTGTTCATGTTTTTTTTGTTACAGTTCCATTATCAGCATCGACTGCAATTCTGTCTCCATTATTTAATGCTCTAGTGGCAATCTTTGTTCCAATAATGCAAGGAATCCTCTTCTCCCTTGCAACCAGCGCTGCATGCGACATAAGTCCCCCCTCATCCGTAATTACTGCAGCAACTTTCGAAAATGCAGGTGTTAAATCTGGCGATGTCATTGCCGCAACTATTATATCAGTTTTCTTTAGTGTCCTAATATACATTTTATATTCTTTTTCACCTGACATTGGCGGCACAATTCTTGCTCTACCGCTTACTTTCCCAGGATAAACGATTATTCCTTTAAAAATTTTTTTATCTGCATGCCTTTGGTCATACTGAATAAATCTTTTTATACCAATATTTGAAATATTTTCCACAATCGGCTGACGCATTACATTGATTTTTAGCGCAAAATGCTTTTGCCGCATATTCACTAATTCCAAATTTGGCTGCTTGCTCCTGCAAAGCAATTCTTTAAGTTCTTTCAGATCAAGATTTGATATTTGCGTAACTGCCAAATATGTTCTTCTCGACGCTTCTCTTAATAATATTTCTGATAAGTCAACTAATGGCGTGCTTATTTTTTTGGCTCTAAAACGCATTTTCGCCACCTCATTCAATAAATAGAGGGTTTTTTAAGTTTTTGCATCAAGCATATATTTAGCAGTCATTTTTTTATCATACGACAATAGACCTGCTACTATTCTTTCCATGTTTCTTTTCTTTCCTATTTTTATATCCAACAGACTAAAAACTTCTTTTTCAATTCTTTCTGTAAAATGAGGTTCTGTCCATAAATAAACTTTTACATAATCTCTCAAAGCTCCAATTAGAACTTCAAACAAGCTGTACAGCTCTTGATTTGTACATTTTCTTGCATTTTTATTATTTATTATTACGCGAAGGCTTTTGATCTTTCTTTTAATACTATTAAATTCTTTTTCAAGGTTCAAAATTTCTTTTTGATTGCCCGCAAGATGCTCTGTAAATTTATCAACCTCGCATAATTCCTTGGGAGTGGCATACGCAGTCAGAACTTCTTGATTGTAAAGTAAAAATCCGCTATGCAAAAAATATGCACTTGTTGTTACATTACTTGCCCATAAGTATCCTACATAATTTTCTCTCCACAAAAAATGAAGCTTCATTTTGAATTTATTATTATTTGCTTATTTTAATCCTTGAAAATAATCTGCAATTTCCCAGTTTCCGTTAAATATAATGTTTCATAATTTACAGCAGAAATTTTTTCTATAGCAAGTTTTTTTCTTTTAATATTGCAATCTTTAATATTTATACGCATCGTCGATCTATTTTTGTTCGTTTTAACATTTATTGTAAATTCAGCAGATTTTCCATAAACTTCGAACATAACCCCTTCAACATCTTTTAGTGCTACTTTTGCTCCTTCATACAAAGGAATGGATTTTTCTTTTCTTCCTCTTATCCAAATTCTCGGATATTTATTACCGCATTTACATTTGGTTCTGGATATTTTGCACAGATCTTTAGTTTTATACCTTATAATCGGCATAATCGAATTGCAAAGAACGGTCATTACTAGCTCTCCCCACTTTTCATCGCCTAGTATTTCTCCCGTATCGGATTTTATTATCTCTAAATAAACTTTGTTCGGTTGAAAATGATAGCCATCGTGGCATAAACATTCTGTTCCAATAAGCCCCTCTGTTAATCCATATGCGTCATAAACTTCCGCATTATATATATTTTCAATATTTTTTCTCATCTTTTTATCCATCATCTCGCCCGTAGTTTCAATTATCTTGACATTTACGCCTTTCAGCGCATCTTTTAATCCCAACAAGAAAGACGGCGTAGAAGATATTACAGTCGGTTGAAATATCCTAATCAATTCTCCGATTTTTTCTTTTGACAATCCAGAGTCTACTGGCATAACCATATTACCTGATTTAATATGTCCCTGCACTGTAAAATAACCAGCTCCCCAAAAAGATTGACCCATTAATACTGCAACTCTTTCGCGTCCGCTTATTCCTTCCATCTTACAAAACCACTTTAAATAATCAATTAAATAATTCGCTTCATTATTATTATGATAAACAGCTTTTGGATCTGATGTTGTGCCGCTAGTAAAATAAGCGCAAACATTTTTTTGATTTTTATTAAGAGATTCGAATTCTATTCCGCTAATATGACAATCCTCTAAAAAAGGAATATCAATAAACTCAGTCTTTTCGCTTAATTTTCCATATAGCTTATTATACGGCACAACTTTACGCACATTATTTATCATCTGATTGATTTTGTCATCTAGCATATTTTCGCTTATCGTTTATTATTATTGCACTTTTTTTCACGCTTGTTCGAGGATTTTTATCCAATTTAATTTTTGTTATTGTATTGACAGTTTTGCAACAAATAACATCTGAAAAATCAATAGACATGCTATTTAATAAGCTACTAATCTTTTTTGAAATTGTTTTTGATCTTTTTATATTTTTTCCATCCGTATATATATTAAATACAACCAAATCTTTTCCTGGTCCGTTATCCAAAATATCAATCTCACATCGCCCAACATAAACGCCGCTTTTCGATAATGCATTGTGAATTTGATATGAATAGACATTAACTCCGCCTGCGACAACAAATGTTTCAGGTGTGCGTCCCTTCCATATAACTCTAGGAAGGCTTGATCTGCAGGAACATTTTGAATAATCAACTATTCCTATATCATTTAAACAATATCTTATCAAGGGGATGGCTTCCGAGTCCAGCGAAGTAATAACAATATTTTCGCTATCATTTGTGGGTAAGTTTGTCTTTTCATCCAAAATTTCAACTATTATATTCTTTCGATCAAAATGAAAACCATTGCACTGAAAACATTCAATTCCAATAAAGCTCTCGCTCGTCGCATATGATGAATATACCTTTGCATTAAAAGACCTTTCAATCAATTGTTTTAATGGGTTAGGAATGAATTCGCCGCTAGTAATAATTTTATCAAGCATTGCCTTACTATTCTCTTTATTATTAACATCCAATAAGTTTTGAACAAAACTGGGAGTTGAAACAATAATATTTATTTTATGTTTCCTTATAATTGACAACAATCCTTTCATTTCTTGATCGCTATTCAACAAGCCCATCGGAAATATAATAGAACCTAAATCCATTAAAGCGCTTTGCACAGACGGACCAGCTATCCATGGTCCAAATGGCAATAAAATTGCTATTCTGTCATTCTTACCTAGATTCTACTCTGAATCCGAACACTGTGGTAAAATAAAATAGAAATTTTTAA
>CAYPQL010000045.1:0-6879 GCA_964412905.1 uncultured Candidatus Saccharibacteria bacterium
TCCGCCTATGGCGGATCAGCCACAGGCTGACAGCCACTCAGGCACCTCTCCGAATGTTTATTCTGTTTTAAAATTAATACCGTTTAATTTAGATGCCCCTTTTCCGCCTATGGCGGATCAGCCACAGGCTGACAGCCACTCAGGCACCTCTCCGAATTAACTTATAAATAACAACTTATAACTTATAACCATTTATAACAACGGATAATTTACTTAAATAAGATAACATTATAAATGTCATTTGGCAAGGCAAAACGAGTTTATAAAGTCGAGAGTTCATAAAGTTCATAAAGTCTTTATTTAAAGAGATTAGTATGTTTTATGCTAAATTGTTTATATGCTTATATGCTTGTATAAACTTTGATTTG
The DNA here is from genome assembly GCA_964412905.1 of uncultured Candidatus Saccharibacteria bacterium. Classification (GTDB taxonomy): domain Bacteria; phylum Patescibacteriota; class Minisyncoccia; order JAHIHE01; family JAGLIN01; genus CAYPQL01. The sequence goes on from CAYPQL010000045.1 coordinate 369, forward strand.
GTTCGCGTAAAATGCTATTATATGGTTATGAGTTTAAATAATTTAACGCTAATGAATTTCAATATTCGCTGATAATCACTCTTCGACAATCCTTCGACAAGCTCAGGATGACATTGCTAAGGACGGCATGTGTCATAGTGAGCTTGTCGAACTATGGCTAATTTATCGCAATAACTATTTATTATAACAATGAATCTAACAGGCATTAAAAATTCGCTTTTGAAAAATAAAGATGTTTTTTTTGTGTTTATTATTGTGTTTGTCCTTTTTTACATAGTCCAGTTTTCGTCGGAAAATTTGGCGGGGAATGACACTTATTTATACATAAAACTCGCGGATATAATTAAAAGCGGAGGATTAATCAAAGAATTTCCGTGGCTTAGCGCGGCTGTGATAAATGAAAATTTTATGGGACTTCATTTTTTATATTACATTTTACTTATACCTTTTACATTTTTGGGAAGCTTGATTGTGGCTGCTAAAATCGCGTCTATATTTTTTCTTTCTCTTATGATATCGGTTTTCTATGCAATCTTGAAAAATTTAAAATTGAAATTCGGATATATTTGGATCTTGCTATTATTGGCTAGTTCCGTATATTTTCTCACAAGAATGAATTTTGCAAGACCCCTCAGCTTTTCCGTGATTTTTACGCTTCTCATATTTTTTTCTTTGGTAAAAAAGAATAATCTTTTGCTTTTCGTAACTTCATTTTTATTCGTCTGGGCGCATGGCTCTTTTCCTCTTTCCATATTATTGGCATTCATATTTTTCTTTGTTAATTATATTTCCAAAAAAGAATTATATTATAAAAGCATTCTTTTTTCTCTTGGAGGCGTAATTCTGGCCAATTTGATAAATCCTTTTTTTCCGAATAACCTGAACTATTTCAGCATTTATTATCTAAGCCCGACTCCCTATTTTCTCACTTCTCAAATCGCGGAATGGCAGCCGATTAAGCTCGGCGATTTATTTTTTTCCGATGCAACCGTATTAGTTGTTCCGTTTTTAATTATGTCCATAATTTATGTTTTCAGCTTGGTTATTGGTTTTATAAACAAGAAAAGCGAGTTGTGCGCTTTTTCGCCGCAGTCCCTGCCTACCGAACAGGCAGGCTCTGACGAGAGACTGCGGCTGGGCGGAATAGTTGAAGAATCCGCCAAGGAAAATAAAATAATTTCCAGTTTCTTATTTCTAATTTCCATAACATTTTTCATCGGAACGCTTTTGCAGGGCAGGTTTATTGATTATTGGGTTCCGTTTGCCATTATGTTCATCGCCTTCTATTTTGAATTTATTTATTTTGATTTTGCGAAGAGCGATAAAATAAAAAGGGCTATGGAAAAAATAAAATTCCCCAAAATTTTTTCCAAAGAAGATGCCAAAATGGTTTTGACTTGTTTCGTATTTATTATTCTTGCTATATCAATTTATAATAAGGCTGGTTTTGTCTCGCAAAGATATTCTCATGACTCAAGCAAAAACATAAGAGAAACCGCTTTGTGGCTCAAAGAAAATACTCCGAAGAAATCCATAGTTTTCAATGTTAATTGGGGAGATTTTTCCAAATTGTTTTTCTATAATTCAGACAACTATTACATTCTCGGGCTTGATCCGAAATTTCTATATTTGAAATCCCCGGAAAAATATTGGCTATACACTAACATTGAAAAAGGGATTGTCTGCGACAAAGAAATTTGCGACGGAGGAAATAATGAAAATAATAATGAAAAAAGAAGCATAAGAGACATAATAAAAACCGACTTCCGCGCCGATTTCGTTTATGTTCCGACTGATTACGAAGATTTTGATTATACAAATTTAATCAATGTTATGAACAATGATTCAAGCTTTGAAAAAGTTTTTGAAAATGAAGGAGGAGAGGTTTGGGAGGTGAAATAGCGCGCAAGAAATAAATTATACCGGAAAATAAAAAGAAAGTTTTGCAAACTCTCTTTTTTATAGAATTTATTTTTTTATTGTGGATAAGCCACCTCTGGACTTTCTATTTACGCGAATCTCGTTTGGTAAAAAATAGCTTAAATGCGCTATATATAGAGACATAAACATCTAACTTAATTTTATGACTCTATTGCGAAACATTAATGATCTGAATTTAATTCTCATAATGGTTTATTGTTTTGTTGATGATTTTCTGAAAGGAATAGTCGGCAGCATCAAATACGATCTGGACAGGCCTGGCAAAAATTGTCCTCCGCTTAAAAAACATAATCTCAGTTTGGCGGAATTGGCGAGCTTGGCGATTTTCAGATTTTTCACCGGACACAGGAATTGGAAAGACTTTTATCGGCATATCAAAACTTATCACGAGCGGGATTTTCCAAATTTGCCGAGCTATCAGAATTTTCTGGAAGCGATAAATAAATTGTCGCTTGGAACCGGAGACGAAAGAAAAGTTTTGGAGGAAATGTGGAATAATATTTTTGGAATGATTATCGCCGACGCGGGATATGTTTCTAAAAAGCTGGAAAAGAAAGCATTTGATTCGGGCAAGATTTTTCTTTCTGGAGTTCGCGCCAACATGAAAAAAATCATGACTGAAACCGAACATCAATTACTAAAACCGAGACAGCTGGTGGAAACCGTATATTCCGTTTTAAAATTAAGAATGGGATTGGAAACAACCTTGCCTCGTTCGCCGTTGGGATATTTTGCCCACTACATCTGGTGCATCACCGCTTATCAGCTGAAAAAATTCCTTGAACTGCTGTTTAACAAGCCAAAGTTAGCCTAACGAGATTCGCGTTAGAAGGAATTAAAAAGTTTGAATTTAACAAAAAAGCTTATCATCTAGGAATATCTGTAGCTTCTTATGCCGTAGATGTTGAAAAATGCATATCTTTTTATGATCAAATCCTTTCCACTTTTAAATTCACGGGAAAATAAAACGAAAATAGTTCATCGCTGAATTATCAAATTTTAAGCGCAAAATTACAGCTTGCAGCAATTTGGCAATGCAACAATTTAACAATATAATTATACTGGATCTCTTAATAAAAAACGGAACTGCCGAATTGACGAGTGGAAGGAAATACGATAAAATACATATAGTTGTATAGAAATTATCAGATATTATTAATATACAATTATATATAGGACTTCCTCATTCTGTGTCATTCCTGCCCCGTAATAAGATACGGGATAAACTCCGGCAGGAATCCATTGCCGCGATAAAACTAACTATATTTCACAAAAGATTTAATTTCAGCTTAATTTATCCAGCCCATAAATGGATTCCGGACAAATTTCGGAGTTTATGCTGATGAAGATCAGCACTGATGCTCGGAAATTTTCCGGAATGACAAAAAGTGAGGAAGTCCTAATATATAATGATTTTAGAGAGCCGGACTTGAGAAATGATCTTGGAGGATTGGCGGAAAATTTTGTTTTTACCGAACTTAATAAAAAGCTGGAGGCGGACGATGAGCTCTACTTTTGGAGGACGATAGGAAAGCAGGAAGTTGATTTTGTCCTGAAAAAAAGCGGAGAGCTGATTCCGATTGAAGTGAAATATAAGGATTTCAAAAAACCGCAGATAACACTGGGAATGAAAAATTTCATAAAGGCCTACAAATCTAAAACAGCGATAGTCGCCACTAAAAACTATCAAGGTTTTGAAACAATAGATAAATGTAATATTTATTTTATTCCGGCGTATTTGATTTAATAATTAAAATAAAACCTTATGCAAAAACAAACAAAACCCGAACCATCGGGGTTGGCGATGGCGCAATTAATTTTAACTTTAATATTTAATTAATTAAAATAAAAATATGATCAAAAAATATATCGCTAGTATAGTATTCCTATTTTCTTCTTTGTCTATCTTTCAGTTTTTCTTTATAAAAAAAATTCCCGAATATGCTATTGTTTTTGAAGAAACAGGAGAAGAGCTTCCTAGTGTAATTAGAAATAGTTTTGCAACAAGTGATTTTATTGTAAACAATTTTATAATTTTATTTTTATTTTTAATTTTTATTTTTTTCGCAACCGTGATTATCGCTATAGTATTTAAAAATAATAATAAAACTCTTTATAAATTTTTCATTTTTAATATGTTTTTATCGATTTTGTTTTTAGGCGTAAGTATTTTTGTTTATTTAAGCACTGAGCTTTATGTGTCGAAAATTGTTCAAGAGTCCATTGTAGAGAGAAATTTAAGAGGAAATTTAAACATCAGGAATATTAAAAAAGACGAAATTATAAATTGGAAAATTTATAGGAATGAGAAATACGGATTTGAGGTTAAATATCCTTCAGGTTGGCAAGTTGCTGACCAGAGTTATGTCGCGGATGCTCTAAGCGTCATTTATATAGTAGACATAAATTCTGTGTTAACGATAAATGAAATAAAGCCTCCTTCAGAAGGTGTACAAATTTTAGATTTTAGCGTGTCGGTTTTTAAAAATGATAGTTCTTATCGAGAAAGCCTTCGTTATGATGAAAAATATTCTGATAGAAGCTATGGAAGCACAATAAAAGAAATTAAAATTGATAATATAAAAGCAATTAAAAAGACCAATCATTACGAGAAAGAGCCTGGGGTTGTATCTTGGATTGAGGTTAAAAATAAAGATTATGTCTACATAATTCAAGGAGCAAGCGTGAGAGGAGAAGATGTTTTTGGTCTTATTCTTTCCACTTTTAAATTCACGGAAAAATAAAGCGCAAATAATTTTCTTTTCGCCGGAGTCCCGAGGCGGAGACTCCGGCGGAGCATAAAAGAAAAAAATTTAAATTCAATATTCAATATTCTAAATTCATAATTCAAATTATATGCTGGATCTTTTAATAAAAAATGGAACTGTGATGGACGGCGCCGGGGGGAAAGGTGTTAATGTTGATGTTGGCATAGAAAAAGAAAAAATAACTATTTTGGAAAAAATAGGAAAAACTGAAAAAACAGGAAAAGTAGAGGCGGTTGAAACGATAGACGCTGGCGGAAAAATTGTTTGTCCCGGGTTTGTTGATATTCTTGACCACTCCGATAATTTTTGGACGCTTTTCACGATACCTCGGCTGGACAGCAAAGTTATGGACGGAGTGACGACCATAATTGGCGGAAATTGCGGAACATCTATATCTCCGATTTTAAGCGCGGGATCCGTTGAGGCAATGAGAAAATGGATTGATCTCGGAAATGTAAACATGAACTGGGACAGGACGGGCAAATTTTTTTCCGAGCTGGAAAAGAAAAGCATCGGCCTTAATTTTGGAACTTTAATAGGACACGAAACTCTCAGGAGAGGGCTGATGGGCGACCAAGTCCGAAAAATAACAAATGAAGAAATAAGAATGCTTGGCAGAATGCTCGCGGAAAGTTTGGAAGCGGGGGCTTTTGGAATGTCAACCGGCCTTGTTTTTTCGCACGCCAAAGCGGCTGCGGCGAATGAAATTAAATTTCTTGTGGAAATATTAAACAGCTACAAATCTTTATACGCCAGCCATATAAGAGGCGAATCGGAGGAATTGCTGCCCAGCATAAATGAAGCTATGCAAATCGGGAGAGAAATGAATGTGTCTATAGAAATCTCGCATTTGAAAGCGGTGGGAAAAAAATATTGGCCGGATATGCGAAAGGCCATTGAAATGATAACCGTTGCCAATGAAGAAGGGATTGATATCGGTTTTGATATATACCCTTATGACACGACAGGATCCGTCTTGTATGTATTTCTTCCAGACTGGGTTTCTTGCGGAGGAAGAAGAGAGATGATCAGCAGATTAAAAGATTTTGATTTGAGAAAAAGAATTATAGGCGAAATGAAAGAAATGAATTATGATTATGAAAATATAATTATTTCTATCTGCCCAAGGCTCAAAGAAGCGGTAGGCAGAAAAATTGCGGATATCGCGGAAAGCCAAGGGATAGAGCCGGAGGAGGCCATAATAGAATTGTTGATAGGCGCAAACGGCCATGTCATTGTTTTTAATAGAGGAATTTTGAGCGAAGACAATATAAAACTTGCCTTGCAAAGCCCGCATTCAATAATTTCTTCCGCGGACGCCGCTTATAATAGCGAGTATGCAAGAACGGGCGAGCTCGTTCATCCAAGATGCTTCGGGACATTTTCAAGAGTTTTGGGAAAATATGTGAGAGAAGAAAAAGTTTTAAATTTGGAAAGCGCTATTGAAAAAATGACTTCCAAACCGGCTCAAAAAATCGGCCTGAAAGACAGAGGCGTTTTGAAAAAAGGAAATTGGGCGGATATAATTATTTTTGATCCGGAAAAGATTATAGACAAGGCTGATTTCACCAACCCGTATCAATATTCCGAGGGCATTGATTATGTAATTATCAACGGAAAAACGGTTGTAAAAAACGGCTGGCATACAGGAGAATTGGCGGGGAAGGTTTTGAGGAAATAAATCGCTACATTGTTATATTTCCGTATCGCTAAATTGTTTTTATGGAAAATAAAAAAGAACAAAGCCGGAATTTTAAGCTTTGTTTATTGATTGGTTTTTTTCAAGTATTTTGTTTTCCATT
>CAYPQL010000045.1:6889-9578 GCA_964412905.1 uncultured Candidatus Saccharibacteria bacterium
TTTCAATTCAAATATTTTTCTTTTTATCTTATCTTTAGCAACATTAATTATTGTTGTTAAAAAAGCTGCTAAATTCATGATAATAAAGATAAATATAAAGAACATGAAGGACGAATTTATTATTTTTTCTATTTTCATAACCCTCCGCTATAAAATATTATTATAAAATATCGCATAAATGTCAACTTTTGAAAATATTTTGGAAAATCTCAAAAAAAAATATCAACAAGAATACGGATTTGCTGTTTTTGATATTGAGGCGAAAAATATGAAGTCGGGAATTATAATAAATGGCAAAGTTTTGACGGAAAATCAGAAGAGTGAAATTTTGGAGGAGTTGAATAAAAATGAGATAAATATAAAAAAAGATACAAGATACAAGGTACAAGGATACAAAATAAAAGAGAATATAAAAGTTCTAAGCGACGCGGACGAGAGAAATGAAATCGGCTGGGCGATAGTTAAAAATAAAATAATAGATTTGAAATCGCGGTTTGTTTCCGGTAAAATAATAAACGACAAAATACTAAACCGAATCAGATGTTCGCAAGCGCTTAAGGGCGAGGTTCTGCGGGTTTTATACAAGCATGAAAATCAGTTATTAGTCCAGCAAAGCGATTTGACTTTGGGGTGGGTGGATAAAAACGAAGTTATTACGAAAAAAAATAGTTTGTGTAAAGAATGGAGAAAAGGGAATTATGCGGTTAAGGGTAAAGTTATTGATTTTAAGAAAGAATTAATTTTTGACTGTCATTCTGAATTTATTTCAGAATCTATCTTAGATTTCAAGAAAAATAATCCTATACAAACTGATCAAAAGATTTCTGAGATAAAAACAAGACAAAGCGTAAATCAAAAAAAGATTCTGAAACAATCCTTCGACTATGCTCAGGATGACAAAATACAAAATAAAATCATTAAAGAAGCGAAAAAATATTTGGGCGCGAAATATGTTCTGGGCGGAAAATCAAAGAACGGAATTGATTGCTCGGGTTTAGTTCAGATTGCGTATAAAAATTCTTTGGATATAATTTTGCCAAAGCATTCGTGGGATCAGAAGGAGATGGGGATAAAAATAGATTTAAAAAATATAAAGACGGGGGATTTGGTGTTTTTGATTAAGAAAGAAAACGGGCATAAGCATGTGGGGATTGCGGAAGTAGTCACACAAAGGCTTAATACTAACACACCCCCAGCCTCTCTCAAGAGGGGAATTACCGCGATGGAGCCAGCGAGTTTAAATTTAATTCACGCGTCTTTGAATAAGAAAAAAGTTGTGAGGCAAAAGCTGGAAGAAGTTTTTGAGAGCCATGATTTTATAGAGGCGAGAAGGGTAATTAGTTTATAAAGTTATAAAGTTGAAAGTTTATAAAGTTTTTTATCGTTGGTTCAATTGTCTCAATTGAATCAAATGTTTGGATTTCAAAAGTTGTTATTCCATAAATCAAAAAACTTTTTTATAGGAAATATATTTGCGTGAAATCAAAATAAAAGGTTCAATCGAGACGATTGAACCAATGCAAGTGAAATTCACAAAATTTGCCTATAAACACAAAACGCTCCAGTCAGGAGACTGGAACGAACGGAGAATGTTAATCAAAAAAAAGACCCATGGGGTCTATGAAGAAAGAGGAGAAAAATTAACTTGAAGTCCGTCGATATAATCATCCATCCAACTGCTGATTTTATAATTATATCCTTGAGGATTAATCATATTGCCGATATTATCTTTAACCTCATTTGCTGGAGTTATCCAGCAATAACGCGACTTTTTAAATTCAGCTTTTATATTTCCCTCTTCTTTTCCTTTGCTTACAGTAGCATCCATTGTTATAAGCGCTGCTGTAAAATCATTTATATTTTCTTCGGTCAAAATTATAACCTCCTGTTATTTATAATAATCCTATTTTTAAATATGTCAAGACAATTTGAAAATAAACTCCAGTATTATAAAACCAAAAACATCCACATCGTCGGAATAGGCTCCGCGGAGGGGAGCGCGATTGGGGAATTTTTGGTTGGGAATAAGATTTCTTCCATTACCGGACATGATTTTTCTGCGGAGGCGGATTTCAAGAAAGCGTTTTTTAGGACGCATTTGAGTTTAAAATTGAAAGAGAGGGAAGAGGCGCTGAAGCATCTTTTGAATTTGCCGATAAAAATAAATTTCCAAGATCATTATCTGGAAGGAATAGAAAACGCGGATATGGTTTTTGTTTCGCAGGTGTGGTTCAAGTATCCGCAGAATTTGCCAATTTTGAAAGATTTATATGACAATGGCGTGCCGTTTAAAACTATTACTAACTTATATTTCGAGCTTGCGCCGTGCAAAATTATTTCTGTCACAGGAACGAATGGGAAGACGACGACGGCGAGATTGATAAATAGTATTTTTGAAGCTGAATATGAATTTGCAAAAAGGCTCTATATTAACACACCCCTAGCCCCTCTCAAGAGGGGAATTGCTACTACAGAGACAGCGATTGGGGTTCCTAAAATTTATTTTGCGGGAAACGACCGTCAGAATATTCAGGTGCTGGATAAATTAGACGAGATGAAAAAAGATGATGTTTTGATTTTGGAAACAAGCAGCACGCAGCTACTTTTAAATTCCGGCATAAGCCCGCATATCGGTGTGATTACAAATATAACCCCCAATCATATTGATGATCATGGAAGTTTTGAAAAT
>CAYPQL010000046.1:0-8915 GCA_964412905.1 uncultured Candidatus Saccharibacteria bacterium
CTACCTTGCCGCGAAATACATCGGGGTTGTATTCCAAATACGCTTCAATCTCTTTCTGAATATCGCCGTACTGGGTATAAAACTCATCATTCTTCGCCCTTTTTGCGTTTGTAAGATTACTGTTTGCCATAAACTTTTTCTTATTAAATCATAAAAACAAAAATCCCTCAACCCTCTCCTATAAATCCATCTTACCCCAAACCCCTCATAAAATCAACGCGTTTTTTTCTTTTTAATTTCCAAAAGTTTTTTAACTTCACGATCAAAATCGGAAATATAGTTTTTATCTTGCTCTACTCGGTATTTTTCGTATTCACCAAGCGCCAAAGCTTCAGCCGCGGCATGACTCACTTTGCCTAGATCACTTAAGATATTACGATCGTTAAGTTTTAAAAATTCACTTAACTTTTTATTCCAATCCAACATAAACATTGCTTGCTTGCGCTTAGCTTGCGACTCGGCAAAGATTAGATATTGCTCAACTATATTATTTAGGCCTGCGAGCTCTTCTTCGTCTAAATAATTTTTAGCAATCACCATATCTGATTTGCGTATGGCGCCCTGTGGGCTGTTTTTCCAATTAGTGAGACCTGCATTTGGCTTAGCGTTGCTTGCGCGACTACTAATGATTTCCGCGGCTGTGCTGTCTGAAATGGCGAAGTGCAATTTATTTTGCACGGTAGCAAAAAAATGCTGAGCTTCAACGCTATTTTTGTCATAATCCACGCTGCACTGCGCATAAATATCGGTGATTTTTTGGTAAAACCTGCGTTCACTGCTGCGAATGTCCGCTATGCGAGCCAACTGCTCTTCAAAATAATCTTGTCCAAAGGTATAGTTGGGAGTTTTCAGCCGTTCATCGTCCATTGTAAAACCTTTGATAATGTATTCTTTCAATCTTTCTGTCGCCCAAATGCGAAACTGAGTCGCCTGTGAGCTACTGACTCGGTATCCAACAGAAAGAATTGCGTCGAGATTATAAAACTCCACATCTCGCGAAACCTGTCTATTCCCCTCATTTTGAACTTGTGCAATTTTTGCACAAGTTGCTTCTTTAACAAGTTCTCTGTCTGTATAGATATTTTGCAAATGTTTTGTTGCTACACTTCTATCAACTCCAAAAAGCTCGGCAATCTTTGCTTGTGTAAGCCAGATATTTTCATCACGCAAAAATATCTCCACTTTTACCTTCCCGTTTGGTGTAGTGTAAAGTAAAAATTCCGTAAATGTATTTTGTTTAATAATCTGATTTTTTTTCATAATGCTATAAATTAAACCCAACATTTTTTAATTGTTTTTTAATTTCCTCATCCAGTTTCTTTTCCTCCGCCATTTGCTCGGCTAGTTTTTTTGTTAACCCTCCGATTTTTTCTGCAAAAGGAATACCGTCATCAATCTCATCTTCGATGCCAACATATCTCCCTGGAGTGAGAACAAAATTATGTTTGGTAATTTCTTCTATATTCGCGGATTTGCAAAAGCCTTTTATATCTTCATATTTTCCGTCCCGTTTTAGGTCTTTGCGCATGTCATTTAAAAATGAGCCTTCAGTATTCCATTTCACTTGTGAGCCGTCAATTCCGCGAATCGCCAAATTCATCTTACCGCAAAAAAGCATATTAGTAAAGGAAAAAGACCAGAAAAAAAACCGAAGCCCGCTTTTTGAAAAGCGGGGTTTGGTCTTTTTTTGTTGCGTAAAATTTTTAAACATCTGCCAAAAAACTTTACTTGCGCTTTTTTTTATTAGCCTTTGCTTCAAGCATAAGTCTCTTGATTTCAAGCCGTTTTGCGGTCTTTTTAGAAGTGATTTTTTTCTTCTTCCCGACCCCGGTTCTTCTTTTTGCCATAAGTGTATTTTATTGATAAAAAAATATTTGCTCGGGGACAGGGATTCGAACCCCGATTAACAGGACCAAAACCTGCCGTCCTACCATTAGACGATCCCCGAAGATTGGAATTTGGAATGTAGAATTTGGAATTTGGAATATTTAGTTTGGAATAATTTTAAAAATAAAATTCAAAATTCATCATTCTAAATTCAAAATTCTAATCTTACACCACTTCCCCGCCGAACATATCCAGCGCGGAATTTACCAGGCTGTTTTCTTCTTCCTCGTCGCTCCTCTTTTTCTTCGCAAAATTAGTTTCACTGATTTTATATCCCATTTTCTCCGCTTCGTCTTGAGTGATGAATTTCAAAAAAACTTTTCTTCCCAAAATTTCTTTCATCACATTTTCAACAATTTCCCTATTCTCAACTCTTTGCAATTTGTCTTTGTGAAATGAATATTGGCAAGACACAAGGACTTCGTTTCCTTTTACGCCAATCGGCTGGCAGGTTTTCAAAAATGCCGTCAGGGAATGATTGTGGGGTTTCACTTCTTCCAGAATTTCTCGCCATTCGCTTCTTACGGCTTCAATGCTTATGCCGCTTTCGCTTTCATTATTTTTACTATTCTCGCCATCTTTATCATTTTTATCGCTTGCTTCAATCTTATTTTCTTCTTTTATATTTTTGATTTCTTCTATTTCCGCTTTCTCCTCCTTTTTCCCCAAGCCTATGCTTTTTTTCACAAAGTCGCCCGATTGCCTGACTTGCTGGGAAACTTTTTCCGTTATCTTTTTAATCGGTTGGGCAATTTTGTCATTATAGCTATTATTTATTGTTTTTGTCAACACCTCGCCGTCTTCAACATTAATCTGGGCAATCGCCAGCTCCAAAGGAAGCTGAGGAATTAATGAAGATTTTATATCCTGCGCGCTTTTTATAAACACCTGAATAATTTTTATAACTTTAGCCATTGCCGTTTTCGCCGAGATTTCCTTGAGCTGCGAAATCTGCTCTTCTGTCATCTCGGAAGAAAAATGCTCTTCCATGTTCGGACTTATTTTTATAAGCATCAGTTTTCTGGCATATTCCACGACAGAACCGGCAAATTGCTCAAGATCATATCCGCCATCGGTTATTTCATTGACATATTCAATCGCCTCGCTATATTTTTTTTCCAGAATCAAACTGATTATTTTCACCGCGATGGAAATGTCCGCCACTGAAAGAATATTTTGGACTTCCGCGAGCGTTATTTTGTTGTCAGTCTCAAGAGAAAGAATTTGCCCGAAAAGGCTTTCACTGTCCCGCAGTCCCCCGTTGGAATTTATAGCGATAAAATCCAAAACCCCTTTTTCAACTTTCACTCCTTCTTTTTCAGCTATTTTAGACAAACATTCCGCGATTTCGGAAACTTTTATGCGATGAAAATCAAACCGCTGGCATCTGGAAATTATGGTTGCCGGAATTTTGTGGATTTCCGTCGTCGCCAAAATAAAAATAACATGCTTCGGCGGCTCTTCCAAAGTTTTAAGGAGCGCGTTGAAAGCGCCCTTGCTCAGCATATGGACTTCGTCAATTATATAGACTTTGTATTTCCCGATAGAAGGCGCGAAATTTATTTTCTCAATTATGTCTCTCATCTTGTCAACTTGCGTATGCGTCGCCGCGTCAATTTCCACCATATCCAAAAAATTGTTCTGATTTATGCTCAAGCAAACCTCGCACTTATTGCACGGATTGCCCTCTTTTTGATCTTTGCAATTTACGGTCTTGGCGAGAATTCTGGCGACCGTAGTTTTCCCGATTCCTCTCGGCCCCGAAAAAAGATACGCATGAGCAACCTTCCCGTTCTTAACGGAATTCCTGATCGTCCTGATAATATGCTCCTGCCCCACCACCTCATCAAAACTAATCGGCCTATATTTTCGATACAAAACTTCAGACATAAATGCGTTTTAAGATTTAAACATATAAACATTTTCACTAACGACGGCGCCATAGTCTCCGCAGACTTGCCTGTCCGGTAGGCAGGGCTGTTGCACTGCAGATGCAAGTCTTATGCGCTTTCTTGTCATAAGTAACTCAGAAAAAATTTATAGCTCGTCGCTTTTTCCATTTCCAATCGCTCTGGCAAATTCTTTAGTTGCACTTCCAAAATCATTTTTTTCTTCTCTGGAAAATTCTTCTTCAATAAATTTATCCAACCCTCTTCTGATTTCGATTTCCATAATTTCGGTAGCGTGGTATTTTTGACCTAGTCCCTTTTTTTCGTCATTAACAGCAATAAAATTAAAATCTTGGCCAATTTCAACTGTAGAGCCTTTATCTAATGCTATAGGATAACCAACTTTAAACCCATCTGCTTTTTCGTTATAAACCATTAATGTTCCACCACGACTTTTTGATCTTCTTATCATATAACGATTTCCGCTTTTTGTTGTTATAAAAACTCTGTCTTCAGGATTTATATTATCAGGATTTAATTGATCTGGTTTTTCAACTTTAAATTCTCTATCTCCAACTTTATAAACATCTTCTTGTTTATTTTTTTCTGGAATAAAAATTTCACTCATATTCTTTTTTCCTTTCAATTGCCATTTTATTGGCAATTAGATTAAAAATAAAAAACCTTAAAAACACATCACATTTTTTTTAATAAATAATCGCAAATCATAAAGCTTTTTCCCTATTCGCCTATTTCCTCCAAAGGCGGACAGGCACGCGAATTAGAGATATAAGCATTTAACAATTCATTTAATCATCACTCATCATTTTATCAAGCATACTCCTCCACTTCCCATTCTCATTAAATTGGCTGTAAATCAGTTCCAGATAATTCCTGTTTCCGAAAATTCCGCCGGAAATTTCTCTGATGGATTTTAATATCCTTAAGATGGATCTGTTTTTTAAATCCTTTGAGAGCTTGGGGAATTTTTTGTCCAGCTCGCTGAATTTTTCAAAAATCAATTCCTCATGCTTTTTATTGTCAATTTTTTCAAAATCGCTTTTTCCCGTTTGAAATAAATATAACTTAGATAAAACTTCATAAATGTCATTGTCATTCACATTCTTGTCATCATAAAATTTCTCAACAAAAAATATTTCCAGCGGCATGGCAAAATCAGCTACTTCGTCAATTTGAAAAACATCGTCCGTTTCGTCGTGAAAGCTTGAATTCACTTTCTTGTTTATCTCCCGCTTAGTTTGATACTCTTCTCCTTTCTCCAGATATTCGCATTTCTCAGGACAAGCGATTTCCATCTGCCTTTTTGTCCCGCAACAAAGAGAACAGACATAATCATTCTCCGCCAGACAAAATCTTTTCCCTTTTTTCTGAACGCAAATAACGCATTTCATTATTTTGGCAAAATTAAAACACACTCAACAGCTACAAAAACCTGTGATCTATATTATTGTGAAATACATAAAACTAAAACCTTGCAACAAGAAGATCCTGAAACAAGTTCAGGATGACAAATTTTTGCGAGAGATTAAGCAGTTGCAAATTATCTACGCCAACTCATCAAAAATGCCGTCGTCTTCTTTTTTCTTGTCAAATCGCGCTTCTTTTTTCAGCTCTTCAAGGTCGGGAGTCCATTCGTCTTCAATTGATTCATCGTCGTCTGTTTTTTCTTTTTCCAGATCATTTTCTTCCGCGAATATTTCATCGTCTTTAGCGATAAAAGAATTGTCCGCGTTTTTATTTTTTTCCGAGCTTTCAATCACCGCTTCAATTGAAGCCCACTTGCTTATTTTTTCCCTTGGAACAACGAGCGTCACTTCATCGCCTTCTTTGGCCTTGAAATATGTAAGAGACGCCAGCAGAACTTTATATTTTCTCCCTTCCGAAGAGACATAATATTTTCCCGCGCTGTCTTTCATAATTATTCCCATTATCTTTCTTCTGTCCGCCGGACTTATTTGCTTATAAACGAATGAGCCGTCTTCAGTGATCGTAAGCTTGAGCAGATCCCCTTCAATGAGTTTTGACTTGCTGGCGTAATTAACGGGAATTGGATATGTCTTCCCGTCCAGCCCGATCATTTTCTCGCCGTCAAAAGTTCCTTCCACAATCTGGCTCGCCTCGGAGCTGTTTGAAGATTTTTTGGAGCTGTTGTCAATCTGGGACAAAAGCTGCTTGGCCGCCGCCACATTTCTTTCGGCATTCTCAATCATTTGGCGCAAAAGAGCCATTTTATTTTGCTTTGATTCTTCCATATTTTTATTTTTATTTTATTAATTTTTCTTGTTTTTTCAGTATTAACAGTATAACAGATTATTATAATTTGTAAAATAGCAATCATCTAAGCATATAAACATTTAAACATGTAAACAAAACCTTGAAATTGTTTAAAGGCTTAAATGTTTATATGTTTATGTGTTTGTATGTTAAAATGTTTATATGGCTCTCCCTCTTGCCAAAATCCAAAAATCAAATATACTGATATAGTAATAATAATCTTCTAAAATAACTTTATTTTTATAAACTAACATCTTGAATATGGCCACAATAGCTTTTAAAGAAATAAAAAAAGGCACCATGATTTTGCTTGAAGGAGAGCCTTATGAAGTGATTGACCGATCTTTCCGCGCCAAACAGCAAAGGGAAGCGATGGCGACTGTGATTATGAAAAATCTTTTAAGCGGAAAAGTTCTGACTAAAAATTTCCAATCTTCGGCTTTGGTAGAAGAAATAGCTCTTGAAGAATCAAAAGCGCAATTTTTATATAAAGAAGGGGGAGAATATAATTTTATGGACCAGGAAACTTATGACCAGTTTTCCCTCACCAAAGAACAGATCGGAGATACCGCGAATTATCTTAAGGAAGAAATTATCGTCAGAATAAAAAAATTCAACGACAATCCGATTGACATTATCCCTCCCGCGGAAGTAAGTTTGAAAGTCATTGACGCTCCGCCCGGAGTCAAAGGCGACACCGCGCAAGGCGGATCAAAAACCGTCACGCTTGAAACGGGAATGCAAATAAATGTTCCTCTGTTTATCAAAGAAGGAGATGTTTTGGTAATCAAAACCAAGTCGGGAAATTTTGACAGAAGAGAGAATTAGAAAGACAAATTTAAGATAATGATAAAAAATAAAGGAGGTATTAAATTGCACAGAATAAAACCCAAGACAAAATTGGAAGAAAAAATACTCTCAGACATTGAAATTCAGCAGGGTTTGAAATATGGTCAACGAAGAAAAGGACATCCCGAAGGTGAGGTGAAAAATCATGTATTGGAGCTCCTCGAAAAAGTAGAGAAGATTCGTGGCGAAGTAGCGGAAGAAATAATTTGCAAACTTCGCTTTATGATTCTGACGCATGATTCCTTAAAATACAAAGTTGATCGCAGCAAACCAAAAATTGGAGAGAATAATCATGGAATGCTTGCCAGAAGATGGGCAGAAAAGCTTATATCAAATGAGGTTATGCTTAGCTTGATAGAGCTTCATGATTTGCCATATTATACTTGGCAAGGACGCGTTTCAGATGAAAGCTTCAAACAAAAAATAAAAAGGATGCAGTCGGAGTTGGAGCTTTTTATTCAGTTTATCATACTGGACACTTCTACCGGAGACAAAGACCCTCAACAAAAAACATTATTTTACGAAAAACTGTTGGAGTTCAAATTCATAAAAAAAGAGAGATTGGACCATATAATCAAAAACATGAGCCGATGTGAACAATAAACATCGGTTTTTTTATTCGCAAAGATCGGGAAAATTACTTTTTTATATCTCCCTTAAAACCCTCTTCACATCCTCCAAACTCTCCACTCTCACCAATTCTTTTCTAACCGCCCTCGCGTTTTCAAATCCGCGGAAGTACCAGAGGAGATACTTTCTCATTTCCACAATCCCATGATTTCCACCAGTTTTGTAGGACATCTTCGCGTGCCGCAAGGCGGCTTTTTTTATTTCGCTAAGATTAAATTCTTCATACTCCCCTTCTTCAAGATATTTTTTTGTTTGCAAGAAAAGCCACGGTTTTGTGAGCGCGCCTCTGGCAATTCCAATTCCGTCCGCACCAGTTTTTTCCAGCATTATCTTCGCGTCAAGCGGAGTGTTTATCCCGCCGTTGGCTAAAATAATAGGAATATCAACGCAAGAAGCTAAGCTTCCCATAGGAAGCTTAGCTTCTTCTTTATATAAAGACTTAACTTTTCTAATCTGATTATAATCTATCTCTCCCGCAAAACCTTGCGACAAGCTTCGCCCGTGAATCATAATCGCTGAGATCGGCAAATCTTTTATGGATTTAACAAATTTATAAGCCGTTGTATTTCCGGCTTTGGATCTTATTTTTATGGAAACCGGGAGTTTCGTTCCTCTTAAAGTTTCTTTGATAATTTCTCTGGCTGCGGTTATATTATTCATCAGCGCCGCTCCGCTTCCGTTTGAAAAAACTTTTTTTGCCGGACAGCCCATATTTATGTCAATCCCGTCCGGTTTTATTTTTTCCGTAACAACTTTTGCGGCAGAGTAAAAATATTTCGCCTCATTGCCAAAAAGCTGGACGGCATACGACCTTTCCGATTTTTGAAATTTCAAAAGCTCTATGGTTTTTTTTCCGCCATAATTAAGCGCGACCGCGCTGGCCATCTCGGAATAGACGACATCCGCGCCATATTTTTTGCAGATTTGCCGAAATGCGGAATTCGTATATCCCGCCATCGGCGCCATCGCCAAAATCGGTTTATTTATTTTTTTCCAAAAGTTTTTCATAAATAAATTCTTTACCACCTATAACTGCCAAACACCCAATTCATCAATTTTTCTGTTTGCAGAAACCTGTCATTGGCATTTAAAACAACGGTTATAACTTTGCTCTTTTTTTGAGGATTGAACGCGATTAAAACCAAACATTCCCCCGCTTCGTCGGTAAATCCTGTTTTTCCGCCTATGACATTTTCCAATTTTCCGACAAGTAAATTAGTGTTTTTTATTCTGTGTTTTATCTTGCCGTCCAAAGAATTCAAGATTACATTTTGAATTTTTGAGTATTCCCAAATCAAAGGCTTGCTCAAAGAATAATCAACAAGCTGGGCGATATCATAAGCGGTAGAAACATTTTCATTCTCC
>CAYPQL010000047.1:0-8814 GCA_964412905.1 uncultured Candidatus Saccharibacteria bacterium
GTTAGAGCGCGATCCTTATAAGGTCGAAGTCCCTGGTTCGAGTCCAGGATGGCCCACAAAAAACACCGAAATAGATTCGGTGTTTTGCAAGATATTTTATCTAAAAAAGAAAACTCGCGATAGAATAGAGCATTAAGCTCTATTTTAATTTTATCTTTTGAGCTTCTTCGATTGCCCTAATTTCCGGCAAATTCTTCCCTTCCAGCTCTTTCCACAGCGAGTCAAACATAAATTTGAAAATTTTGAACAGTTCTTCATTTTCAATAGTTAAGCCGGTAAGCGGATCTCTGAGAAAAATAATTGAAATTTTGCTTGCGTAAATATAAACAACGGCGTTCATTTCAATTTCCTTGGGCATAAAACGATAGTCTCGAAAACTTTCATTCGTTTTCCAAGCTTTAATGACTTCGGGATTATGATCGGTTATGATGTTCGCTTTGGCGCCCAGCCGCTTTCTTTCTTGAGTAACTTTTTTGAAAAAACGATTCAGCCCCAGAAAATCGTATATTTTTCCGGGGGCTATAATCCACGCTTCCTGCTCGCTTCTTGCCAAATCTTCCGGAATATTCCAAACATTTTCTTTTCCCTCGTAATACCTGACAATGGGCATCGCGGTATCTTTTTTTGTCAGGGCTTTTAGTTTTGGCAAAGCACTTTTCAATTCTTCTTCTTTTTTCACGAACGCTTCCTTTTCTTCTTCCAGCAATTTGAGCAATTTCTCGGGATCTTCCGCCGCGAAAATTTGTTTGCCTTTTTTCTTGCTCAATGAAACAAGCCCTCTTTCTTTGAGTTTTTCCAAAATCGCGTAAGTCGTTGGCCTTTTTATCCCCGCCAGCTTGGAAAGTTCCGTGAACGAAGAACTTCCCAATTTCAAAGCCGCCAAATAGACATCTGTTTCTTTGGAAGAGAAATTTAATTGTTTGAGAATGTTACGCATAGAAAGAAGTTATAAAGTTAAAAGTTTATAAAGTTTTTACTTTATGAACCATATAGGCATTATAAGTTATATTATATATATTGTCAACACCAACCGACAACAATGTATATGATAATAAGGGCTTATAATAAACTAATCCGTATTAAACGCAAAAACTATATTTATTTCAGTCCAAGACCATTGACGATAATGTTTTTTTGCGCGGAAAAATAGTTTAACAAAAAATACTATCAGACTTTAGAGTTTGATAGTATTCAAAAATTTTAAGAAATCAGCGAACATGGAAATATTATTTAATGTCAATTCAACGATTTCACTTTTTTCTTGGCGGCGGTTATCGCTTCGGTCAGGGTTTGCTTTTTTGTTTCGTCTTTTGTTATTATGGAATCTATCATTTCAAGCAGAGCGCTGTCGCTTTCTTTGTCATCGGGATGCTCCCAGCTTTTGGCGGTAAAAACTTGTTCGGCAAATACGCTTCTTGAATCGGAATAATCGGAAGCTTGTTCTTTGGCAATCTCTAAATTCGCTGCCGCTCTGTTCGTTGAATCAAGATAAAGCTTGGCGTTTTCTTTTTTGGCGGCAAAATTCAAAAATTCCCACGCCAGATCATAGCAATTGACTTTGGGATCCGCCGATCGGCAAGGAGCTGTTTTAGGAACAACGGGGACCCAATAGCTGGCGTAGTTGACTTTATAATTTTTATCAAGCTGCGGAACGGGGGCTATTTTGAAGTTTAATGTGCCGCCCGTTTTACTCAAAATATTGTTAACATGGTAAGGATAGTTGATCATCATTGCCGCTTTTCTTTGCGCGAACGCATCTATGGAATACATTTGATCTTCATCCCATGTGTAAAATCTTTTTGAGGGATCGGCAAAGTCAGTATAGAATTTGACGGCGGCAATGCCTTGCGGATTGCCGAGGGATGTCAAATTTTTCGTTTGATCTTGCCTGAAATTATTTTGCATAGCCAGAAGAATAATAATGTCCTGGCTTCTATTGATATTTTCTCCGCCGCCGAAAGCCGCTCCCGCCTTTTCAATATTTCCATTTTCATCGCGTATGGTCAGTTTTTCAACATAATTTTTGAATTCTTCCCAAGTTTCAGGAGCCTTGACAAGCCCTTCATTCGCGAATCTATCCGCGTTATAATATAAGGCCGGCGTATCTATGTAAAAAGGAAGGGCGTATATTCTTTTTTCCGATGTCTCGGGATCCGGGAGGACAAGATCTTTCACGGCGGCTTTGGCGAATGTATTCTCAAATTGCGAAACAGCCATCATTTCTTTCGGCGCGGGCAGAAGTTTTTGCTGGTATCTTGAAACCCAGGAATTAAATATCATATAAATATTAGGCCCTTCTCCTTCAAATTGCGTTTCCCTTACATCATTTTCATAATTAATCTGATCGGATGCCATTTCATATTGTATGATGACATTCAAAAATCCATTTTCTTCTCGCATTTTAAACTCATTAAATTTTTCGACTATGTCTGCCCAATCTTCTTTGGTGTCCCATGGGCCGACAAATTTTAAAATCACGATTTTTGCAGCTTCTGGCCGAGGCGGTCTGGCGCCGGGGCATTTTTTTAACGGAAAACAGCCAACCGCATACCAAGCTGTTATAAAAATAAAAAATAATATGCCGATGATTAAAATAATTTTTTGTTTGGACATTTGCGTGTGGTTAATAATATTAAGACGCTAATTTAACGCTAAGGAATTTCGATATTTGTCGCGTAGAGACTCGGTCTCCAATCTGGGAGACCGAGTCTCTACGCGGCTATGCGCGAAGCCTGATTTATTATCTGATTACGGAAAAAATCATTCCGTAGTGTTTGCTGTTTGTGTTAAGTTTTTTTATAATTTTCAATCCATTTCTTATGGACAGTTTTTTTACATCTTCTTCGCTAAGGCAGTGTTCAAATTTCGGCCCCAAAGGAACTCTGTCCGGAATCCAATCTATAATCACGATTCTCCCATTTTCTTTTGTAATTCTTTTTGCTTCGTTTATCACGGAATCATAGTCATTGCACTGGAATAATATATTGGCAAGAATAACCAAGTCAACAGAAGAATCTTTAATTCTTGACCCGCCCATGATTTCCACATTCGCCCTTAATGTTTCTATATTCAAAAGGCCGAACAGTTTCGCTTTGCCGGCAACAGTTTCAAGGGCGCTTTTTAAAACATCAATGGCAAAAACTTTGCCGCCGTTTTTGACAAGCTTGGCGATGGGAATCGTGAAATATCCCGCCCCGCAACCGAAGTCGGCAACGATCATCCCGCTTTTTATTTCAAGTTCTTTTATAATTTCTTCCGGATTCATCAGTCCCCCGCTTCCCAGCGCGCTGATAATCCCGGAATTTTTGTTTTCTTCCATTTTGTTTTGTTGTTAAATTTTTTTAATTCTACACAATCGCAATCGAAGAAACTTTGTCGCCGGCATCAAGCCGCATCACTCGGACGCCCTGAGTAGCTCTGCCCGATTTGGCGATGTTAGAAAAAGGAGTTCGGATGACTTGCCCTTTTTGTGAGATAAGCAGGAGATCTTCGCTTAATTGATTTTCGTTAATTACCCTTGAGCTTACAAGCTCGCCGGTTTTGGCGTTGATGATGGCGGTTTTTATTCCGCTTCCTCCTCTGCGCTGGACTTTATAGAATTTCAAATCGCTTATTTTTCCAAACCCATTTTCAGAAATAGTAAAGATATAAATTTTTTCTTTCCTAGACTCATTCACGACATCCATGCTTATGACTTTGTTTTTTGGCTTAAGCCTTATGGCGCTCACTCCGGAAGCGGCTCTTCCCATAGACCTGATATCCTTTTCTTTAAATCTGATTGATTTGCCTCCATTCGTTGCTATCATAATTTCATTATTTCCGCTGCTTGATCTGACCCATCTCAGCTCATCTTCTTTCTTGAGTTTGATCGCGATAAGTCCGGATCTTCTCACATTGGCGAATTCTTCTATGTCCGTTTTCTTTATTATACCATTTTTCGTGGCCATTACAAGGAACTTCGTGTTATCTTTTTTGCTTATGGAAATAACCGCCGTAATAATCTCTTCCGGGGAAAGCTGGAGGAAATTAACGATGGCCTGCCCTTTTGCCGTTCTGGCGCTCACGGGAATTTCATAAGCTTTGGTTTGGAAAACTCTGCCGAAGTTCGTGAAAAATAATAAATTATCGTGAGTATTCGTAATAAACAAATGATCCACGACATCTTCCTCTTTTGTCGCCGCGCCAATAACTCCCTTTCCTCCTCGGCGTTGAACATGATAAGTCTGCTCGTCCATTCTTTTTATATATCCTTCGCGCGTCAAAGTTATAATCACATCTTCGCTCGGGACTAAATCTTCCTGGGAAAATTCGCCGATAGCGCCTTTGATGATTTTTGTTCTTCTGCCATTCCCGTATTTTCCCACAGCTTCAGCTAATTCATCTTTTATAATTCCCATAATTTTCGCTTTGCTTTTCAAGATCGCTTCCAATCTTGCGATCAGTTTTTTCTTTTCCTCCAGCTCGTCTTTGATTTTTTGTCTTTCCAATCCGGCGAGAGTTTGCAAACGCATTTCCAAAATAGCGGTCGCCTGTCTGTCGCTCAACTTAAATTTTTTCATCAAGTCTTTATGCGCTTCCTCTTTCGTCGGCGCCTGCTTGATAGTTTTGATTACGGCGTCGATATTATCAAGAGCGATATTCAAGCCTTCCAAAATATGCGCTCTTTCTTTTGCTTTGTCCAGTTCAAATTGCGTTCTTCTTCTGACAACTTCTTCTCGGTGGATAAGATAATACTCAAGAATCATTTTTAAATTCAAAACTCGGGGCTGAATTCCGTCAACAAGAGCGAGCATATTAAAATGAAACGCTTTTTGCAAATCGGTGAGATTGTACAGCCTGTTCAAAACTTTTTTAGGATAAGCGTCATTTTTCAAATCTATCACAACTCTCACGCCGTCTCTGTCGGATTCATCTCGAAGATCTCTAATGCCTTCTATTTTTTTCAGTTTTACAAGTTCGGCGATTTTTTCAATCAAGCTGGATTTGTTCACTTGATAAATCATCTCGGAAACTATAATTTGAAAACGGCCTTTTTTATTTTCCAAAATTTCAACTTTAGCGCGAACATCGATTTTCCCGCGGCCGGTAGTATAAGCGTTTAGAAGATCTTTCTGTCCGTAAATTATTCCGCCAGTCGGGAAATCAGGTCCTTTGACAAAATTCAACAAGTCTTCAATCGCGGCGTCGGGATGGTCTATGAGATGAATAGTCGCGCCGATTATTTCTTCCAAATTATGTGGCGGAATATTCGTCGCCATTCCCACCGCGATGCCCATCGCTCCATTCAATAACAATTGCGGAATTTTGGCGGGCAAGACGGACGGCTCTTTGCGGCTCTTGTCGTAATTATCAACAAAATCAACCGTATTTTTTTCAATATCCGCCAGCAGTTCTTCCGAAATCGGCTTCAACTTTGCTTCCGTATATCGCATGGCCGCCGCGCTGTCTCCGTCCATTGAGCCGAAGTTTCCTTGTCCGTTGACCAGAGGATAGCGCATTGAAAAATCCTGCGCCATTCTTACCATTGAATCATAAACCGCCACATCTCCGTGAGGATGATATTTTCCCAAAACTTCTCCGACCACCGTGGCGGATTTTCGAAACTTCGCTTGCGGCTTGAGTCCGAGATCGTGCATCGCGTATAAAATTCTCCTGTGCACCGGCTTCAGCCCGTCGCGGACATCGGGAAGCGCGCGCGAAACAATCACGCTCATCGCGTAATCAAGATAGCATTCCTGCATCTCTTCCACAATCGCCTTATTCTCAATTTTCCCAATATTTTGCTCCTCCGGTTTTATAACTTCCTGTTTTTCTTTATCTTCTTTGTTGTCTTTATTTTCCATAAAAAATTATTTTAAAGTTGGATTATTGAATTTACTAATTTGTCATTCCTTAAACAATGTCATTCTGAGCATAGTCGAAGGATTGTTTCAGGATCTTTTCGCAATTAGGACTATGTTTTATTTATTTAGGGGGCTGTTGATTTTCTCCAAATATTCCCCTCTCGGGAGGACTTAATTTATTCCCCTCTTGGGAGGGGTGGCTGTATCAACAGACGGGGTGGGTTTTTATCTGAAATTCACCGCGCCCCCGTTATACTCCATCTTCACCCAGGGTAATTCACTTCTAATAAAATCAGCCTGTCATTCCGACCGGAGTGAACCCGTGTCGGGTGAGCGAAGTGGAGGAATCTGTAAGCGCAACTATATTTTTTCTTAATCTAAGCTATTTTAGCAAAAACATTTTATCCGCTTACAGATCCCCGTTCGGCTAATCGCTCAGGGCAGGCTCTCGGCTCCTATCGTCGCTCGGGATGACAAAAATAATGAAATTTTTTTAGGAGTGAATTACCCTGCATCTTCACCTGTTCCGCAGTCAATGTGTGAATGTCATTCCTGGACTAAATTCAGGACAGGCTCTGAATTTATTTCAGGATCTTTTGTATTATAGGTTTAGTTTATACTATTTAACACCATACTTTATCTTGTGGTAAAACAATATTTGTGATTTATAGGTTGATTTAGCGAAGCATAGAATAGATTCTGAACTAAATTCAGAATGACAGATTTTTTATAGTGGGTGAGTAATTATGAATTTTTTAAGCAACACAAAAATTTATTTGATCACCAACTTATTCCTCCCGGAGTATAAATTGCCCAAGACCAAGTCGGCCTGCTTGGATCGTAAAAAGTTTTTCCCGCCGATGGAAAAGATTCCGGACCAATATCATGATCAAGTAATTTGTAATCTGTTCCATTTGATTGATATAAATATCCAGACCAACCAGTTTTAATATTTCTTGGGTCAATAGGCAAAACAGCTATGTATTGCGGAGCGAGATTTGGTATATATCCGCTAGCACCAGTAGTTCCGCGACTTCCTCCATTAACACAAACCCCCCACCAACCTCCTCCAGTTGACGGAAATGTTCCATAATCAATGCGATACATTTCTAACGCCATTTCAAGTTGTTTCATATCGGACTTTCTTACTGAATCCTGAGCTTTCTTTTTTGCATTATCCAGCGACACCAAAGTAATGCTCGCCAAAACTCCGATGATGGAAATGACAACCAGAAGTTCAATGAGAGTGAAGCCTTTTTGGCGGGATTTTTTCATAGTGATTTAGTCTAAAAAATTGAAAGAAATTATAAAAAATCAAAAAACCGCAAAAACTAATTCTAAAATAATTTAGTAGTGTGATTCTGACGATCGTCAGAATCGCGCTACCTTTCTATATTTCTATTTCTTCTATCAAAAATAATTTCACATAAGGATCGAGGGAATGTTCTTTTAAGACAAATTCTATTTCTTTTTGGACATCGTAAGGGCAGACCCAGACGCTCCGCTGAAGCATTTTATATTCTAAAAGCTGAAGCCTTTCCCGTAAAACACTTCTTAGAAAACGCTTTTCTTCCGGAATGTCAAAAATTATCATTTGCCACTTGCCGTCTTTTCTTTTTTGTTTTTTATCCGCTTTGAACTTTGTCCTTAAAACTTTTTCTGTTCCCTTGGGTGTCAGCATAATCGCTTCTCTTTGTTCCAAATTTTTAATTTTTATATAGCCTTTCTTTTTCAAATAGTAAATCAATTGGCTGAATTGCCGCTTGGATTTTTCTTTTTGGTATTTTTGTTTTAATTCATAAATCTCGGGATAACAAGCTTTTGCCATAGACGATGGAATGCGCAAATCAACAGCTTCGCCTGATTTTTCAAGGAAATCATACAAATCAAAAAGGAATTTATCAGTAACGGAAAACTTCATAAAAAGTTTTTGTTTATAAAATTAATCCAACAAATTCAACTAATTTTAACAACTATATTGTAGCGTGATTTTGACGATCGTCAAAATCACGCTACATAAATTTTATTGTTGAATGTTTAAAAAACACAAGCTTATTTTTGCAAAATATTTTGAATAAAGAAAATATTTAGTTTTTTGAGTTATCAATCTTCGAAATAATCTCGCCATCCTCCGCGTTCACGAAATAAATATAATCACAGGAAGGATCCAGAGAAAAAACATTTATTTTCCAAGTTAAAATATATTCAGCTAAATTTTTATCCGCATCTTTATAAAAAACCAATTGCGAACTTTTTAAATCTAAATTTCCAAAAGCTGGATTATTATTTTTTAAATTTTTAACTATCAAATCGAAAGCCTCGTCTCCCGAGATTTTCGGTTCAATCACATCAGAATTAATATTCGGATCAAAATTAGAATCAGAAGCGATTACTTTTTTTTCTACGCTATCAACCTGAAAAGAAATTTTGCTTCCGTCCACCAAAAATCCATTATGATATTGCTCATATTTAACATACCAATTATTTTTCAGTTTCTCAATATTTTTTAGCCGCAGTTTTGAAATGCTTGCGTCTGTTTGGTCTGTAGATAAATCACCAAGATAATTATTTTCTGTTATATAATTTTTTACAATTTCTTGTATTTCTGCTTTTTCCCCTTCTGCTACGACATCGCCAACAACAGTTTTATAATCTTCGCTTATTTTTCCTATGTTATCGATTTCCTTTTGAAAATCCGGAAAAGAAGAGAATAAAGGCTTGTCATTATTGCGAGGCGTGCTATTAAAATTCAAACTTAAATACCACGCGCCCGCCATAATAATTATGCCCAAAAAAGCTAAACCCCAAATAATTCTGACTTTAGCGTCTTCGGGTTTGTCTTGTATTTTTTCTATTTTGTTTTTAAGTTTGTTGATCATTTTATTTTAAAACGCTAAGAAATTTCAATACACTTGCCGCGAAGCCTATTTTATGCAACTTTCAAAATCGCCACGCTTGTTTCTTCCTGCGG
>CAYPQL010000048.1:0-306 GCA_964412905.1 uncultured Candidatus Saccharibacteria bacterium
ATAAAATTGAAGTTTAAGTTTAAGTTTAAGTTTAACTCTGCAACTCAAAATAATATGCTATTTCAATTTCGCGTCTCCCGGCAAGGCGGGATCATATCCGTTTTTCACTTCCTCGCCGTCCGTATATCCATCGCCGTCCGTGTCCGGATTATTTTTGTCGGTTTTATAGAGAATTTCCATATCATCGCTTAGCCCATCTTCATCAGAGTCTTGAGCTATAGATATTGGCATCCCTAAAAATCCCGAAATCAAAGGCTCTAAAACACTGATTAAATTTTCCGCGCCTTCCGGTTTTTCAATCCCCAT
>CAYPQL010000048.1:316-8753 GCA_964412905.1 uncultured Candidatus Saccharibacteria bacterium
GAGTATCGCTTAAACTTTCAGTATCTGTGTAATCTTTTTCTTCTCCTAAGGGAACGCTACTTAGTGAATCGGGACAATTAAATCCGTCAACTTCACCCAAAACATAACCAGATTCCCCCAATGAATCAATGCACCATTTGTCTGTTGTTGAATTTAGCTCCGACCAAATAACATAAGAATCTTTATTTGACCTAACGTTTTCTGGCCTTAAATTGAGATCTTCTGATATTATAAAGTTTTCATAACTACTATTATTGTCATAATAATAAATCTCCATGCCTACTCTTGCTATGTTAATTTCAGCTATTATTTGTTGATCCATCGCTTTCACTTTAACTGGTCTGAGTACTATGCCCATGATTTTATTGACATATTTCTCATCCACACCGCCCTTAGCAACTAATCTATAAACATATCCATCTTCTTTTCCTATCCACATTTCTATTTCCGCTTTTTGAAATCCTTCATTTATAATATCGCGGTAATTTTCTTCTACATCTTTTTTTAATTTAGCCAGCTCTGCTTCAAATTCTTCTGAAGTTATCTCGCCTTCGCCATACCCGGAAACAACTTCTTTCATAAAATCCAGATACATATAAATAATAGCCATTCCGTCCAATTTTGCTTTATAATGATAGACATCTATCCCGTTTAATTTTTTATCTCCCATATCTTTATCAAATTTCAAAACTTCATATTTTGAGATAATATCCATAATTTTGCTTTCGTCATATTTTCCCATTGTTTCTATGTCCGCAAGAGGCATAGTTCCGAAATCTTCAAAAAACTTTTTTATTTCCTCCGCGCTTAAAAAATACCATTTCCCTTTATAGGGCTCAATTTGAGGACCAAGCATTGTGCCCATTTCCATTCCCAAATTATAATCATTTATCCTGAAATAAGCGCTTTCTTCTCCAAAAATAATTTCTTCAAAATCAGCAGAATATTCTTCGTTTCCATATTCATTTTCCAAATTCGCTCTGACTTTCATATTATAAGAAGCCTTGATATTGTCCGGATTAGCGGCATCATTTTTTCCGTTTAGACTAATATTTATTTTAGCGCTTTGATTTTTTGATTCGCTGTCCGCCGCGGAGCCGTTAAGATTTATCTTGCCGTCAACCTGATAAGTTTTCAAATTGCTCATCGTTTCCATAGACGATTTTATGATTTCTTGCGGAGATTTTTCGGGTGAACCAGGCAGATAATTTTCATATAAAAAATAAGCGCCCGCCGCGGCAATCGCGAAAAAAAGAACGGCGCCCAAAATAATCGGAGTTTTGGAATTCCTTTTTTTATTTTTCATAAACAAATATTTTTCCTTTATATTTTCCGCCGGCTTATTGGCGTCTTCAATCTGAACGCCGGCATCATCCGCGGATTTATTTGTTGATTCATTTTCATTTTCCATATTTTTTTATTTATAAATTAGGCTTCAATGCTTCGTTGTATTAGTGGAAATATCAGTTGTATTCGTGTTTATTTTTTACAAACCCTCTCTTTTTAATTCTTCCAAAAGCTGTTTTTGCTTTTTTGATATTCTTTCCGGGGTTTTTATTTTGACGGCGACCAGCATATCTCCCCTGCCATGCCTTTGAAGATGAGGAAGCCCTTTTTCTTTCAGCCTTATGATTTTCCCAGACTGGATTCCCGCGGGAATTTTCAAGGACACTTCGCCGTTCAAAGTCGGAATTTTGATTTTATCGCCGAGAACCGCCTGGGAAAAATTTGTTTCCATGTTATAAATAATATCATCTCCGTCTCTTTTGAAAAAAGGATGGGCCTTAATATGGATTGTTATATATAAATCTCCGGAAACGGATCCTCCGCTTTTCGGCCTGAAACCGGCTTCGCCCTGACCGGACAAGCGAATCGTCTGGCCATCCGCGATGCCCGCCGGAATTTTTATTTTTATCTTTTTGCTTTCCTTTGTTTTCCCGTCTCCTCCGCACCTGCCGCAATTTTTTTCCGGCTTTTCTCCCTGCCCCAGACAGTCCTGGCATATTTCAACTTGAGCGAATGTCCCCAGAATCGTTCTCCTTTCTCTTTTAACCTGCCCCGTTCCGCCGCAAGTTTTACAGGATTTTATGCCGCTTCCCGTTTCCGCTCCGGATCCGCCGCACTTTGAGCAAACGGACGATAAATATATATTAATGTCTTTTTCCGTATCAGCCGCGGCTTCTTCAAGCGCGATTTCAACATCCACGGAAACATCGTCTCCTCTTTCTTGCCGCCTGCCCCTTTGACCTCTGCCGCCGAATAAATCACCGAAGATATCACCGAATCCGCCGCCGTCTTCTCCGAATTCAAAATTAAATCCGTTCTGTCCGGCTGAAAAACCGGAGAAATCAAATCCTCCAAATCCTTGTCCTCCCGCTCCCGCTCCGGCTTGATCAAACGCGCTTCCGAATTGATCATATTGCGCCCGTTTTTGCTTGTCCGAGAGAACTTGATAAGCTTCATTTATTTCCTTGAATTTTGCCTCGTCTCCGCCGGATTTGTCGGGATGATATTTATGCGCCAGCTTTCTGAACGCTTTTTTAATTTCATCATCATTCGCGCCCTTGGAAACTCCCAGAATATTATAATAATCTTTTGCCATATAAAAATATATTTTATTTAAAACAATTAAGCTATAAGTTATTTTAGCACTTGTCGCGCAAAAAAACAATATGCATATGCCATAATTATTATGCGCAACGAATTTCCTAAAACTCGGTTTTAGGAAACGCGTATTTTAAACAATTTAACAATTTATTTCCTAACTAATTTCTTTAATTCCTTTATCTCATCCCTAATCATCGCCGCTTCTTCAAATTTTAATTTGCTTGAAAATTCTTTCATTTCCTTTTCTTTTATTTTGATCACTTCCGGAATATCTTCAAAGCTTTCCATTTTCAGATATTCTTCCGCCGCTTTCGGCTCGGTTTCACGATCTATTATACTGCTTATTTTTTTCTTTATGGTCGCCGGAGTGATATGATGTTTTTTGTTATGGGCGATTTGCAATTTTCGCCTTCTCTCCGTTTCGTCAATCGCCCTTTTCATTGAGCCGGTTATGTTGTCCGCATACATAATCACTTTCCCGAAAACATTTCTCGCCGCCCTGCCGATCGTTTGGATTAAAGAAGTCTCGCTCCGCAAAAATCCTTCTTTGTCCGCGTCAAGAATTCCGATCAGAGTAACTTCCGGCAAGTCCAGCCCCTCGCGGAGCAGATTCACTCCTACGAGACAATCGAATTTTCCTTTTCGCAAGTCTTGCAAAATCCTGATTCTATCCAGCGTGTCAACTTCGCTGTGCAAATATCTTGATTTGATTCCCGTTTCCCCGAGATAATCGTCAAGATCCTCCGCCATTTTTTTGGTTAAAGTTGTCACTAATATTCTTTCATTTTTTTCAGCTCTGATTTTTATTTCCTTCGCCAGATCGTCAACTTGATTTTCAATCGGACGGACTTCAAGCTCGGGATCAACAAGACCTGTCGGGCGGATAATTTGCTCCGCGATTTGAGCCGATTTTTCTTTCTCGTACAAAGACGGCGTCGCGGAAGTAAAAATAATCTGATTAACTTTTTCAGAAAACTCGTCAAACTTGAGCGGCCGATTGTCAAGCGCCGACGGCAATCTGAAACCGTGCTCAATCAAAGTTTTTTTCCGCGCCCGATCGCCGAGATACATCGCGCGAATTTGCGGAACCGTGACATGCGACTCGTCAATAATCGTCAGATAGTCCTTGGGAAAATAATCAAGCAAAGTATGCGGCGCGTCCCCTTTTTTTCGTCCGGTTAAATATCTGGAATAATTTTCAATCCCGCTGCAATATCCGATATTCCTGATCATTTCCAAATCATATTTCGTCCGGCGATTAAGCCTTTCAAATTCCAATAATTTATTTTCTTTTTTAAGCTCGCTTAATCTTTCTTTTAATTCGGCTTCTATTTGAAATAAGGCGTTTTCCAGCAATCCGTCTTCAACCATAAAATGCTTGGCGGGAAAAAACATTATATCTTTATGCTCTTTGACTTTCTTTCTCGTAAGCCCTTCAAACTCAACGATTTTTTGGAGCAATCCCGCTTCCATTTCAATTCTGTAAATGGCTTCTTTGCCGGGGGGCATAATCTCAATCACTTCGCCTCGCACCCTGAATTTCCCGGAAGATAAAACTTCGCTTCGGACATAATGCATTTTGACGAGCTGCCGGATTATTTTTTCCCGATCAAAAAAACCGCCGGCATTCAAAAACATAACTTCATTTCTATACGCCTCGGGCGAACCCAGTCCGTAGATGCACGACACCGACGCCACCACGATCACATCTCTGCGGCTCAAAAGTTCCGCGGTCGCTTTGTGCCGCAGCTTTTCAATCTCTTTATTTATTTGCGCTTCTTTTTCAATATATGTATCCGTCGTCGGCATATACGCTTCCGGCTGATAATAGTCATAATAAGAAACAAAATATTCCACCGCGCTTTCCGGAAAAAAATCCCGAAACTCGCTCACAAGCTGCGCCGCCAAAGTTTTATTATGCGCGATTACCAAAGTCGGCTTTTGGATTTTCTCAATTACATTCGCCATCGTAAAAGTCTTCCCGCTTCCCGTCACGCCCAAAAGCGTCTGGTATTTATTTCCTTTCTTCAGGCCTTCATATAATTTATTTATCGCCCCCGGCTGATCCCCCGCCGGCTTGAATTTTGATTTGAGTTTGAAATTCATTTTGGTTGGAATGTTGAAACCTGTCATCCTGAACTTGTTTCAGGATCTATTTTATGATAGGCTTTATTATTATTTATTTCACAAGTATAGATGTAGCAGATAAAAGATACTAAACTAAATTCAGCATGACAATAGTTATTTCGCAATTCAAAACTTTCCTCTAAACATAATCATACCATTTTGGATTATAAAAATCAAAAGCTTTGAATAAAAAAATAACAGGATTGGGTCCTGTTGTTGAGAAAAATTTAATAAAGTCTGATCTCTTCGATATTTATTATCCTACCTTTCTCTTCTCTCTCCGCGTAGAATAACATTATCTTTATAGACAGGTTTATTTTTTTCTTTTTTAATTCCGATCTTATAATTTTTTCTGCGGATTGCAGGCTTCTTATATGAGCCCTTTTTTCCAGCTTTTCGTTCAAAAACTTATTCCATGCGGCGCACCGGTTATGATCTATCAGAATAATCAAAACTTCATAAGCATCGCCTATGTATATGCCAAGATCATACATTGCAGATTTTTTCTTTGATATATAAAATTGGGCTTCATCGTCCGCACACCCTATGGATGTAAAAGTTTTTGACGCTCCTGCTGTGGTAAGAATAAATTTAGCAGAAAAACCAAATTTTTCTTTTAAATATTTAGCCGCCCCTTCCGCGCCGTCTCCGCAAGTTACAATAATTGTTTCTCTAATTTTAATCCTCTCCTTTATTTTTATATGCCTTTGTTTTCGGCAGCCGGATAATTTTTATCCAGCTTGGGGATTCTACAATGAAAATTCAAAAAAGTCAATAGTCTATTTTTATTCCCGGCAAAAAGCCGCCTTCTCAATCCTTAATCTTTTTTCTCGCCCTCTTTTCCCGCTTTATCCATTACAGGCAAAACCAAGCGATAGACGGAGAACATAGAGAGGACGAAAGAGAAAATCGCGCCGATGATTACAAAAACGGGCAGGGTTCCGAAATATCCGTCCGCCCAATATCCAAGGCCGATAAATAAAACGGTTATAACTGAAACCGTGACGCCAATTTGAGTTATCAAGCTTATCGCGTAGGCAATTTTAAATTTTTCCTCGTTTTCTTCATTTTCTTTTTTCATATACGGCTGAAATGAATTATTATATTATTTATACAAAATCAAATCTTTATAAACATCCCGATCAATCATATCTTTATATTTTTCTATGTCAGATCTTGACAGCGATCCGGAAATTGGAAATTTTTTTCTGTCCGCGTCAACTATGATATTTTCAGCGCCCAAAGCTTTGCTCACATATTCTCCATACCACTCGCTTGAAAAAAAGTGGGTTATTTTATAACCGGAAACCTTTTGAAGAATATAATCCGTCTGCGCTTTGATCGCTTCTTTATCTTTTCCTATTTTCTTCGGACTGTCGGACGCTTTAATAATTATAACTTCGGGATATAATTTTTTTATCCATCCCGCGCGGACCGCAAGCGGAATGCTTGTAATTTCAGGGCAGTCATAAATCATAACGACTAATTTATCAACCCGGCTCAAAGCGGTTTCAATCAGAAATTGATGCCCCTTATGCAGCGGCGCGAATTTCCCGATTGTAAGTCCGATCTTGTATTTCTTGTCCATATTGATTGTTTTAGAATTCGCCCGTTTTGCGCGTTATTTGAAAAATAAAAATAGTATGGTAATACCATATTACCATACTATTTTTTATACTTCAAATTCAAGTTTCGCTCTTTGGACTATCTTGAGAAATGCGCGAAGGCCTTGTTCGCTTCGGCCATTTTCTGGACATCTTCCCTTTTCTTCATCGCGTTTCCGGTTCCGTTCATTATGTCCATAATTTCATCCGCGAGTTTTTCCGACATCGGCTTGCCTTTCCTTTTCTTGGCGGCGTCAATCAGCCATCTGAACGCGAGCTGCATTCTTCTGTCCCCGCGAACTTCCATCGGGACTTGATATGTCGCGCCTCCGATTCTTTTTGACTTAACTTCCAAGATCGGAGCGACTTTGTTAAAAGCTTCTTCAAAAGCTTCAATGGAATCTTTTTTGGTTTTCTCTTTGATAATGTCAAGAGATTTATAAACAACTTTGGCGGCAACCGTTCTTTTGCCGTTTTTCATTATATAGTTTATAAATCTGGCAACCAGCGCGTTGTTATATTTATAATCCGGCTTTATGCCCCTGTCAATTCTCTTTTTTCTTCGTCCCATAGTTTTTATAAAAATTATTAATCGATTTTAGTATTTATTAATTCAAAATTCATGATTCGTTATTCCAAATTCTATTTAGGCTTCTTTGTTCCGTATTTGCTTCTTTCTTGCTTTCTTCCTTCAACTCCGCCAGTGTCCAGAACTCCGCGGACAATGTGATATCTGACGCCGGGAAGATCTTTCACTCTTCCGCCTCTGATCATAACGACCGAGTGCTCCTGCAAAGTATGTCCGACGCCGGGAATATACGCCGTGACCTCGGAACCGTTCGTCAATCTCACTCTGGCGATTTTACGAAGGGCTGAGTTCGGTTTTCTCGGAGTCACCGTTCCGACTTTAACACAGACTCCGCGTTTGAAAGGATTTCCTCTTTTTGCGACAGACGGCGTGTTTTCCAGATAATTAAAATTGCGGGAAAGAGCCGGGGTTTTTGATTTCTGAACGGTTTTTGTCCTGGATTTTCTGATCAATTGTTGTATGGTTGGCATTGATTTAAATTATATTAGTTATGCTTATTATAATCATTCATCAAAATATATTCAATGACATGGATATAATACAGTTAAAAATAACACAAAAGCAGAAGTTTGTGTAGCTCTTACTCTGTTTTAATTATGTTTTATAATTTCAGATTAACAGAAGTTTGAATTTGTGTCAAGGAAAAATACGCGCGAAAAAACGCTTCTTCTAAAAAGCGCTTTTTTTCTAAATATTTTTTTATCGCCAACTGAAAATTTATGCTATGGCGATAAGATTCAGTCGGGAAATATAATAAAATTGCTTATAGCGATGTCTTTGTCTATTTCTCGCAAAAATTTATTTATTCAAACCTCTCCCCAATCTTCCAAATTTCCTTTTCCAAAAAAGCTTCTATCGTCTGCCGATTCGCTTTATTGATTAAATTAGAATGGGAAATTTTGTTGATTTTTCCGTATTCCGCCAGAGTGATAATTTTCTTGCCTTCCAAATATGCCAGTCTTTTGTGATAGCTATTAGTAAGCGCTTTGCCGACTATTTCTTCCATAATTTTTGTGGCGCCTTTTCCCTTAAACTCTTTAAACGCTTCATAGTATTTTTCCCTATCAATAAATTTTATATTTATTGGCG
The DNA here is from genome assembly GCA_964412905.1 of uncultured Candidatus Saccharibacteria bacterium. Lineage (GTDB taxonomy): Bacteria > Patescibacteriota > Minisyncoccia > JAHIHE01 > JAGLIN01 > CAYPQL01. The sequence continues at coordinate 8,333 of CAYPQL010000048.1, forward strand.
CAAACCCTTCCCGTATCAGCAAATAATTATTTATTACTCTTCCAATGCGTCCGTTGCCATCAATAAATGGATGAGTATATTCAAAAACAAGATGCAGTTTCGCAAGCCGTTTTATAATATTTTCGCGGCTAAATGCATTATAGTCCGCCAACATTTTTTCCAGTCTTTTAATAATCTCTTTTGAATCTGGCGCTATATGGCTGCCGACCCTGACCCATTCGCCTTCGCGCCGAAATCTTCCCGCGATATCATCTCGAATATTTGCGATAAGCATTTTGTGAAGCAACAAAATTACATCAAGCGCAAGCTCTTGCTCTTTGGCTTTTGTGTCAATATAAGCCACCACTCGCGCCAGATTTTTTGCTTCAAAAATTTCTCGTTCAGTGATATATCTGTCTAAATCTATTTGCAAAAGTATTTT
>CAYPQL010000049.1:0-8006 GCA_964412905.1 uncultured Candidatus Saccharibacteria bacterium
TTAAATTTGTTTTTTCATAATCAAAAAATAAAATTCCCGCCGAAAAAACCATGGCAATCGCGCCTATTGTTAAATAAGAAATTTTATGCCGTAAAAACATAATTTATGATTTATTGATTATTTAAAAATTTAGGCAAGCAAGCTCGCGGTAAATTTTATTTTAGCGCCCAAGCTCCATTTTCTCTGAAATTAAACTGATTGGTGGAAGTATTGTAAATAATCATGCCGTTTACTACCGGAATTAAAGCATCTCTTTGTTTGGAAGTCATTCTCGGAACAATCAGCGCTCCTGTGGTAGAAACTACATCCAGCGCTCCTTGCGGCGCTACTGTCCCAATCCCAACATTGCCAGCGGTTGTTATAACCAATTTTTCGTCGTTTGGATTAAAACTATTTGGCGGCGTCCATGATCCCGAGGCCATGCTTGTCTGAAAAGCTATTGAAAAACGATTATTCCCCGTTGGCCCTATGTGGCTCATAATCCAATGTTTATTATTCCCCCCAGCCGAGGGCGCTGCGGAAAGAATAACATGGCTCATAACTCCCGTGGCATCTTCTCCAAAAATTTGCAAAGCGCTGTTGGTTCCTTCAAGCACAATAAGGTAATCAACATTTTCCGGATAATGCTTGTTGGCGATAATAGAGCTTGCCACATGCAATTTTCCAACTGGATTCGTCGTCCCGATCCCGACATTATTTCTAAAAATAGCAGAATAATTTGCCCCGGTAGCGCCGGGATTGATGTAATAATTACTGTCATCAGTATCATAAAGCGCGGTAACGGACAGATTTCCCGTTTTAACTTGGGGAGCGGGAGAAACATTGATCGGCGCCGCAACATTGCCGGCGGGAGGAGTGTTGGTTGGTTCGTTCCAGACCGCGAAAACAAAATTTCCCAAAGCGAGAGAAACGATCAAAACAGTTAATAAAAAAGAGATTTTTTTAACGCTTCCCGATAACCTAAAATTTTTACTCATAATATTTTTCTTAATTTGTTAATTTTATTAAAATTTAAATAATTTTTTCTTTGCAAAAAACTCAAAAAAACTTGCTAGTAATTTACTGTTGTAGAACATTTATTATACCCGCCACGAACTCAGTTTTGCCGCGAATGTTTTCCGCGGCTTCAATCAAAATTCTGTCCCCCGCTTTCAAATTTTGAAGGCCGCCCGCTCCTTGATATTTAATTTTCTGATCTCCGGACATAAAAACAATCGTGTCGTCGGAAAAAAGGACATTCAGCTCTCTCGGCTCTTTGTCGCTGAAATTATATCCGTCTCCGAGGACAATCACCCTGTCATTCTTAACATCCGTAATAACTCCGAACGCGCTGGAAATCACGGACGGCAACGGTTCGTTTTTATTTTCAGCCGGATCGTCTGCTCCGCTATCGCTTTCAATTTCTCCAATGGCGCCGGGCTTCATAGCTCCTTCAAAATCTATTTTATTTTCAAGAGGCGGAATCTTGCAATTATCTCCACTGTCTCCGTCTTTCAATTTATTAATCAAAGACAGGCTTGAAATCAAAGCGACCGCCAAAAACAAAATCATAACCACAAGAGAAAAAGCCAGAATTTTTTTAGAGTTTAATTTGATCATGCTTATTGATTTTAATTAATTAGTATAAAAAATAGTTAAAAAAACATTCTTATATAATTTGCTAAAACTTCTTCTCAAACAAATTCCCTTCTTTTTCTTTTTTATATTCTTTTATCAAATTGTCTTCATATATCAAATCCCTGAACTGTTCCGTTTCCATCATTTCCCTCGGTTTATTATTTTTTATAAGACTTTCAATGTTTTCGTAAGAATTTTTTGAGAGTTCGTCGTAATTTGGAATTTCTTCGCTAGGCGCTTCCACTTTGCTTAATATAAGCCAAGACGCGGTCAAAAACACGAACAAAGTGAACAGCGACAGCGCGTTTTCCCCGGGTCTGATATTTTTTAAACTTTTTCCGTTTAATTTTAGTTCCATTTTTATAATTGTTATATATTTCTAATTTCCAGTTTCCAGTTTCTAATTTCTATTTTACTTCAGTCTGCCCTGTTTGTAATTCTTCATCTATATAATAGAACGCCATTTTAATATTAGATTCTATAAGAATATTTGTTTCAACTTCTTCAGGCTTAACTTCGGTTTCAGTTTCAACTTCATTTTTGACTTCATCGTCTTTCTCGGTTATATTGCGAAGATCCAAACTATTCAAATTTATGAGAGGGACGGTTTTTTCAAGAGAATTTAAAAATGACATAAAATTCTCAAAATCTCCTTTGGCGGTAAAACTGATTTCAACTGTTTGCAAGCCGCTGATATTTCCTTCGGAAAAATCCGCGGGCTTTGATTCGCTTATGGAAAAATCGCCCAAGCTTACTCTGCTTTCGCTTGTATTCGCGATTTTATTGATGCTTGCCAGATAGCTTTCAAAATTGTTTTTTTCCTGAAGCAAATTCTTGAATTTTTCAAGATCTTTTTCTTCCGGTTCCTTGCTTGCTTCGTTGTGATTTTTTATTTTCTCCAGCGCGCTTTTTTTCAACTCAATATTTGCTTGATTCAATCTGATTTGCTCTTTGACTATTTTTGCTTGCTTGTATTGCGGCGCGACAAGAATATAGATTATAACCAATGAAAAAACGAGCGCCGCCAAAAGCAATTCCGTTCCAATAGAAGTTTTTCCGCTTAACTTTTCGTATGTGTCAGATTTTACATTAAACATCGGCGAGGTTGGGTTAAAATAAATTAAAATTTAATTTTCTGAAATTTTATCGGCGGCATCGCCGCTGCCACTGTCATATAAAACGGTTTTTATATCAAGATTCAAATCTCCGCTAAAATCAATATTGCCCAAATCATTTTCTGAGATATTTTTCAAAGTAAAACCGCTCGCGGCCGGCAAATTTTTAAAAACATACAATTGAGTGGCCATATTGGAATAATTTCTGGCAACGCCGCTGATTTCAATATTGACAGACTCTTCTTTGCCAAGAGCTATTTTCAAATTATCAACATAAGCTTCGTCCATTAAATTGTCTTGGATAAAATATACGGCTTTGGTGAAATAAGGATGCCTTGATAAAAGAAAGGCGATTTCATCTTCCCTGTTGTCGGCTGACAATAATCTATTTTTTGCCATTTCTTTGCCGATCTCAATATCTATTGCGGAAGATTGGGACTCCAGCGAAGCCGCTTCCTCCGCTTTATTCTGATTGTCAAAATACAAAAACGCCAAAGAAGCAATTGAGAGAATGATCAAGAAAAAAGAAACAAAAGAAGCGCTTTTTGATCCTTTCCTGATTTCCTTTTTTTGAACGGCTGAGCCGTTTGGCAATAAATTTATTGAAGACATAAAATTATATTGTTAAATTGTTGAATTGCTAAATTTGTTAAATTATTTATAATTATCGTATAACAGTTCAGCGATGTAATTATTTTTATTATTATACCACATTTGAAAATAAACAACAACAGCAAATGGAATTTATGTCAATAGGATTTATATCACGCTCATTTCTTTCAGCGCTCTTTGAAAAATATAAACAGCTCTTTCCGCTTCTTCGCGATCAACTTGAAAATTTTCATCCGCCAGAATTTTTTGTTTTAACTCGTGAGACCAAACAATGTCTTCTTTATATTCCAGCTGGCTGTCCGGTATTTTTTTCAGCCTTTCCCGCATATTGCTTCCCGAAAAATTAGCCGCTTTTAAAACCCTGTTGAACAATTCTTCGGCAAGAACGACCGCCTTTTTATAATCCTCGGGGGAGGCGGATTCCAATTTGGATATAATCATTTCCCACTCTCTTTGAAACTTGGTTTTCGGCAATCTTCCCGCTTCCATCGCTTCTTCCACCGCTTCTCTTATTCTGATTTTGAAGCTTCCTTGTATTCTTATAACAATTAAAATTATCGCGACAAGAAACAATATCGTCATAAAAATCAACAAATATTTTATCAAAGCAAAAAGAAACGGCCACCAGCTGATATTCAAAACCAGTCCGTTTATTTCTAAAGTTTCAGCGGCCTTTGCTGATTGAATCAAAATGTTAAACATAGTTTATCGTTATTAAATTATTAAATTGTTTAGATCAATTACAAATCCCAAATTACCAATTACTATTTACAAATTACCATCAAACAATCCTCCCCAGCAATGTTACGATTGAATACGCTGTCAAGATCAGGATGAGCCCGCCAATGGCGCCGAGGACTATTTTTTTAGATAGAATTACTCTTTGTTCGTCTCCGCTTGAGGATATATACATCACTCCGCCTATGATTATTATGAGCATAGCCAAAGAGCCTGCCACTGTCAATATCCATTTCAAAAAGTTTCCGATGATCTGCGGGAAGTCCGAGGCTGAAACGGATTTCATAAATTCGGCGTTGAGGGGAGCGCTCATGGCGGTGGCGGGATCGGATTTTTCCGATTCATTTGGCGCTTCGTCAAAAGCGGTGACAGCATAAATGTGCGTTTCGCCAAAAACCACATCGGTGTCAGTGTAAGAAAGACGGTTTGCGGTTGCGATTTTTTTTCCATCTTTATAAATATTATATCCCGCGACTCCCCTGTCGTCCAGAGAAGCGCGCCACATCAGGTCAATCGCGGGGACCGTGATTGAGCCTGTGGCGGTTAGCTTCTTGGGAATAGTCGGAGGAGTTGTGTCCGGCGGAGGAGGAGGCGAAGGACAGTCTATGTCTTCAAGATATGTGCATCCGTCCGGACAAAGCCCATCTATGCTATCCCCGCAAACCACAGGCGGCGGAGGAGGGGTGGTTGTGGGAGGAGTGGTGGCGGGAGCGGTGCAGGTGGGGGGAGGATTGCCGGAAGAGCCGGCATTGGGATCAAGAACGCATTCGGCGCCAACGCAGTATTCATAAGCGCCGATGTCAAAAGCTCCGCCAATGGGAACAGGACGCTTGTTGCCGGCGAAATCAAAAAGCGGAGCATTAGTGGAAATGCCGGCGTCTATGGCGGGAGAAGTGGACTGAAGGCGGAAGTCAAAAGCGGCGGGATTGACAAACTGTGGATCGGCGGTAATACAATTAGCACCTTCGCATCCTACTGGGCCAAAAGCTAAATTATATTCAATAATAGCATCGGCGTTGCGGATATCAAACTGTGATTGACCGTTATTGACGGATATGTTGTTTCGAATAATTACACCTATAGCTAAAGTTTCATCCCTGGTCACACAAATGCCTCGTTCGCCATTATTATAGATAGTATTATTGATGATTTTAGTGTTTTTAATAAATGCTGTCGATACTTCTTCTCCACCATGCCCAATAAAAATACCCCATCGGCTATTGTTATACACCAGATTGTTTCGAACTGTCGTGCTTTCGTTAGTTCCACTCAGTTCGGAATTTACACTAATGCCAAACCCCGTAATATCATGCACGCGATTGTTATAAACATCAATATTTGTCACGCCCATTGCAAAACCGTCTATATATATACCGGTGGTTTGGCCGGTAGGATTCCCATTGGCGTCATCAGCGGTTCTCTTCATGTGATGAATATGATTGCCAAAAACTTTTCCGTTGCTCACGCCTTCTTTGAAAGTCGGACCTTCGCCTCCTCGCCAGTTATCTGTATAATTTTGTCCATTATGATGCACTTCATTATTGCTGAAAATAAATCCGTTTATATTTCCCTGTAAACTGACCTGTTCCGATGGCCACCGTGTGTTCGGCGAGTATGAAGCCTTCTCTACTTCGTTTTTGTTCATAATAAAATCACCGCCGGGACCATATGCAATTATTCCACCACCTGCCGTGCTATATGTATGATTGTTTTCAATAGTAATATTACTCCACCGTACGGCCGATTGATCTCCCACCGCAATACCTGCGCCACTGCTGTATTGCACTTTAAACCCTGTGAATTTTATATAACTTTTATTATTAATCATAACAAGACCTTCGTTAATACCCAAAGATATACCGGTGCCGTCAATAATTACGCTGTCGCGCGCCGCATTCGGATCAGCCGCGAATGTAATCCAGTTTCCCGCATTACCGGAGTTCTGCGGAATCACTTGCTTGTTGTATGTCCCCGCCTTGACGCAAACCACATCACCGGCCTGCGCTACATCCGCCGCCGCTTGAATGGTGGTGAAAGCTTCTCCCAGACCTACGGTTTTGGTGCAAACAACGGCAGGAGGCGGAGTTGCTCCCGCGCTGATGGTCACATTAATCAATACAGGACTTTCTACACTGCCGGCGGGAATGCTATCGTTGCCTGAAGTGTCAACGGATTTGACGTAGATGGTGTTGGCGCCGAGACCGACTCCGGTAAGATAATTAGGGTTGCCGGAGATGCTCCAGCCGGTGGAAGCGGCGTTGGGAGAAGCAAGAACAGCCGGCTGTGGAGTTCCTCCGGTTCCGACTTTAACCCAAACTTCTTTGACGCCGACATTATCGGTGGCGGTGCCGGAAATAGTGGTTAAAGGAGAATCATAGGTGAGATTGGTGCCATTGGGACAATCGATAGTGACAGTGGGGTCTTGGGTGTCGGGAGTGGGAGGCGTGGGAGGGACAGGTACGGGAAAAGGAGGAGGGTTGACGCCAGAATAGATTTGGTAAACATGGACGGCGAGGCCGTCAAAGGAATCGGTAAATACGCCGTTATTGACTGGGGCATCCTGATTTGCCGTGGTTGAACTTCCAATGATCTTTTTGGCAGTCATCGGACCATTTAAACCGCTAACTGTTATTACTACATCAGAGATTGAACGAGTATCTTTATTTAGGACGATCAGATAATAAACAGAGCCGTCTTGCTTGAGCATATAATTAAAATTCGTATATCCATCTATGTAAATACTTCCACTGGCGGTTAATGCCTTGCTGAAACTTACCTGTGTTCCCTGTCTGTGCTGCCATCGGTAATCTTTGGTCGGAAGCACAAGGATGTCATTAAGTGATTTTATTTCAGCTGCTTGATCTATATACTGCTGAACCAGGGTTTGATCACGAACTAAGCCATAATGCACCGACAAGTCATCTGTTTGCTCATTATAAGTATAATAAAATAATCCTTTCATATTCATGGTAATAGCAAGAAATATAAGCCCTCTAAGTTCTGATTTAGTCACTGGTTGCACATTTGCATTGTCGTCTGCACTAAGCGCTTGAATTACCGCATATACCGGCTTGCTGATTCCATCGAAATCATTTACACCATTAAGAGCAGAGCCAGGATTACCAGGATTATAAACAAGAGATTCTTTGAAATATAGCGCAGTTTGTCGGGTATAGCCTATATCATATAGCCATTGTTTGTCTATATATGTATATCCATCATCCGCTATAATATCTGCCATATTTCTCAATTCATTTAATCGTGTCCAATCAACGGCAATAACTACATGATTTGGATCGTCTGTTTTTATGTCACCGTAAGCCTGTTCGAGCGCTAAAATATCCTTATTTGTAGCTATTGGCTCGTCAACTTGCATATATCCAAAAAAATTAGGCTTGTCTTTATTTCCTGTACCACTGCTTACCATGTTTAAATATCCCATTCCTACTTGTTCGTGCTCTGGATTGGTAATTTTTGCATACCCAACCATATCCGCATCAAATATACTCATTCGCTGAAGGCTAGTCACGCACTGAGCTCCGGATATATGAGTTCCATCACATATAGAATAAAAAATTTGAGGAAATGTCTTCTTCCCGTTGATGCTGAGAGTTTTATCGGGATTGATAATTGTTACCGCCGCCGCCGCCTCCCCCGCCCCGCCGAAAAGCGCGAGGCAGAAAACCGCGAGGAGGAATAGTTTAAAAATGTTTTGGGGTTGGGGCATAGATTTTTTGATGAGATTAAAACATTGGAATGATTTTTGTTTTGGCATAGTGTTTTTGATTTAAAAGTTTATTTTAAAACTTAGATTCAAATATATTTTATCATTTTAAAACATTTTCGAACACTTTTAAGGCAGTTTCAGCAGCCATTTCCACGCCGGAATTATTTTTATCTTTTTGCCCTTGATTTTTCTTTCTT
>CAYPQL010000050.1:0-7942 GCA_964412905.1 uncultured Candidatus Saccharibacteria bacterium
CGTCAAAACTGGACGGGTCGGATGCAGCTTTAAAAAAACTTATTAATTACCTTAACGATAACTATGGCAAAGAAATCCTAAGTAAAAAAATTCCTTTTGACAGAATCTATATTTTTCAAGAAATACTCGGTGGAAAATTTGACGGTTATTTTAAAGTAATTGATGAAATATTTTTAGCGAACACCAAATTAAATTAGATATTATGAAAGTATATTTTATGCGTCACGGCCAGACAAATTATAATGTTTTGGATTTATGCAATGATGATCCGACTAAAGACGCGCATCTTACTGAATTGGGCAAGCAACAGGCTGAAATTGTAGGTAAAAAAATTAAAGGCATTAAATTAGACGCGGTTATCATATCTGAATTGCCGAGAACAAAAGAAACGGCTGCAATAATTACAAAAAATCAACAGGTTAGATTTATAGTGGAGCCAAGAATCAATGATAGAAAAACAGGTTTTGACAACAAGCCTGCATCTGATTTTTTTGAAACGTTAAAACCGGATATTTTTAATTTAAAATTCAATAACGGGGAATCGTTTCAAGAAGAAAAGAAAAGAGTTTTTTCTTTTTTGGAAGAATTAAAAAGTTATAATCTTGCCAATGTTCTTGTCGTCACGCACAGTGAAATTTTACAAATAATAAACGGCTATTTCAATAATTTATCCGACCAAGAAATGTGGGATGCTAAAATAGATAATTGTCAGATTTTAGAAATTAATTTTTAAAACTATTTTCTCTACGCTATAAATTTCATCCTTTTTAATCTACTGTTTTTTGTAAAAACTAATTTACAGTCAATTCCTATATTTTTCAACAAGCAAAACAAAATGCAAAACCTCAAACACATAAAAAAGCTACGCCGTATCAGGACATTAATGATGTGCTGTATTTTTTAGCGGGAGGTGCTCAGAATATTTTTGGCGACAATCTAGCGGGAATGTATCTCACAGGCTCATTGTCATATGGCGATTTCAATGAAAAGCGCAGCGACATAGATCTCGCGGTCGTCTTGAAAAAACCCGCATCGCTGGAAAAAATTAAGCTGGTAAAAAAATTGCATTCAGACGCGGAACAAAAATACAAAAAATGGTCAAAGAAAATAGAGTGTTCCTACATTCCCCTTGATATGCTGCAGAACATTCTTCCGCCGAAAACTCCAAGACCGTATATCGGCGGAGGCATATTTTATTCCAAAGCGCCTTATGGGAATGAGTGGATCATCAATCAATATTTTCTCTATAAAAATGGTATCGCTTTGATTGGTCCGGATTTTAAAACTTTGGTTGAACCGATAAAGATTTCCGACGTAAAAGAAGCTTGCATAAAAGATCTATACAGGGAATGGGAGCCGAAAATATCAGACACGGCTTATTTAGTGGATAGCCATCAGCAATCATATGTTGTCTTGAATTTATGCCGTATTTTATATACACTTTTGACCGGCAAACTTGCCTCTAAACAAAAATCTGCCTCTTGGATTAAAAGTGAATTTGGCGAATGGAAAAAACTTATAGATACGGCAAATGCGTGGGGGTATGGAAAAGAAATGAACCGCAAAAATGAGACAATAAATTTTATTAAGTTTGTTATCACTAAAGCGCAGAAATAAATGTTAATGAACATAACTTTTTCCAAAAGATAAAAACATCTCCGGATGATATATAACGGTTGAATTCTAAACCCTCTAACCGCAAGGGGCTTTTTTTATGTCCAAAAATATGATAAGATGATAATAATGAATCTGTAAAAAAATTAAATAGAGATATGAAAAAACGATCAGCAAAACTTGAGCATTATTTCCTTAAAGACATAAATCCGGTTATTCGCCTGCTTATAATTTCGGATACTATTCTCGTGGGCGCGGCGGGGCTGCTTGGGCCCATCTTCGCGCTCTTTATTGAAGATTTTATCCAAGGCGGGGATGCGGCCGTGGCGGGTCTTGCGGCCGGCATTTATCTTTTCACGAAAAGCGTTCTTCAAATTCCTATCGCGCATTTTATTGACAGAATACGAGGCGAAAAAGACGATTTTTGGCTTATGTTTATCTTCACGATTCTGATTGCTCTTATTCCTCTTCTGTATCTTGTTATTGATACGCCTCTTCAGCTTTACATCGTTCAATTTATTCTTGGACTCTTTACGGCATTCACTTTCCCGACCTATATGGCGATATTCACGCGCCATATTGACAAAGAAAAAGAAGGCACGGAATGGGGAATATATTTCACGCTCACCGACTTGACGAGCGCTCTGCTTGCCGTCGCCGGCGGCTATATAGCGGCTACTCAAGGCTTCCCTGTTCTTATTATCGCTGTCGTTTTAGTGTCATTTATCGGCGCCATCCTTCTTTGGCCAATCAGGCCGTATATCAAGACTTCGCCGCGAACTTAAAAACATTTGCCGCCGGAAAATCAAATTAATCCGAAATTTATTCCAAACCCCATCTTTATAATACCATAATAATTCCAGAATACGATAAACAAAAAGGTTAAATAAAATTAAAAGAAAGCGAGGTGAAAAAATATGAAAGGATTTAACGCGAACATTGAGAAGGAAACTTTGGAAAATAAGAATTTTCGCAAAGTTCTTTATACTTCAAAGCATAGCCAATTAGTGCTGATGTCTCTGGTTCCTAATGAGGAAATCGGAATGGAAATCCATAGGGACAATGACCAATTCTTCCGCTTTGAGAAAGGAAGCGGGAAAGTGATTATTGACGGGAATGTATATAAAGTTGGCGACGGATCAGCGATTGTCGTTCCTGCCGGAACGGAGCATAATGTTGTTAATATATCCGGCTCAGAAGATTTAAAACTATATACGATTTATTCCCCCGCGCACCACAAAGACGGCATCATCCGCAAAACCAAAAAAGAAGCGGAAGCCAACGAAGCAGAATTTGAAGGAAAGACGACGGAATAAATAACAAACAAAATTTCCACAAAAAAACGGCTCTTTCAAAAGCCGTTTTTTTTGTTGTATCGCTGTCTAAGTTTGAATTAGTAACGACCTCTTCCGCCGCCGAAATTTCCTCGCGGTCCTCTGTCTTTCATTCTTTTCTTATTGCAGTCATAGCAATAAAGCCTGCCATATCCGCCTTCTTCTTTTTCTGTAGGTTCAAAAGGAAGTTCCGTGATCGGTTTTTTGCATTCCTCGCACTTGATTCCTTTTGAAGAAACATCAAACATCTGCCTTTGCGGGCGATCGTTTGAATTCTGATAATCCATTGTAAGTCACCTCTCTTTCTAATTTATTTTATTTATCTTCCAACCCCGCAGCCGCATAGTAGCGCTGGAGCTGAAAAAATTCGGTGACTTACTTTGATAACTAACTTTGATAACTAATTTATCCTCTATAAGCTATGCGCTATATATACTATAATTAAAGAAATTTAACTAAGTATTCACCTTCCAAAAGGATAGCACGGATATGGGAAAAGAGCAAGAGGGCATAAATTGAAAGTTTATAAAGCCATAAAGTTTATAAAGTTTTACATTTTTATGAAATTATCCTATTTTATGTTAGAATGTTAATATGCTAAAATGTTAAAATGATCACATGCCCGAACTGCCGGAAGTTGAAACAATCAGAAAAGATCTTGAAAAGAAAATTATTGGCAAAAAAATAATTGGCATTAAGGTTGTCCGGCGAAAATCAATTAGGAATAACCCGAACAAATTCATTAAAGCGCTTCAAAATAATTATGTAATAAGCGCAAAGCGAAAAGGAAAGCTTTTGATTTTGGAGTTAAATGATAAAAATTATATTCTCATTCATCTTCGGATGACGGGGCAATTGGTTTATGTTGAATCAAGCGCAAAGTATTTTATAGAATATTCAGAGTTTAATAAAACCATCCCGCCCCGAAATGAAGGCGACACGTCGACGCGTCGCCTTCATTTCGGAGAAGAAGCGCATAATAAACACACCCGCGTTGTTTTATATTTTGAAGATAAGTCTGGATTATATTTCAACGACCTCCGCCGTTTCGGATATTTGCAAATCGCAAGCGAGAAAGAAAAAAATAAGGCAACAGAGAAAATGGGCGTTGACGCTCTTAGCAAAAATTTTAATTTGGAAGTTTTGAAAAAATTATTTAAGAATAAAAAGAAAACATTAAAATCATTATTATTAGATCAAAAAATAATCGCCGGAATTGGAAATATCTACGCGGACGAAATCTGCTTTGACGCTAAATTAAATCCCGGTCGGAAGACAAATGAATTAAATGACAAAGAGGTTCAAAGGCTGTATAATTCAATTAAAGGTATTTTAAAGCTCGCCATTAGGCACCGCGGAACTACTTTCAGCGATTATATTGACACCGGCGGCAAAAAAGGAAATTTTGCGAAATTTTTGAAAGTCTACGGCAAAGAAAAGGAAAACTGCAAAAACTGCGGAAGAAAATCAATACAAAAAATAAAATTGGCGGGAAGAACGACGAGATATTGCGAGAATTGCCAGAGATAGATTGGAGATAAATTTTTCTGCACTTAGGCTCCACAGTCCCGAGGCGGGAACTATAGAGCCAGCGGATGAATGTTAAAATGTTTATATGTTAAAATGAATTTATGATCGTAGATGAAATTAAAATTAAAATATCGGCGGGAAAAGGCGGCGATGGCATCGTTTCTTTTAAGAATAACAAATATGAGAAAGGGCCGACGGGCGGAGACGGGGGGAATGGCGGAGATGTTTATCTTGAGGGAGTTTCCGATTTGACGGCTCTTAATAAATTCCGATTTAGAAAAGAATTCTCGGCGCAAGACGGAGTCAATGGAAAAAGCAAATTGTTGGAGGGAGCGCGGGGAGAAGATCTTGTTATGAAAGTTCCCGTAGGAACAGTAGCTCATAATCTCAGCACTGACACGAAAATAGAAATCATAAAAGTCGGCCAAAAAGTCTTGATCGCCAAAGGCGGAAAAAGAGGACGGGGAAATTGGCACTTCCGCTCTTCAACAAACACCACGCCAAGAGAGCGAGAATTGGGGCAATTAGGCCAGCAATTTGATTTTCTTTTGGAACTGCAGATGATCGCGGATGTGGGATTTATCGGCCTGCCAAGCGCCGGAAAATCAAGCCTCCTTAACGCCCTCACAAAAGCAAAGGCGAAAACCGCCGCCTATCACTTCACGACTCTTGAACCGAATCTCGGAGATTATTACGGAATGATCCTCGCCGACATTCCCGGGCTTATTGAAGGAGCGTCAAAAGGAAAAGGCTTGGGAATAAAATTTTTGCGGCACATCAAAAGAACTAAAATCCTGATCCATTGCATTTCCTGCGAATCGGATAATCTTAAAAGGGATTATAAAATTATAAAAAAAGAGCTTGAAAGCTACGAACCGGCAATCGCCAAAAAGAAAGAATATATATTTCTCACGAAAATTGACACGGCAAGCGAAAAAGAAGTTGAAAAAAAGGTTAAGGAATTAAAAAAAATCAACCCGAATGTTCTGGCTGTTTCAATTTATGACGAGGCGAGTTTGAAAAAAATAAAAGAATTGCTGAATAAAATCAAATCGGCGCCGGATATTTCTAAGCTTTAGTTTATATTTACGATTTTTATAAAACAGTATGATATTAAATAGTATCATACTGTTTTATATTTTCAGACAAAGTAATTAAAAGAAAAATGCACAAAATTAAAAACTCATTATTATTTCAAGAATTATAAACTTTGAGAATAATTTAAAGACTTAATGTAATTTTCCATAAATTCAAAATCTATTTCCTCTTGTTTATTAATTGGTAATTTAATTATATCGCTAGAAAATCTATTTTCAAACGCTTGTCTTCCATAACTATATTTATATTTATTTTGTGTGATTATCGTTGCAATAAATAATCCACTATATATATTAAGATATTTATTTTTCAAAATACTGACAGAATCACTTGCCGTAAATTCTCCTTCAACATAAAAACTTCTTCCAAATATTGTGCAGATTAAAGCATCTTTTTCAATAAACAATGGGTTTGCTATTTTATCCGTGAGTCCATTATCATAATCACTCGCAGAGTAATATGGAATTTCTCCGCTAACTCTATCTATTTCAACAAGCCTTTTACCTCTAATAATTTTAAAAACTTCATTTATTTTAAATTCCTTCCATTGTTTTATTTTTAATTCAAATTTTTCTTTTATAGCACGACCATCGGCTACTTCGCTATCATATTTTATTTTTTTGGATAAGTCTTTTATATAATTTTCTATAAACTCCCAGTCTGGAGATTTATCATTTGCTATGGGAAGTAAAACTTTTTCTTTTTCTAATCTTTCATTATTTATTTCTCTGGCAAAATTATATTTGCTTTTCATTAATTCAATAATAGGCTTGAGAAATAATGAGATATAATTATTCAATTTTATCTTTTTATCTTTAATTTCGATTACCGTGCAGTGATCTGAAGCAACAAAATTATAGGGATGATAAAAACAGTAGCCGACACTTCCGCTATTATTCAGCGTTAAAGCATTTTTATAGAGCTTCATATAATCTGGCGGAAGTATATAATTATCGATTCCATTGTTTTTTTTACTTGAAGAAATATAGGCGGTATTACCCGCGATTTGATCTGATTTTATCAATCTTTTTCCTCTTGATATGGCAAAAATATCATCAAAATTAAATTCTTGCCAGTTATTTTTATTAATCTTCATGGTTATCGCCATTATTATTTAAAATTTCGGCTGCACTAACATTATTTTCATTTAGAATTTCTAATAGTGTAATTTCATCAATATCTTTATCTATCAAATCTAATTTTAATTTTGTAGAAAAAATAACATATTCTTTTATGCTTTTTTCGAAAGTCTTTTCTGATAAATTATCATAATTTGTTTTTGAATGAGCCTGAATAATCCATTCATCATTACCAGTTATTTCTTTATATACCAAACTTATGAAATCTTCATTTTCTTTTGGATAATGAAGTTTTTTTAATAAATCTTTTTTAATACTACTCCATTTATTTAAAACATCCGTCCTCCCTTTGTTCTTAGACAAAACAAAGCCATCATCCTTCAAGTCATAAAAAACAACTTTATTATTGTTATGAGGTTTGTTTGTTTCAAAAACTGCTATTGCTGTATGTGTTGAAGCGTTTGGTTGAAACAACTCGCTAGGCATGTTGATAACATATTTCAATGTATGTTTTGATAGAATTCTGTTTCTGTCAACATCATCTTTAAAATATGTAGAAAGTGGGGCAATTATAACTCCGTATCTGCTACAATTATCCAACATTTTTTCTAAAAATTGGATTTCTCTTTTTGTAGGGTTTGATTGGTTATCTTTACCTCCATACGGAGGATTAACAAAGCCTATTGTAGGTTTATTTTCTAATTTATTTAAAACATCATCTGTTTTGTTCGAGAAAAAATCTTCATTAAAAATTTGTGATTTTCCGTCACCTCTAAAGAGCATATTAGAAATTGCCAATGAATACATTGTGCTACTTTTTTCAAAACCAATAAGTTGTCTTGTTTTAATATTTCTAATTCTTTCTTTTTTATCAGACAACTTTGATTTTTCAATTTCATCAACAAGTTTATTCATTCCAGCAATTAAAAATGCGCCAGTTCCGCAGGCTGGATCAAAAATTACATCATTTGTTTTAATATCAATAAGTTCAGTAAATAAAGTGGTAATGTGATTTGGAGTTAATACAATCCCCTTTTTTACATTTGTTATTCCGGCATATCTTAAAAATTCTTCATAAAATTTTCCAATAATATCGTAGGAAGTTTTTTTATCAAAGAGAGGTATTACCTTTTCTTCAAGCTCTCTTAAAATATCCTTTAAAATATTTGTGGAATTTAAATCATTGTCAGTTTTTATAAAAGTTAGTTCGTTCGTCAATACTTCTATTTTGCTTTTATCAATTTTTTCACTTTCTAAAATATCACCTATTGTCATGGGTATATTCCT
>CAYPQL010000051.1:0-7721 GCA_964412905.1 uncultured Candidatus Saccharibacteria bacterium
TAATACTGCTTCCGAGAGTTTGCGTAATTTCATCAACCGAAAGAATTAAAAAATACCCGTCAATATTTTTCTTGGCGTGATATAGCTGATACATAATCGTTGTCTTTCCAGCTCCGCGCAAACCGGTGAGCGCCACCCAGCGATAAGCTTGATTTCCGGCTAAAAATTGACCCAAGTGCGATTGAATTTTTATAAAAACATTTCTATTCGGCCGTTTTTTGTTTTGCGCGTCAAAAACATACGCCCGCCCGCGAAAATCAGCTTGCGCAATTTGATCGTTTATAAATTCCTTGATTTTTTCCTTATTTGCAATCATTTTCTTTATTTTTTAACGCCTTTTTAGCGCTAACTATATATTACACCAAGCCCGCATTCAGTGTCAAGTCCGCTTTACACTGATTTTATTTTTCAATTTTACCCTTTATTTTAGCCATTTTTACGGCAATTTTATAGATTGCAATCGCCACTTTTCAGCTTTAACAGTTATTAGGAGATTCCGAATAGCTGGATTTTTCTGTTTGAGGAATAAAAACCAAAAATTGTGATTTGTTTATTTGTTATTTTTTTCTTCGGCATAAATTTTGCAAAATTATTATTTCTTACCCTTCTTCACGAATTTTTTCACTTCCCTACCAAAATCGCGTCAAGGTTGTAGTGCTTTATATCACGCGCGACTTCTCTTGATGCTTCTTTTTGAACTATCCGGAAATTCCGGATAGTTGAATTTTCATCTAATTCTTGCTCCCCAATATCTTCAGGAATTAAATCTTTCCGATTCTTATAGAGCCATACCTCTTTAGGGCATTGATAATATTTTATGTAGTCTGATTTGGAGATTATCATTTTATAATATTATTGATACTAATTTAAATATTTTTAACTTTTATTAAAGCATCCTTTAATAGCTTTACTAAAACGATAATCTGTTTTTCATTCTTGACAGATCTGGGAAAAGATTTAATTTTTTTTAATATGTCTTTTGATATTATTAATTTTTCCCAACCCTCAATGCCAAACGCAATCATCGCTCTCTCGGGATAAATTCCCACTAAACCCAAAACTTTATTACGAGGACCGCTTGAATCAAAATATTCTAGACCTATCTCTTTACTTCTATATCTTATATTAATATTTTTAAATTCATTAGCTATTTTATAAAATTCGTCTTTAGCTAAAATTAATGCATCTCTAATTTCTGGTGAGTAAGAATCGCATAACTTGTTAAACTTTTCTTCATCAATTTTTATAGTTTTTATTTCCTTTTTATACTCAGAACATTTTTTAAAGAATTCTTTTCTTTGTTTATCTAAGTTTTTTTCACTAGTTAATTCCATGGAAGCTTCATTTAATTCTTTAGCTCCGTTTAAAATGCTCTCTTTACTTATCAAACTATATAATCGAAACAATATTTTTTCTCCGTCTTTATTTAATAAATCTTTAAAATTAAATTCTATAATAGGTTCAACTTCTTTTAAACTGTCAGAATTTACTAAGCTGGAGTACAACGCTGTCTGTTGCCCTGAAGTAATCAGAATAAATGGTGTCCGTAATTTTAGAGTGTATTCAAGACATTGCGCTAAATGATTTTTAATGCGCTGTTCCCAAGCTTTTGTTTCAATAATTAATATCGATTTAGATTTTTTATCTAACAAAACAATATCCGCGCTCAATAATTCAAAATCAGTATCCTCTGTTATGTTGTATCCCAGATATTCCAAGAGAGGTAAAATAATTTTAATTTTTACATTTTCTTCTGAACCCCGCCTTCCGGCAATAATATGTTTATCAGTTTTTATTGAAGAAATAATTTGTAAAAAATTCGATGAAGTCATTATTTTAATTTAATTATTAATTATTATCTATTTGAATATATACATTCTTCTTCTCCTCAATATAACTGTCATAAACATGCTGAAAAATTAGATCTAATTTCATCTGCAACAATTTTGCATCATAGCTTTCCGGCAGCTCTTCATACAGGACATCAGTAATCGCTTCTCTTACTTGCGCGCGGGCTTGTTGTTTTTTGCGCCAATCAAGGCAAAGCAAGTTTTCTTTCTTTAATTTCTTAACTACATCCTTTGCCGCTTTTTTAATCTGCTTTCTTTCTTTCTCATCAAGATTCTCTTTATAGAGCAAATCAAATACTGCTAAATGCTCTTCGTCCAGATTTTCCCGCACGCTTCGTTTTTCTTCTTCATTCAACTCCTGGGCAAAATTCATAAGCATTTCAAAAAATTCTTCAACCGTCCTGGCGCCGGTGTTGTATTCTTCAATTAATTTCTCTAATTTTTCTGCTAAATCCAAGCGGGTCGGATTTAAAGCGATCATTTTCTTGAGTTTTTGCTCAACTGATTGCTTTAATAATTCCGCCTCTTTATGTTTTTGCCCTTTGGCAAAAAGTTCGCGCAATTTTTCAAAATTTATTTTGCTCAAATCCGTTATCTTGCCGCCGCCTCTTATTTCATACCCCTCGGCCTCAATAGAATCATCAAGAATTTTCTCAATCTTATCAGCTATCTCGTCAACATTAATATCCTTTTGCGTAATAGCTCGCACCCGGTCGGCTAAAACGCGATGAGTTTTGACAATTTGGAAAAATTCATTCGCGCGTCTGTCCGGCAAAATCGCTCCGAATAATTTAACAATTTTATTGCTCAAGCTTAAATATTTATTTTTTATCTCCTCGCTGATCAAAATAATATCTACCGCCTCTTCAATTAATTTAATTTTCTCCAACTCCTCAGCTTCCATTATCTTCTCTATTGAAATTTTATATTTCTCCATAAATGCTTTACCCTTTTTCATTGCCTCTTTTAATTCCCTGACTAAACCCTCTTTCGGCGCAATCGGCATGTCTTTCTCACCGTCCGGCCCTATCGCGTACACTGATAACGCTTTTTGAAGATTTCTAAATACGCCGATATAATCCACTATTAAGCCATTATTCTTGCCTGGAAATACCCGATTCGCCCGAGCGATTGCCTGCATAAGCGTATGGTTTTTCATTGGCTTGTCCAAATAAATAGTTGACAGCGCTTCAACATCAAAACCGGTAAGCCACATACTGCAAACTATAACAATCCGCAAAGGATCATTCGGATCCTTGAATTTTGTTTCTAAATCTTCCTGAATCATACGCATCCGATGCGGGATTATATCCAATCCGTGTTTTTTGAAATAGTCCGCCTCATTTTGCGAGGAACTAATAACTACCGCTATATCAGGACAGCCGGGTCGCGCTTTTATTTTGTTATACATTTTTATGGCTGTTAGCCGGTCAATGCAGACAAAAAGCGCTTTGCCGTTATCGCCGCGCTCGTTAAAATGCTTCATCGCATCTTGAGCTATAGTATTGAGGCGGTCTTCACGAGTGATTAAATGATATTCCCGAGAAAATTCGCTTTCTAATTTTTCCTCTTCATCTTTGTTGATGTCGATTGTTTCCAGAAGCATATTCATTCCGCTTTCAAATTTTTCCGCGTCCATCTGCAATTCCGGAATCCGATTCTCGTAGTAAAGCGGCACAGTTGCTTTGTCCAGCACTGACTGGCGGAAATTATAAATACTTACATAATCGCCGAATGTTTCCTTGGTTTCTTCCTCTTCGCCCTCTATCAGAGGCGTGCCGGTAAAGCCGATAAAGCTGGCTTTTGGCAGGGCATTGCGCATATTAAGCGCCAATAAATCATATTGCGTGCGGTGGGCTTCATCGGTCATAACGATAATATCCGAGCGCTCGGATAAAAGAGGAAATTCCGCCTCTTCTCCCTGCAGTTGGAATTTGTGGATGAGCGTAAAAATATTTCGGTGGTCTTCTTTAAGAAGCTGCCTAAGGTGCGTGATTGAATCAGCATGCACTTTATCTTCCGGCTCCAGCACTGCTCCGGCATTTTGAAAATTCCTATAAATCTGCCCGTCCAATTCTTTACGATCGGTTACCACTATGAACGTATAGTTGCCTTCAAATTTCCGCATGACTTTTTGCGAAAAGAAAATCATAGAATAGCTTTTGCCGCTCCCCTGCGTATGCCAAAATACGCCAAGTTTGCCTCTTTCTTCTTTTCGCTCCCGTACCTGCTCAAGCGACGCGATGGCATTGTTTACTCCTAAAAACTGGTGATTTTTAGCGATTATTTTTATCAACCCGCCCTTTTCATTGCTAAACAATAAAAAATTCTCAAATATATCTATAATCCTATTTTTTTCGCAGGTCCCCATTAAAATTGTGTCTAAACTTACAATCCCCTTTTCGCCTTCGGAATTAATTTTTTTCCATTCGCTAAAGTGTTCAAACCCGCTGGTAATTGATCCTATTTTGCTATCAGCTCCGTTGCTTAGAATTACAAAAGCGTTATACCAAAAAAGCTGCGGTATCGTATCTTTATAATCTTTTAAATTATTATCAAAAGCATCGCGGATGTTTTTATGCGCGGCTTTTAGCTCAATAAAAATCAAAGGCAGTCCGTTCACAAAACCGATCAGATCCGCCCGGCGCTTGTACATATCGCCCACAATCCAAAACTGCGAAGTTAGAAAAAAATCATTACTTTCCGGATTGTCAAAATCAATGATTTTGATTAAATAATCTTCATTTTCTCCCTTATCATTTTGCGCTTCTGCTTTTACTCCGTTTCTAATCAGTTTATGGACTTCTTGATTGGCCGCCGCTAAACTCATAACTGACCTGTCCTTGGTTATTTCCGCAATGGCCTGCTCAATCGCTTCTTTAGGCGTGCCAGTGTTTAGCTTTTCTAATGCTTCGCGCAATACCGGCAGAAGCACGACTTCATTTGCTGTTTCCCGCCCGAGCTGCGGCTGTTTTCCGTCGCTTAAATCAAATTGCCCGGTAAATTTTTCGCCAAAAGCGTTAATAAATGAATAGCTCAGCTGATCTTGAAAAATTTTAATCGCCGGCTGTTCCACTAAATTGTCTTCTGTGTAATCGTTCATATTGCATTTATATGTGTATAATTATAAAAAGTAAAATTTTATTTCGCTAATATTAAACAATTAAATTATATTGACATTCATATATATTTAATGTAAAGTGTGCTATAATGTAATTACAGTGGATAATATCCATTGTTGAGCTAATAAGTATTTACTTGTTAGCAATAGGGAGTATACCCACGGTATACTTGCAACCAGCCTTTTTTGGAAAGTTGTTGAGGCATAATCAACAACTTTTTATTTTGAAAAAAAATCCTCCCATTTTTCATACTCTTTAGCCTGATAATGAGTTACCAAATGCGCTGTATAAACTCGTAATGTATTTTTTGATTTTATGTATCTGCATCTAACCACATAATAAGTGCCTTTTGATATTTTTTGGGATACAAAATAAATATGCCCATTATAAGGATTTTTCTTCACTTTTCTTGCTTCCGATTTATTAATTATCTCTTTTATCCAACCTATTCTTGCGGCACGGCCTTTATTAAATTTCCGCAGTCCTTTTTTACCGCCCCTCCAAATATGTTTTATATCCTCATCATTGCTTCCGCAAAAAACAGCAAAACCTTCCGGCGCGAACATTTCGCCGCTGTATAATTCTTTAAACTTTTTAATATATTCGGCTTCGTTTTCTTCTCCGCCTAAATCAAAATAATCAAATCCCATACTAATCACATTTACATTTATTCTTTCCCGGCTCAATGCAGAAAATATTAAATTTTTTTTCTGATGGCAAGGAGCAGTATTTTAAATTTTTTTTGCTTAATTTAGCCGCTAAATATTCAATAAAAACTTTCTTACTCTCGCTTTGCGGCGCAATCTGGTTATTGTCGAAATTCACCGCTCCCGCAAAAAGATCTGCCAGCTGGATCAATTCGCTTTGGCTGGATTGCTGCGCTTGAACACTTTTAATAATTGCTTTCAAATATTTCGCCACTCTATATTTTAAATAATACTCAAGCACATACACCCTGTTTTTTAGTTTTGTCGGCTTATAATCAAGGAAAATATAATACGTATTGCCGTTGATAAATTTGTTTTTTAACAATTGGTAATAAAATTTATAGAATCCCTCTTCTTTATCGTTGCTGTGGTATATTTCATAATCAATTTTTTGACGATCTGCTTTAATGCAATGAAATTCCAGATCGTCCGGGTTATAACTTAAAAATAAATCAACCACATCCCTATAAAGCGGCAATAATGTTTTTGTTGTTTTATTCCATTTAATTTCACCTCTATAATTATATTTTGCTTTTAATGCTTTTATTTTGCTTTTTAGTTCATCGCGCAATTCGCGCCGCATAAATAAAGCTCCAATAACCATGTATTGATTTTCCATATTTTCAATACTGCTTTCGTCGCAATAGATGTTATAAATTTGTGGCATATAATTAAATTAGTTTAATTTATATTATAAAAATTTTAATCGCCGGCTGTTCCACTAAATGGTCTTCTGCGTAAGTACTCATGTTTTATTCTTTAATAAATACTGTCTATAACTTATCATTTCTTCAAATTCATTTTTTCTTTGCGCATAACAATATCTCATAGCATGACTGGCAATAAGATTATTAAATTCTAATACTTCTTTGTTGTTAACCTGCTTTCTTTTAACTCTTTTGCCTGATATTGGATCCACTATTTCAACCAGAACTCTTGGCGAAACAGAAAAATAATGCTTTCTTTCTAAAAATGTTGGTCCAAACCAGACATTTCTTTTGGGGATAAATTCCGAAACGGGCGTGTCTGATGTTATAAACCTTGAATCACGAGCAATATAAATTCTCCAAAATTTATTATAAAACAAATTGGTATATTTTTCTAAATGCTTAAAAAACATTAAATGTTGTATGTTGTTAAAAGATAATTTATAATCTTTTTCTATAACCATCTTTCTGCATTCGTCAATCTCTTTTTCGGAAATTTTTTTTCTTTCTTCTTTCGGCAAAGAATCAATCAAACTTTTTCTGAAATATTCTTCGTTTTCCGCCCCAAAACTCATCACGCATTTCATTACCTTTTCGCAAGTATTATTAATCATATTACGTAAATATGGACCCCTCGCCCACAATAAACATATAAAACTTGCCATATAATAAATTTTCTCTTCACTTATTTTATCGTAATTTAATACTATTTTTTCAAAATCTTTTACTCGAGACGCTATATCACTCTCTACTCTTTGTAAAATGTCTTCAAATTCCTGACTGGTTTTATCTTCTTTACCAGTCTTTTTTCCATAAAAAAATTTATCATAACAAACACCACCATAAGGTCGTTGTTTAACAATTTGCTTCTTTTCAATATCTAAAACTTGTACGAAATTTTTGCTATCAGCAAATCTTTTTAAATAAAATCGTGGTGCCCAATGTTGATCTTTTTTTACTTGTTCTTTTTGTGCGCTCATATCTCAATTTCCCCACTCATTAATTTAGGCAATAATAAATCTCTTGTCTTGCGAAGATTTTCATTTATATTTTCTAAATTAAATTTTAATTCAAATATGCTTATAATTGTGTTGTTAAAAATTTTTAAAGTTTTACTGCTTGGAACCAATAATTTCACCCTAGATATGCCCTCTAAAGTGATTTGGGGTTGAGCCACGCCGCCCACACAATCTTTGAGCCCTCGATATTTTAATTGCAAAAAATAAAAATATTTATCTTGCTCATCTAAATCGAATGTAAAAGAATTATGATTAGTCCTAGATATACTGAACCAGTAGGCTAAGGAAACCTAACAGGACAGGTTTTTACAATCTC
>CAYPQL010000052.1:0-3533 GCA_964412905.1 uncultured Candidatus Saccharibacteria bacterium
ATTTATTTCATTCTTTGTTGGCTCCATACTCTGTGTGGAGCCTTTTGTGATTTCGGGCTTAACTTTTTCATTCTTAATTCTTAATTCTTGATTCGTTACACTTGATTCTTGATTCGTATTCCCAATTTCTAATTTCAAATTACTAATTACATTGTACCTAATCTTAATCGTTTCAATAATTCCCAAAATCTGCTTTCCGGAAATGTCTTGGATTTCCTGCTCCACTTCTCCCCCGAAAAGGTCTTGCGCGATTCTGATTCCGTGAGCTTCATTTTTTACCTTTAGTCCGCTCACTTTCTGCAAACGATATTTGAGCGGAGCGAGATTGGCGATTTGGATGGAAAGCCCCGGATGAGCGTTTATTTCCAGAACCACCGGCCCGCGATCTTTGTCAATCGCGATATCAACGCCCACATATCCGACTTTGGAAACTTCCTGGCACTTGATCGCGATTTCCAAAATCTCTTTCCAATAAGGAATTTTTATCCCGCTTAATTTCAATTTCGTGTCAGGCGTTTTTTCAATCGGCTCATCATACATCACCGCGTGAGTCGTTATGCCAGTCGCGACATCAACTCCCAGTCCAATTCCTCCTAAATGCAAATTTGCTTTTCCTCCGGACTCTTTGGTTGGAAGGCGAAGCATCGCCATTACCGGGACTTTATTATAGACAATAACTCGTATGTCAGGAATTCCTTTATAAGCATACGGCTTTAAATTTTTGGAAATTTTTATCCTTTCTTCAAAAAAAGCGATATCCGAAATTCCTGAAAGAGAATAAAATCCTTCAAAAATATCCATAATGTGATCCCGCAAATCTTTGATAGTTATTGGCTTTCCTTCGGTTGAAACCCAGCTTTGGTCTTTTCTTTGCCCGAAAATAATTTTAATGCCCTCTCCGCCTCCGCCGTGATTCGGCTTTAGCACAAAACTTTTCGGCAAATCCGCCCACTTGAAAATTTCCAAATCTTTCCTGTTTTTTATAATCCCGTAAATTTTCGGAACGGGTATTCCAGCTTTAAAAAGAGCCTCCTTGCTTCGAAGCTTGTTATTGGCAAGGCGAATGGCGCTTTTCAAATTATTCGGCCTTATATAAGCGAGGTTTCTGGCATTCATTCCCAGAACTCCTTCGCTTTTTTTAATCAAGGTAAGCATAATTTATAAAATTATAATCGTCGTAGGGACAGACCTGTGTGTCTGCCCCGTGTCTGCCTCTACCGATCAACATGTTTTATAACATCTTTAAATCTAAAATATTCCCTGAGTCGCAAACCTGTCCACTTGCCAAGAAATATATTAATCACAAAAAGAAGTAAAATATATTCTGGATGATTCAAGACCATATTTCTGAAAGTTTCCCAGATAATAAAATAATATCCGACTATTGAAATTATGAGCGTTTCGATGGAAAGCGCTGCCGCCGTTCGAAACCCTTTTTCAACTTGCGTGGAAATAAATTTTTCTATCAAGGTTATTAAAATTAAAATCGCCAGAATCGGAGTAGTCGCCAAGCCCGTTCTTTGAAAATATCCTCCGACCGCTAGAAGTAAAAGTATAGCGAGGCTTATTACAGTTAGAACAATTGCCATTCTCGGAAGATATAGAAGGCGGAAGTTTTTCAAAATATATCTTACTATTGTTCCAGTCAGAAGAATAACAATAAATATTGCCAGTCCGTATTTCAATTCCATCTCCCAAAAAACAAAAGTCAAAACGAGAGGAGCGTAAATTCCGAAAGACCTGATCCCAATAAGTTGCCTAAACGCAGCAATCAAAGTCGCAATAAACGGCAATGCGAGAATTAAATACACTGTATTTATATCCACTCCTTGAGCAATAATTAAATTTATGATTTCTGACATAGTAAATAATTAAAAGTTAAAATATCAAAATGAAAAATGACAATGTAAAATTCAAAATTATTTATACTCGTTAACTTTATTAGAGAATGTCATTTCGAGCGATTAGCGAGAAATCTATAAATTTTAGATATTTCTTCAATGCTTAGATTTCTCACGAGGCGTTCGAAATGACAGGTTTCATAGTTACAATTATTTTAACATTTTAATCTGTCATTTTGATTTTTCCTGCCTGCCGCAGGCATGGGATATTTGCATTTTGATTTATTGCGCCTACAAACAAATGTCTTAATGAAAAATATTCATAATTCTTGATTCATGATTCGTAATTCATATTTCACGCTATTCGCGCAGCATATCGCCACCGCCAGCGCGTCCGCCGCGTCGTCCGGTTTTGGCGCTGATTCTAGGCTTAAAATGGCTTTTACCATCTGCTGGACTTGCTTCTTTTCCGCGCGCCCATATCCTACCACCGCTTGCTTGACTTGTAAAGGAGTGTATTCGCAGACTTTAAGCCCCGCGTTTTTGCCGATAAATAAAATAACCCCGCGCGCTTGTCCGACAGTTATGATGGTTTTATTATTCTTAAAAAAGAACAACTCTTCCACTGCCATTATTCGGGGCTTGTGTTTTTTTATTATTTTTTTCAGCTCCTTCGCGATCAAATCAAGCCGCTCCGGCATATCCATCTTCGCGTCTGTGCATATACAGCCGTAGCCTAAAATTGTCAGCTTGCCTCCTTCGCTTTCTATCACTCCATACCCGGTCGTCGCCGTCCCGGGATCAATGCCTAGTATAATCATAATAACGGATTAACGGATTAACGGATTAACGGATTAAATGCGTTAATTCGTTAATGCGTTAATAAATAATAAATCATTCCAATAAATTGCTATACACCTCTATCACATCTTCCTGCTCATCAAGCGCCTCAAAAAGTCTTTCTATTCTGTTATTAGTTTTTTCGTCTTCAGCTTTTATCAAATTCTTCGCCTTCCATTCAAAGCCTGTGTCGCTTATTTTAATCTTGCTGTTTTCTAAATTCTCTTTCACTTTATATAAATTCTCAGGTTTCGTATAAACTACGACAAATTGATCTTCTGTTTCTCCCCCTGATAAGATGGGCTGGGGGGTTGTAAAATCCTCCGCTCCCGCTTCTATAATATTCATTTCCAATTCATCTTCGCTTAATTTATTTTCCTCAATCTTAATTTCAATATATCCAAAACGGTCAAACATCCACTTCACGCTTCCCGCTTCTCCAAGCCTGCCGTTATTTATAGTGAGCAAATGCTTGATTTCCGCGACAGTCCTGTTTGTGTTATCAGTCGTGGCTTCTATGATAAGAGCGACTCCCCCCGGCCCGTAAGCCTCATACAAAACTTCCTCAACCATCCCGCCCTCCAGCTCTCCCGTTCCTTTTTTAATCGCCTTTTCAATATTATCCGCCGGCATATTCACCTGCTTCGCTTTTTCAACTGCAATACTAAGCGTCGGATTAAAATCAGGATCGCCTCCGCTTTTCGCGGCTATCGTTATCATCTTGGAAATCTGCGAAAAAACCTTCCCCTTCTTCAAATCGGCAACCCCCTTCTGCCTCTTGATTTTTGACCACTTATTATGTCCAGACATAAAATTAGTTAAAAATTAAAAAGTTTATAAAGTAGAAAGTAT
>CAYPQL010000052.1:3633-7282 GCA_964412905.1 uncultured Candidatus Saccharibacteria bacterium
TATAAAGTAGAAAGTATTGCTTATCTCCAACAAAAAAAGAGTATCATTTAACAACACTCTATCTTGATTCAAGTATACTGAAAAAACGGCGTTTGGTCAATGAGAAATAGAAATTGGAAATTGGAAATTAGGGCGATTTTTAAATAATATATTTCAAATTTTGAATTAGGCTTCGCGCGAACGCAAAGCGCAAATCGGAGTCCTTACGAAAGTAAGGAAGTTCTCTAGATTAAAATCTTGCGATGCTTCTTCCTGACTTTCGTCAGAACTCCGTAATATTGAAATTCACTATACGAAAAAATTTTAAAATGATTATCATTTTCCCAAACAGCATTTTTTATATTTCTTCCCGCTGCCGCAGGGGCATTTTTCGTTCCTGCCGATCTTGCTGGCTCTTTCAACTGACACGACAGGTTTGCCCGTAATGCCGCTTTTCAGAAATCCTTTGCATTCTTGTATCGCCAAATTCAGCCAAATTTTCAATTCCGGATCGGGATTTTTTTCATATTCTTCCAAAATCTTATAAGAGCCGGCGCTTCCTTTATGCGCCAAAATCAACAAAGCTCTTTTTTTATCTTCTATGCCAGAATTTTCTGAAAGCAAAATTTTTCCGGACCATTCAACTTCTTCTTCCGGCATATTCGTATAATAACTCTCGGGAATTTTTTTGTGATATTCAATATATTCAATCGCCGCCTTTCCTTCTCCACTGTCGGCATCTTCAACAACCGTGACAAAACTATTCATTCCCCTGCCTCCAAGCTCTTTGGTTAAATTCGCGAAGTCTTCTTCCGACAAATTGCCTTGATTTAAAATGTTTATTAATTCTTCTTTGCTCAAATCGCTAAAATTTTTGTCGCTCATAATTTTTTAAAGTTAGAAATTATTTTAATATTTTGGACATTTAATTTCCGTTGAAAATAGCGCCTGCATAATAATACAATCCATCAATCCCCAATCCACCATTCGCGCGAATTAGAGATATAGCCTGAATGCGGGATGTTTGAAAGTTTGGAAGCTGCGGGAAATTATAATGGTTTGCGTTTTTTGAAAGTTAGCGTTTGTTTTTAAGCTCTTTCTTCTTTGCTTTTCCCAGCTGTTTTATTTCTTTCTTTACTTCTTTAATATGTTTTTCCGCGGGCAAATGTTCCGGCGCTGTTCCGCCTATTTCTTTGATGGTCTGTCTGACTTTTCCTCCAATCATAAAATGAGTTTGAGACGCCAATTGATCTCCTTGAATTTTATCCTTTTCTAACTTTTCATCAGTCTGGGTAATGCGGAATAAATTAGCCGCCAATTCAGTGGAACCTGCTCTGTCCAATAATTCTCCTTTTTTAATTCCTTTCTTTTGCTCAATATCCGACAGTGGCATTCCGTAAAGCCCTCTGTATCCGGCATCGTTAAACAGTCCGAATTTAGTCACGCCGGCTTTCTTGGCAGTGCTAAAAAGTTTTTTGTTATGATTTGATACTTCATTTCTAACAAATAATCTTTTCTCGGAATCCGGCAGTTGTTCAAAAATTTCCTGCTTTCTTGTTTGAATGGCAAAGTAAGTTTGAGCCAAGGCTATTTCAGACTTTTTAGGATCTCCGTTCTGGGCGATTAAATAGCAAGCATATCTATCCAGCTTGTAATCTCTTACTTCCCTCACCGTATTTGAGCCAATCTCGACCATTTTACTGAGGCCGGTAAAATGGTTATTTACATCCTGACTGCTATTAACGCAAGCGCGCTTCGCTCTAGAAATTACCTCTTCGGAATTTTGCCACTTTTCATATCCCAAAAGAGGCAGCAATTCCCTCGCTGTCCAATATTCAAATTCGTTCTCGTCAATTTTTTTAATGCCCTCAAAATTTTTATGAGGGCTTGAAAGAATTATCGCATTGCTCATGGTTTTGATTTTACGGGTTAAAAAAATATTTCTCACATTTTCCTTATTCGCCCATTCGCGCGAATGAGGGATATAGAATGAATAAGGATGTTTGAAAAGTTGGGAATTGCAGAAAATTATAATGGTTTATGTTGGGATTTTGCGACGAGGCAGAAAAACCTAACTGACTTTTCTAGCCTAGGCTAGAAAAGTCAGTTAGCGAGTTATGAAAAATAATAAACATCTAATCTAAAAACCTGCTTTGATTATAGCAGGTTTTGTCGGTTGCGGGAATTGGTTTTGAGGGTTTGAA
This sequence comes from uncultured Candidatus Saccharibacteria bacterium, assembly GCA_964412905.1. Taxonomy (GTDB): domain Bacteria; phylum Patescibacteriota; class Minisyncoccia; order JAHIHE01; family JAGLIN01; genus CAYPQL01. Next base: position 5,817 of record CAYPQL010000052.1, read on the forward strand.
ATAAAAAGACTGATTGAAAATAAGTTCTTGCATAGAAGTGAAACCTAAGTTTTATCATTTTTATTTTTAAATACATAAAGCACGCTCGCCATTATTAAAAATATGAGAGTTTCTTCAAATATAAATTGGTCAAAATGTTTTAGTTCTTTATATTCACTTTCTTCTTTTGCTCGCTCATCATATATTTTATTAAGGGCAGATAATCTAATACTTTTTGCTCTATCAATCAGATCATTGGAATACTTTTTCTTGTCAATAAATTCCCACGGATTATTCTTTTTCTCATTAATGAACTCCCAATCTTTGTCAGATATACAACCTTTAAATTTTAAAGCACGCATTAATTCGTAGCATTCAGATGTTGTTTCCCAAAAACAATCATCAAATTTTAACTTCATAGAAAATACACCTCTATTATTTCTGGTATCTATAATTTCTTTTTTTTCAGTGCTAGAGTAATAAAATGTATAATTTCTTGTATTATAGATACACCATCCAGTTAACAAAGCAAAACCACTTATAACAATAACAATTCTAAACCAATTTTCTTTAATAAATTGTTTCATTTTTTTGAATTATTCACAATCATAACAATTGATTTCCCAAATATCATCATTATAACCCTCGCCAACAGTAAAACTTTCGCCATAAGCATAGCCATCTTCATCTATTTCTGCACCATCCAAATCAAGATGCCCGCCGTTTGGAAAATAAATTCTTTCTACCACTCCATCTGAAATATCAGCGTCTAGGTCATAGCAACTTCCAGAGTCTTGACTGCAAGCTTCCACAGTATAAGGTCCATCTGGTTTTTCTTTGTATTCTTCTACTTCTTAGTCGTGTTGCTTAATATAATTATTGTTGACATAAGAAGGATAAGTATATTTCAAATTAGATTTATCAATTGATGGCAAAGATTTGGTTTCTTTGGGTTTTTCAGTATCTCCGGAAAATACCCCGCTAACACTCGCGATAATAAATAAAAACTTCACAAAAAAGGCCTTCCGTCGGCGGCAACCCTTTCGGATCGCCCAATGCCCTTTCGGGCAGAGACCATAAACACAGTACCGATCAGAAGACCGCTTTTGTGTTTATGGATTTCAACCATACTCCGAACAAAAAGTCCGGAGGTTAGGTTAATAAATTGTCATTCATTTTCTATCGAAATAATAGCACGCCAAAATAAAAAGTCAAACAAAAAAATAAGGATAGCATTTTTTACTATCCCTTAGTTTATATTTTAATTCTTTTTATCGCTAATTTCACAATTTGGACATAAGCGATCGCGGGGAATTATGTTGATAGAACTATTTTGATGCAAGGCTTCAGAAATGCATCCGCCGTAACAATTTATTCTGAAATACCGACACTTAGTCATGCAATCATTACTTAATTCAAGATGTCTGTATTTTCGGTTCTTCCGACATTTCTATGGGTAAGAGATATGAAATTAAGAAAATATTTTC
>CAYPQL010000053.1:0-7227 GCA_964412905.1 uncultured Candidatus Saccharibacteria bacterium
CATTAATCCGATTGATATGCATCCGCCGCTCTGGTTTTGGAGCAGGAATGGATTCATTTTTGAATTGGATTGATATTTTTCAAAAATGAGCAGTATTTTTGTATCCCTCGTTCGCGCGAATGGCGGAATGGTTTAGAGCGAGAATAAAAATTAGTTTTTAAAGTAGGATTATTTAAAAATAAAATTTATTATGCCAGAAAAAATTAAAATAGGAAATTTAGATGCGATTTTTCATAATCCTAATATAAATAATTCGCTGGCGGTTATAATGGTTCATGGTTTTGGCGGAGAAGGGCTGGAAGAGGAATTTGAAGATATTGCGGATAATTTATGCGAGCAGGGGTATGCTGTTTTGAGATTTCTTTTTAGCGGGTACGAGAAAAATAATCTGATGGATCTGACGATTTCCAAAGAAATATCCGAATTGAAATCGGTAATTGATTTTCTGGAATCGAAAAACATCAATAAAGAAAAAATCGGGATTATAGCGCAAAGCTTGGGCTGTGCGGTTGCTATGCTTCTAAACGATCCGCGGATAAAAGCGATGGCAATGCTTGCGCCGCTTATTAATATTAAAGAATCTTTTGAAAAAGAATTTGGGGAAAATGGAATTAGAGAATTTGAAATTTTTGGATATACAACTATTATAAGCAAAAGAAAAAACCAAAAAAGAGAGTTCAGCGCGAGTTTTTGGAACGAGGTTAAGAAAATTGACAAAATCAGCCAAGAACAGATAGAAGCGATAAAATGTCCATTGCTGATAATTCACGGAATGGCTGATAATACTGTGGATTATGAAGAATCGGAAACTATATTCAAATGGGCGAACGAGCCAAAGAAATTGAAATTAATAAAAGGCGGAGAGCATGTGATGATAAGAGATCCAAAAATCAGAAAAGATGTCAACGGATATATTTTAAAGTTTTTCTCGGAGTATTTATAAAAATTGTAACTATTCATCTACTTTAAAAAACTACTTATAAAAACCTGTCATTTCGAGCGTGTCGCGAGAAATCTATAAACCTTAGATATTTCTACAATGCTTAGATTTCTCGCTAATCGCTCGAAATGACATTTTCTTAAAGAAGGCGAGTAGTTACAAAACTAACATCATAAAGTCGGGCTTGCTATCTCTAATTCGCGCGAATAGGCGAATAGCGGGGGTTTCAGATTAATTTACAGCTAAGGAATTTCAATATTCGCGCTTCCGAAGGCGACATTCGCGAATGTCGCCTTCGGAAGCGCCAACAGGCTTAATTTATTTAGAAATCTATTATGAAAAAACAAGTAGTCGTCATTCACGGAGGAAAAACTTATCGGACATATAAAGAATATATTTTTTCTCTTGAAAAATATAAAATTGATTTTGAGAAGATTAAAAATGAAGGCTGGAAAGATACTTTGGAGAAAAAGCTGGGAAATGGCTTTGAGGTTATTTATCCTGAAATGCCCAATTCTTCCAATGCCAAGTATTTGGAATGGAAAATTTGGTTTGAAAAAATAATTCCATATCTTGAGAAGAAAGTGGTTTTAGTCGGACATTCTCTGGGCGGAATTTTTCTTGCTAAATATTTATCGGAAAATAAGTTTCCTAAAAAGATTTTGGCGACATTTCTCGTCGCGGCGCCTTATGATGATAAAGACGATGAAGAATCTTTGGCTGATTTTAAGCTAAAAAAAGATTTAAGCCGATTGCAAAAACAATCTGAAAAGTTATTTGTATGGCAAAGCCAAGACGATGATGTTGTTCAGTTTTCTGATTTTGAAAAATATAAAAAGGCTCTACTTGGAGCCATTTACAGAGAGTTTAGAAATAAAGGCCATTTTACTCAAAATAATTTTCCGGAAATTGTTCAAGAAATAAGAAAAATATTTTCTAAATCTAAAATAATTTAACAATACAACAATACAACAATTTAACAATATAATAACTTTATGTCCACATTTGAAACTCGTTATGAAAAATTGAATAAGGAGCAGAAAGAGGCGGTTGATAATATCGACGGGCCGATGCTGGTTGTGGCGGGGCCGGGGAGCGGGAAGACGGAACTCTTAAGTTTGCGGGTGGCGAATATTCTGCGAAAAACGGATGTGTTTCCGAGCAATATTTTATGTCTTGCTTTCACGGAAGCGGCGGCGACAAATATGAGAAAGCGGTTAAGCGGCATAATCGGACAGGATGCGTATAAAGTCGCCATCCATACTTTCCACAGTTTCGGGAGCGAAATCATCAATCAAAATCCGGAATATTTTTATCAGGGGGCGATATACAATCCCGCCGATGATTTGGCGCAGGTTGAAATCATAGAAGAAATATTAAGCGGACTAAAGCATAACAGCCTTTTGAAATCGTATAATCCCGAGCAGGGCTATACATATATGAAAGATATTTTGGAAAAAATAAATAATTTGAAAGAAGCTTTGAGTCCGGACGAGTTTTTGGAAATTACTTTGGAGAATAAAAGTTTTTTTGAAAATTCTCAAGACCTGATAAACAAATATTTTTCCCAGACCGTTTCCAAGAAAAAACTGCCTGAATTTAAAAAGGCTGTTGTCGAGCTGGAAGCGGTTAATTTCAATAAAAGGAAGAAAGATATAAAATTTAAAAGCGTAAAAGAAACTATAATTTCCAGCCTTGCCGAAGCAATCAATAAATCTGTCGCGGAAGGGAAAACAAAATATCTGTCGCAATGGAAAACCGATTTTACGATGAACGATAAGAATAAAAAAAGAATTCTCAAAGATTATAATCAGATAGAAAAGCAAATTGAACTAGCCCAAATTTATCGGGAATATCAAAAAGGATTGAAGAAAAAAGGATATTATGATTTTTCCGATATGCTTGGCGATACCGTGAAAGCTTTGGAAAAAAATCCCGAATTGAAATATAACATCGCCGAAAAGTATCTTTATATTTTGGTGGATGAATTCCAGGACACGAACAATATTCAAAACAGATTGCTGGACAATATTGTTGATTTGGAAATAAATAACGCCGCTCCGAACATTTTGGCGGTGGGCGACGATGATCAGGCGATTTATAAATTCCAGGGGGCGAATGTCGGAAATATTATAAATTTTATCCAAAAGTATAAAGACTTGAAACTTGTCGTTTTGAAGAAAAATTACAGGTCCGCGCAGGAAATTCTTGATTTGGCGAGGAAAACGATTTTGACGGGAAGCGAGCGGCTGGAGAATAAAGTTTCTTCCATCACCAAAGATTTGGTTTCCGCGAACGCGGAAATTGGCAATGCCAACATAACAAACAAAGAATTTGAAACAAGTTTTCACGAAATAATCTGGATTGCGAAAGAGATAAAAAGAAAAATTGAAAAGAAAGAATGTTTGCCAGAGGACATTGCCGTCATCGCGCCCAAGCATAAAATTCTTCAAGAAGCCGCCAGAATTTTTGATTTTTTCGGCATCCCGATTTCTTATGAAAAGAAAAAAAATATTCTGGAAGACAAGCAGATCAAAGAAATTATAACGATTTTTAAATTTATAAATACGCTTAACAATGTCGGCGAGAAAGAAGCCGACGAACTTCTGCCCGAGATATTAAGTTTTTCTTTTCTAGAGATTAATTCGATTGAAATATGGAAAATATCAGTCAAGGCTTATAACGAAAGAAAAAGATGGCTGGAAATTATGATTGATCATAAAGACGAAAAAATCAGTTCTATCGCCGAGTTTTTGATTATGCTGGGAAACAAGGCAAACGATCTGACGGCCGAAGAATTGATAGATATTATTACCGGCGCGAGAAATCTGGAAAAATGCAAATTCAACAGCCCTTATAAGGAATATTATTTTAGCAAAGAAAAATTTGATTCGCAAAGATCCGTTTATTTGGAATATCTTGCGAGCTTGCATTCATTCATAAATTCCATCCGCCAATATAAAGGACACGAAACTTTGAGCGTCTCGGATGTCGTTGATTTCGTAAATTTGCACCAGACTCACCGCATTTCCTTGAATGCCGCGAATGAATTTAATTATGAAAAAAAATCCGTGAATTTGATAACGGCGCACGGAGCGAAGGGCTTGGAGTTTGACACGGTTTTTATCATAGATTGCTTGGAAGATGTTTGGATGAGAAATAATAATGGCCGATTGAATTTTCCCATAAATATAAATCTTGCGCCGCAGAAAGATAATACGGACGATAAGTTGAGGCTTTTCTATGTCGCCCTAACAAGAGCGAAGCGGAATTTGTATATCACCAATTACAAATACGACGGATCGGGAAAAGAGAAAATCAAGCTTAGATTTTTGAATTTTACGAATGAAAAAGAAGAGATTAAAAAGGAAAATAAATCTGTAGAAGAGATAAAAAAAGCCCAAGCCGATTTGGCAAAAGAGGAAAATCTTGAAAGCCTTATGGAAATGAAATTGCAGATTAGCGGCCATATAATCAGCGCGGACAAGGAAAACTTATTAAGAAAAGTTTTGGAAAATTACAAATTGAGCGCGACGCATTTGAACAGTTTTCTCAGCGTCCAAAAAGGCGGTCCGCTGGAATTTTTGGAAAAACAGCTTTTGAAATTTCCCCAAGCGCAGAGCAAAAATAGCGCCTACGGATCCGCCGTCCATAACACGCTTAACATTTTTTACGCGGAGTTCAAGCAAAAAAAGAAATTGCCGGCGCTTGATTTATTCTTAAAAATATTTGAAGATTCCCTTTTAAAGCAAAGGCTTAATAAAAATGATTTTCGGGAAATGCTGGAAAAAGGCCGAGATGAGCTGAATTTCTACTATAATAAAAAAAAGAACGAGTTTAATATCGCTGATCGCTGCGAGATGGATTTTAAATCTCAAGGCGTTAATATCTCCGGCGCGGATATTACGGGAAAACTGGACAGAATTCATCTTGATGAGAAAAACAAAATCATAGAAGTTTATGATTATAAAACGGGCAAGCCTTTTGAAAATTGGGACGCGGGCGATTCATATAAAAAAATCCGCGCTTGGGAATATAAAAATCAGCTTATCTTCTATAAACTGCTTGTTGAAAATTCCAGAGATTTCGGCGGCAGATACTCTGTAAATTCCGGAACGATAGAATTTATCAAGCCGGAAGGAAATAATCTCGTGAGCTTGTCCATTGCAATTCAAAGCGAGGATGTGTCGCGCTTAAGCAAGTTAATTCAGATTATTTATAAAAAAATCCAAAGCCTGGATTTCCCCGACACAAGAAATTATTCAAAAGACATCAAAGGAATTTTAATGTTTGAAGAGGATTTGCTGGATGGAGGAATTTAGGGCTACTGTTCCCCGCGTTCTTGCAGAGACTACTCAATTAGGGTAGTCTATTTTTTTTGCCAATTTTTTAATTATCGTTCGGGGCTGACAGAGGGAATTTTAAAAACTCTCATATAAACACTCATATAAACTCTTTACTTTTTGGAAATTATCTTATATAATCTTATATAGTTAAAATATAAGATTAATTTTATGCCTGAAAGCACTAATTTTAGCGGAAGGCTGGATAAAATCACGCCGGAAATTTTATCAAAGATTGCGCAAATTGAAGCGTTAAAAGGGCAATGGATTGCCGGAGCGCGGTTAAATCCTCAAGCTTTGGGGCGGCTTAAAAAATCTGTCTTGATAACTTCAGCAGGCGCTTCAACTCGCATAGAGGGCGCAAGGCTTGACGATAAAGATGTTGAAAAACTGATGAATGGGTTAAAAATTCAAAAATTTGCGGATCGCGATAAACAGGAAGTGAGAGGCTATTATGAATTGCTTGAAAAAATATTCAATTCTTGGAAAAGCATAAAATTTTCTGAAAATACCATCAAGCATTTTCATAAAGAAATATTGAAGTATGTTGAAAAAGATGAAAGACACAGAGGGGATTATAAAAAAACAGAAAATAGGGTTGAGATGTTTGACGCATCTGGTAAATTAATCGGCGTTGTTTTTGAACCGACTCCTGCATATCTTACTCCTAAAGAAATGCAAGAGCTGGCGAATTGGACTATAAACGCGCTCAAAGAAGAAAAATATCATCCTTTGCTTGTCGTCGGCAATTTTATTGTTGAGTTTTTGAAAATTCACCCTTTTCAAGATGGCAATGGACGGCTTAGCAGAATTCTTACCAATTTTCTTTTGCTTAAAGCCGGATATTTATATATGCCTTATATCTCGCACGAAAAATTAATTGAAGATAATAAATCGGAATATTATATTGCTTTGCGAAAAAGTCAAAAAACGACTGGCGAAAATGTTGTCGGAGATATTGCTTCCTGGTTGAATTTCTTTTTATCTGTTTTATTGGAGCAATCTAAAATGGCGCTTAATTTATTGTCCAATGAAGCTATTGAGAAAATTTTATCCCCAAAACAATTATTAGTGTGGCAATATTTGCAAAGTGTCGGGGAAGCAACGCCTGGTGAAATTGCTAAGCGCGCAAAAGTTGCTCGACCTACTGTCAATCAATCGCTTGACGCGCTCTTGCGGCTTAAAAGAATTGAACGGATTGGACAAGGAAGAAGCACAAGATATAAGAAACTGTAATTATTACAACAATACGGCAATACAACAATTTAACAATTTAACAATTTAATTATGTATTTATTTTTTGACACGGAGACAACCGGGTTGCCGAAAAGGTGGGACGCGCTGGCGTCGGATTTGGATAATTGGCCGAGATTAGTGCAAATTGCATGGGTGTATTTTGACGACGCGGGAAAAGAAATTGCGAGAAATAGCAAAATCATCAAGCCGGAAGGATTTATCATTCCGGACGAATCTTCCAGAATTCACGGAATTACGACCGAAATTGCCGAGAGGAAAGGAGTTTTGCTGGAGAAAACTTTGAAAGAATTTATGGAGATGATAAACCGGTCAAAGTTTTTAATCGCGCACAATATGAGTTTTGACGAGAAAATAATTGAAGCCGAATTTATCAGAAAAAAAATTCCCAAAAGTTTGTTTCAGCCGAAAAAAATATGCACCAAAGAAATCGCGACCGAGTTCTGCAAAATCCCCGGGTCATACGGATATAAATGGCCAACATTATCCGAGCTCCATATAAAATTATTTGACAACGATTTTCAAGACGCGCATAACGCGCTCGTCGATGTTTCCATTTGCGCCAAATGTTTTTTTGAATTAAAGAAAAAAGGCATTGTATCTGTTTGACACTTTGCATATCAGGCTTATAATTAAGGTTCTTCCGACATTTCTATGGGTAAGAGATATGAAATTAAGAAAATATTTTCA
>CAYPQL010000054.1:0-7031 GCA_964412905.1 uncultured Candidatus Saccharibacteria bacterium
AACCCCTTACTCATAAAATTCTATAATGTAAAAAAACAACCCGCCGAAAATCGTTTTTTTTGTTTGTTTGGGAATAATTTTGATGCTGATAGATACTATTCAATAAACCTAAAGCTTTGAACCATTTGATCGAAATAAGTTCTAAATTTTTCAGAATCTTCCGGCAGATACAATTGGCCATTTAAACTAAGGACATAAATTACATTATTTTTTTGAATAAAATATCTAACAAAGTTATTAGACATTTCGAATTTGGATGCAGTTATATCATTATTAATATTTTCAAAAACTAAATAATTGTATGCATCCCAAAAATTAAGGCCGATATTTTTTCCATTTTTTCTTACAAAATCATCTATCGTTAAGTGCTCATCTTGTTTATATATAGATATATTCATTAATGTTTGCGGTATATCTCCCATACCAGAAGGATCATCTAAGAAAAAAGATTTTACGCTGTATTTATTATTATCTGACGTATACATGCGTATATTGTATTTATTATTACCCGATGTAGCTAAATTTATTTGATCAACTTCTCCCGGATACCATATTTTAAATTTATTAATATTATCCGAATATTCCTTCCATCCTTCAGGAATTTTATCAAGAAAAACTTCATGCTTGGTATTTTTTTCTTTTTGTAAATCAATTATACGGTCATTTAAAACATTAATTTCTTTTTTAAAATTTTGATTTTGAATGAACAAAAAAATATTTGAAACTAAAAGTAAAAAGATGATTATTGTATAAATAATACTATTTTTCTGCATAATTTTCAAATTAATAATTATATCCATAAGTTACGATACTGTAAATATAAAGTCAATAAAAGCCCTTGACTTAAAGCCAGAACTGGTTTAATGTAAGTCACAGGAGGAAAAATCAACCTGAATTTAGGAGGATTGTTCTTTCAAAATTTAAAACACAGGAGATGAAAGAAAATGAATGAAAAGATGGAAAAAATGGTAAAAGCAATGGTTGTCGCCGGAATATTAGCAATAATATTTTCCGGAATCGCGACAGCTGAACCGGCAAGAGAAAAAGTTGTCAAAGAAGCTTGTTATGCTTTGGATGGAGAAAAAGATCTTGTTTGCGGAGACAAAACCAAAATAGGAAACTGGGATTGGATGAATAATTTAAAAAACAACCCTGAAGAAGGTCGTTTTTTTTGTTTGAAAATTTCTAGAAATTTATTTTTCCGTAAATTTTAAAGTGGAAAGTATTTGACCCAATTCAGTGGTTAATAAACTTTTACATCCCAAAAAAAACATTGAATCTTTGTGAGGAAATATTGCAACTTTATAATCCCAGCCAATTGTAAAAATATCATTAGCGATTACGCCATTAATACCGTCTATTGTAATATTTTTTACATCCGTATAGCGGCCATTTCTTTTATTAAGCAATTGTTCAATTGATTTATTATCTCTATTTTCTATAAAGATATCGCAATCAAAACCCCCTTCGCTTTTTGTTTTTTTATTAAAATGAACATTATCTTCGTTTGAACCTTTTGTAAGCAACCAATTTTGCGGATATTTAAATTCAAATCCGTAGGTTTCATTTTTATAAGTTTTCCAATCTTTGGTTAAATCATTATTATCTGTAGAATTTTTTTTAAGTTTGTTTTTCAACTCTTCAACTTTCTGAGTTAAATTTTTAATATTATCATTATTTTTATTATTTCCAATAAATAAAAATAAATTGGAAGCTAGAAGAAAAAAGATGATAATTATATAAATAGCATTTTTAAAATTTTTGATCATAATTTTTAAATCAGTAATTATATTCATAAACTATCATATTGCATTATCAAAGTCAATAAAAGCGCTTGACTTCCAACTAAAATTAGTTTAACCTAAACTGTAGGAGGAAAAATCAACCTAAGTTAAGGAGGATTGCACCTTCACAATTGAATCTGCCTTTTAAGGCAAGGAGAGATGAACGAAAATGAATAGAAAAACAGAAACTGGAATAAAATCGTTGGCAATTGCCGTAACAATAGCTTTTATGCTATTTATCGGCATAGCCATGGCAGAATCGTCTGCAAGAGAAAAAGTGGTGCAGGAAGCATGTTATGCTTTGGACGGAGGAAGAGACACTATTTGTGGTGATATGACCAAGGTAGGAAACTGGAATTGGTTAAATTGGATTTTAAAAAACAACCCTCAGGAAGGTCGTTTTTTTATTTGCGGATTTTTTTCGAGTTTATTCAATGAATCGGAAGCTTTTAATCATTTGGTCGAATATATATTGACTATTTACCGGGACTGAACCACTGCCCCATTCAAAAACAAAAACTAAATCGTTTTTCTTTATATAAGAATCACCATTATCATCAAATATGTATATATCAATATTCCTGGATTTCACTTGTTGTATCTTAGAAATTATATCAGCATCGGAGTATTTTTCTTTTATGCTCGGCTGGCGTTCTTTAATATTATTTTTTATAAATTCCTTTAAATCTATATTGCTATTATATATATATATCTAAAATTCTAGGTTGCGGATAATCATCAGTAATCGCTAAAAAAAACTTATACCATAAATTGGATTTTCAGATTTAGGTTTAGATGGATTATAAATATTATAGGCAGTATTAGAATCATTTACTCCAATATGTTCTAGTCCATAAATATCGTCGGAAACTTTTTCCGGATACCACATCTTAAACTTGTATTTCTCATTAGTATATGTATCCCATCCTAAAGGCGGTTTGTTTTTAACTTCTTCTATCTGTTTTTCCAGATCAACGATTTTTTGATTTAAGCTTTTAATATTAATATTGTTTTTCCGATATTCGCTGTATAAAAATAAACTGGATATGGAAAGAAAAATAATCAATACCAAGCATAGAATATTTTTTAAATTTTTTATCATAATTTTTAAACTGCTTAATCTTTGAGACAGCGAACAGAAGAACCTAAAAATTTATGACTTGTAAAACGATAAATTGCATTAGATGTTGAATCTAGGTTTCTAACCCATGGATTATTTTCACTATTTATTTTATTTTCCAAAGTAGAAGACCAAAAATATACATTTATACTACGATTATAAAATGATTTGTCGGAAGTATTAATATACCCAGGAAAAACACTTTCAAAACCACTTGAACCTCCTGTTTTAAGTTTTGTACCAGCTGCAGAACAATCTTCATTATTTTTTTCATACCAGACTGAAATCCCATTTCTTGTATTAGAACAGACTTGATTATTATCTTTTAGATAATTTTCTAGAATATACCATTCCGAATCTTTGGGAATATGCCACCCATTTGGACAAATTCCCTGCGCGCCTTCCTCAATTGAATTAACCATTATTGTATTCCAGTCATATAATCCGCCATCGGTTTCGCAGATTTTTGGATCATTGCTATAACAATATCTGATAATAGGATTTCCTTCTGGATTTCTAGCAACCTTGAGATTTTCTTTCAGCCAGCATTGAGAGCCTATTTTTACAGTTTTATAGATATTTCCATCAACATCCTTAGTGGTATCGGTGCCACAAATAAAAGTCGGGCGTTTAGTAAATAAATTATATTTATTATTAGTAATTAAGCTAACCGTTATACTTAAGGAAATTAAAATAATGATGAGTAAAATTATTTTGATTATTTTTTTCATAATTTTTTATTTATCAATTATATTGTACTTTTAAATTACCATATTATATTATTAAAGTCAAATAAAACGCTTGACTTATAGCTAAACTTGGTATAATGTAAGTTTCAGGAGGAAAAATCAACCTGAATTAAGGAGGATTGTTCTTTCACAATTGAATCTGCCTTTAAAGGCAAGGAGAAATGAACGAAAATGAATCAAAAGATTGAAAAAGCAATAAAACCATTGGTTTTTGTCGTAACAATAGCTTTTGTGCTATTTACCGGCATAGCCATGGCGGAATCATCTGCAAGAGAAAAAGTGGTGCAGGAAGCATTATATGCGCTTGACCAAAGCAACACGAATGATATAAATAAAGTGTATGCTCAAAAAACGACAGGAAATTGGAATTGGTTGAATATTGTTTCAGAAGCATATACTGAGATGAAAAAAGGATATACGATTAAGAATCGGGAAACAGGTGCAACTACAAATTGTTTTGCGTCTCTTTGGTCAACTGCGACTGATGGTAGTGGATGCTCTCCTTTTACTGGAACAAAACCACCAAGTTTCTACAACGATGTCGGAACTTATGGTTTTAATGAAGGTAAGGGAAGGGGAATGCAATGTAAAGCATTTACTAATGCGGTTGTCTATGCGACTGGATACGCGGCAAAAAATCTTTATACAGGGAAAGAACAAGATATATTTCCGAGTACCAGTGCTTTGATTCAATATTTTGACGATCCTGCCACAATTACGAATCCGACCCCAAGCGAAGCGAGATATTCAAGACCGGGCAGTGTAATTTTTATTAAAACCTTTACAGGTAATGATAAAAATAATAATCCGATATATTCCTATACCAACTATTATACGGTAATTTCCGTAAATAGCGGAAATTCGGATACCGGCACGGTAACCAGTATTCAAGCAAAAAATAATCTTGGCAGTGTCGTTACTATCGAGGGAGATGCTTTGCGGCAATATAGGATTTCAAAATATGCTCGCGGATATCAATTTGCTAAACCGGGTGATGTGGTTTTTAAATCAGCTCGCGTGCCAAATGCCGGAGCAACGGATCATTTTGTCATAGTGGTAAAAACTACCGGCAATGATGGATCAGTGACGGCTGTTGATGTCGTGGATTCGAATTATGTCGGAGATGAAGTGATTGGTTATCATACAATGCAAACCGCCGAAATTCAGAAATATTATGTCTACACCGGCGTTTCGTATTATATCGAACCTTGGAGTCCGAATGTGAATGTTCCGATAGTTCCGCCAGTTCCGAGTTCGGGAACACAACCGGTCTTATTCCATTATAAAAATGATGGATATCCGAATGATCCCGAAAACGGTAAAATATACGAGATCAGGCAGGATACGGCAGGCAGGAGATATAAGCATTGGATCATCGACGCGAAAGTATTTAATGATCTTGGTTATGATTGGAGCAAAGTTCAAGACGACGAGAAGGGATTAAATCTGGACTTGTATATTCTCGGAGAAAATACGGGATTTAGAGACGGCGCCTTGATCAAAAGAGCGGACGGCAGGATTTACGAAATCAGGAATAATGAAAAGCATTGGTTCCCCACATGGAATTCGTTTGCCGGCAAAGGATATACTTTGGAAATGACCTATCCGGTTTCAGACCAATTGGCGGATTTAATTCCCAACGGAATGGCCATAGATTATCGCATGGTAAAAACAGCGGCGAATGGCGATGTTTATGTCATTCAAGGAAGTGAGAAAAAACATGTTATGGATCCGGATGTAATGGCAATCTGGGGATTTGACTGGAGCAAGATAGCAACTATCAGCGATGCGGAAATGAATAGTTATTCGTATGCCGGCGAATTAGGCCATGCGAGATTCGGAACGATCATCGAGAAAAATATGCCGATAGTCGGGCTTACGAAATATTTTATCTCGGCAGATCAATATGGGGCGCCTGTAAAAAGGGAACTTCGCTATTATGAGACTCTAGGCTATCTTGGCGCAACTGCCAAGCCGGTTTATTTGATTTCCGACAGCGAATTTAGCTCTATCTCTTACGGAAGCGCATATTATAAATATGCCTATCAGTTTCCGGTTTATGCCAAGGTAATTTCCGACCCCAATGACTGCGCCAGCTGCCATATTGAACCGATGACTACACCGACTCCCATTCCAACTCCAACGCCGACAAGTCCGCCGGCAAATCCGCCGCCTGCAACTCCGACACCAAATCCAACACTAACTCCGACACCAAATCCAACACCAACTCCGACACCTACCCCAAATCCGCTGGAAAAATTTGACCTAAACAGTAATCGTACTGTAGATATGGCAGATTTGGTAATAATCGCACAGCATTTCGGAGAAACGACAACTGCGCCATATCATGCCTATGATATAAATAGTGATGGAGAAATAAACATTTTGGATTTAAGTTTAGTGGCGCAATACATCGACTTGATATATTGAAAACTTTACCGGATTTAATTTTTACTCCGGTTTTTTTATTTGAAAAATTGGCGCTGATTTAATAAATAAGGTAAAATTGATACGATAAATTAATCCTTGAATTATTATGTTATTTGTACAATTCGCCATCGCTATTATTTTTTATATTCTTTCAGTCCTAACTGTTTTTTGGGAACCTCTGATCAATAATTTCGGCTCTATCCAATGGGACGCTGTCAATGTCCATTTTTTTAATTTATTTTTTTCTTCAGAAGCATGGAATAAAGGAATTTTTCCTTTGTGGACGCCTTATATTTTTGCCGGTTTCCCGCAAATCGCCGATCTTCAGGTCGCCTTTTTTTATCCCATAAACTTCTTAATAAGCGCGTTCGCCGTTTTCACGCCGGAGCTGGTTATGCGTCAAATAATTCTGCACTATGTCCTCGCCTGTTTTTTTGCGTATCTCTTAGCCAAATACTTGAGCAAAAATTTTTGGTTCAGCATCGCCGCGGGATTGGTTTATTCTTTCGGCGGATTTATGGCGGGACACGCTTCGCATATCGGCATGCAAAACACCGCTTCATGGCTTCCTCTGATTTTTTTATTTTTAATAATCGCTTTAAAAGAAGTAAAAACTTTATTCGCCGCGCTTTCCGGATTATTTTTGGGTATTGCTATTCTTGCCGGACATTTTCAAATGTCCCTCTATATCGCCTACGCTATCACTTTTTATTCATTTTTCGATATCGTTTGGACCGCGGCCAAATCCCTAAAAACAATCGACAAAAAAATTATCAATCTGCTGCTCCATAAAATCCGTATTATTTCAATAATTTATATTATCGCTTTTCTTGTTTCGGCTATTCAGCTTTTGCCAACTTATCAATTAACGCAGCAATCAAATCGCGCGAAAATAACGCTGGAAATGTCTCAAACCGAAAGCTTAAGCCCCGAAATCCTGCGAGGCCT
>CAYPQL010000055.1:0-6915 GCA_964412905.1 uncultured Candidatus Saccharibacteria bacterium
AATAAAAACAGCGTTTGAAAAATGCGGCGGCGAAAAATTGAAGCCGGTTTTTGATTTTTTAGGCGAGAAATATTCTTATGACGAGATTAGGTTAGTAAAGCTGTTTTTGAGATAAATATAGTTTTGAGTACAATAATTTTAATTTACACTCTAAAAGGCGAGCTCTAAATCTGAAGTTCGGGTTTTAACTTATAAAAATGTGTTGGAAATATAGTTTAACAACAAATAATAGCTGTAACCTATTTCTCACGACCGTGAGAAATAGGTTACAGCTAATAAGCTAATGGCAACAAGTTAATAAGCTAATATCAATTTATCAATTTATCAATTTAACAATTTAATCCATGTCTTTATCAGAATCTGAAATAAAAAGTCTAAAAGGTCTTTCGGACGCGGAAGCTGAAAATAGGCTGAAAAAAGACGGCTACAATGAGCTTCCGTCGTCGGGGAAGAGAAGCGTAATGAAAATCATTTCGGAAGTTTTCAAAGAGCCGATGTTTTTGCTTTTGGTTTCGGCCGGCGCGGTATATTTTTTGCTGGGCGATATAAAAGAGGCAATTTTGCTTTTGGGGTTTGTGTTTGTGGTAATCGGGATTACCGTTTATCAGGAAAACAAAACTGAGAAAGCTTTGGACGCTTTGAAAAATATGTCCAGTCCCCGAGCTTTGGTTATCAGAAATGAAAAGCAAAAAAGAATCGCGGGAAAGGAAGTTGTTGTAGGCGACATTTTAATTTTAAACGAAGGAGACAGAGTTCCCGCTGACGCTATGATTTTGTGGGAAAGGAATGTGCTTGTTGATGAATCGCTTCTGACAGGAGAATCCGCTCCCGTCAGAAAAAATTCCGCGGAAAATGAAAATATGGAATATAGCCGGCCGGGAGGAGATGATTTGCCGTTTTTATATTCAGGAAGCATGGTAGTTCAAGGGCAGGCGGTTTCCCGCGTCGTTGCGATTGGAATTCAAGCCGAGATGGGGAAAATAGGAAAAGCTCTGGAAAGCATTAAAGACGAGGAAACGGCTCTTCAGAAACAGACTAAAAAAATTGTCAGGGATATTTTTGTCATAGTTGTTATTCTTTGCCTTATAATCATATTGTTTTACGGATTCAAGAAAGGGGATTGGCTTGCCGGAATCTTATCGGGAATTACTCTGGCGATGGCTATGCTCCCGGAAGAATTTCCGGTCGTGCTTACGATATTTTTGGCGCTGGGAGCATGGCGGATTGCTCAAAAAAAAGTTTTGGCGAGGAAAATCGCGGCGGTTGAAATTTTGGGAGCGGCGACCGTTTTGTGCGTTGATAAAACCGGAACACTGACACAAAATAAAATGTCCATCAAAAAGATTTTTAACGGAAGCGAGTTTTGTGATTTGGAAGAAAATAAAGAAAACAAGCTGTCGGAAAATTTTCATGAGCTTATTGAATACGGGATGCTGGCGAGTAAAAAAGACCCGTTTGATCCGATGGAAAAAGCGCTGAATGAACTGGGGAAAAAGATTTTATATAATACAGAACACATTCACAAAAAATGGGTGCTTGCTCGAGAATATCCTCTTTCGCGAGATTTGCTAGCCCTTTCTCATGTTTGGGAAATGAATGAGAAAGACGGCTGTACGGTTTCAGCCAAAGGCGCGGCGGAAGCCATAATTGATTTGTGCCATTTGGATTCAGCTAAAAGAGAAAAAATAATGGAATGTGTTGATAAGATGGCGAGCGGCGGCTTGCGGGTGATCGGCGTCGCAAAGTCCTGTTGCAAAAATGGCGAGCTTCCTTATTCCCAGCATGATTTTAATTTTCAATTTATAGGCTTGATAGGGCTATGTGATCCCGTGCGAGATTCCGCGCCGGATGCCATTAAAAAATGCTATGGCGCCGGAATTCGCGTGATAATGATTACGGGAGATTATTCTTCAACGGCTCAAAATATCGGCAGGCAAATAGGACTGAAAAATTTCAATCAGACGATGGAGGGAGCCGAGCTTGAAAAAATGAATTCGTTTGAATTGCGGGAAAAGATAAAAAAAATAAACATATTTTCCAGAGTTGTTCCCGAACAGAAATTATTAATAGTGAACGCGCTAAAATCCAACGGAGAAATTGTGGCGATGACGGGCGATGGAGTGAATGATGCGCCGGCTCTGAAAGCGGCTTGCATTGGCGTGGCAATGGGCGAGCGGGGAACCGATGTGGCGAGAGAATCTTCGGGGCTGGTTCTTCTTGATGATAATTTTTCAACCATAGTTGAAGCGGTAAGAATCGGAAGAAGAATTTATGATAATTTGAAAAAAGCGATGGCTTACATCGTAAGCGTCCACATTCCGATCGCCGGAATATCATTTTTCCCCGTGCTGTTTGGATGGCCGGTCGTTCTCTATCCCGTCCATATTGTTTTTCTGGAACTTATAATTGATCCGGCTTGCTCTGTTGTTTTTGAAGCGGAAAAAGGAGAGGCAAATATAATGAAACGGCCTCCCAGAAATTCCAAGAGTTCGCTTTTCAGCAGGAGAATATTAATTTTAAGTTTATTGCAAGGACTATCTTCATTGCTGGCGGTGGCTTTGGTTTTTTTATTAGCGCTTAAAACAGGACAAGCGGAAGATGAGGCAAGAGCCTTGGCGTTTGTGACTTTGATTGTCTCCAATATATTTTTGATTTTAACCAATCGCTCTTGGTCAAAAAATATTATCTCTTCTTTTAAAAATAAAAACAAAGCCCTCGCGCTAGTGCTTTTGGGAGCGGCGCTTTTTCTTTTTATCGTTCTTTATTATCCGCCCCTGCGAGACATTTTCCACTTTGGCTTTATGCATCCGCTTGACATCTCCATCGCCCTAACCGCCGGGATTTTAAGCATCGCTTGGTTTGAAATTGTGAAATATATTTATGCGAAAAAGGGATCGGAGCTGTTGAGGTAAGGCTGGTTGTTAATTCAAAAAATTCCCATCAAAAAATCGATTCCTGCGAATCGATTCTTTGAAAGGAGAGAAGATACAGGGTTATATATATTATACAGTTGCATCTTCTCGTGATTGTTAAATTTGTTAGTGTTGGATCGGCACAATCTCTTTGTATATTGTGACAAACCACTTTTTGTTCTACGCGATTGTAGATCTTTTGCGACGGTGTGTATATATAACACCATGCTATTTTCTACATTTGTAGAAATTTTTTAGTATTTGATCGGTGCAAGCTCCTTTATCGTGAAAGACCACTTTTTTAGATTAACAAATTTATTTATTAATCTTTCAGCAAGTTTAGCACATATATAAACCTTGTCAAGGGCTTCGATTATATTTGATTATATTTTGATTGTCGTCCAAGTATTATCGCTTATTTAAGCGGTAAAAAGTAGGATTACATGAAAAAAATAAAAGGATAATAAAAAGTTATCCACAGATCCTAATAAGAAAAGTTTTATTATAAAATATGTATTTTGAGTTGATAAATATCACATCTAATGCTAGTATTCATTTGTGAACTATTTAAGAAATTAGCTATGCGAGTTTTCAAAAAAATATTTTTTATTATTGGAATAATAATGGTTGCGGCGGCAGCTGTCGTTTTGGCGATTAATTTTTATATTGATGATCAAAGCAAGGATTACATATATGATAATATTGAAGATGCGTCGAAAGCCGAGGCCGCTCTTATTTTAGGCGCGAAAGTGTATCAGCAGGGAACGATGAGCGGGATGTTTCAGGATCGCGTTGATTCCGCGATTGAGCTGTATAAAGAAAATAAAGTTGAAAAGATTTTGGTGAGCGGCGATCATGGGAGGGAAGATTATGATGAAGTAAATACCGCGAAAGATTATTTGCTGGAAAACGGAGTTGGAAGCAAGGACATTTTTTTGGATCACGCGGGATTTGATACTTATGACAGTTTGTATAGGGCGAAAGATATTTTTGAAGTTTCTTCCGTTATAATAATTACTCAAAATTTCCATCTGCCAAGAGCGGTATACATTGGGAAGGAGTTGGATATGAAAACTTATGGATTTTCCGCTGACAAGCATTTATATGCCGGCATAAAATATAATGAGTTGCGGGAAGTTTTTGGAAAAGTAAAAGCGTTTTTAGACATTAGCTTTCACGCTAAGCCGAAATTTCTTGGGGAGAAAATTCCAATTACAGGCGATAGCAGGAAAAGCTGGGATGAAAGCGATGTTGTTTTAGATGTTGATGAGATTGATAAGACTGATAAGACTTATAAGACAAATGAGACCAATAAAGCTGAAGAAATAATAGAAGAAAAAAATGTTTTGTTTGATGTACCGTTTATTTCTCAGGCGCCGTTTGGAAATTGGAGCGATCCAAGAAAGCAGGATGGATGCGAGGAAGCGGCGGCGATTATGGCGATGGCGTGGATTAATAACGAGAAATTAACGGCAAAAACAGCTGACGAAAAAATTGACGAAATTTCGGCTTATGAAGAAAAAATATATGGCAATTTTCACGACACAAACGCGCAAGATTCCGCCGAGAGGATATTCAAGGGTTTTTTTGAGTATGATAATATTGAAGTAAAACATAATATAACCAAAGAAGATATAAAACAAGAACTTTTCAAAGGCAACCTCGTAATAGTTCCGACAAACGGGCAGTTATTGAATAATCCGAACTACACTCCTCCCGGACCGACAACGCATAATTTGGTCATAATCGGCTATGATATTTCTACTGATGAATTTATCACAAACGATTCCGGAACGAGGCGCGGTGAAAAATATCGCTACGATGAAGATGTTTTGGAAAGAGCTTTGCTGGATTATCCGACGGGAAATCACGAAAAAATAGAAGAAATAAAAACAGCGATGATCGTGGTATTGACTAAACCTTGAAATGCTTGTATGATGAAGCTGTCCTTGAAAATGAATAAATAGCCTCTCAGGGGCTGTTTTAAAATCAGAAATTCAGCGCTTGTTTGCGGATTTATTTTGTATAGCAAATTAAAATAACTAAACTAAAAAAAATGAATATACTGAAGAAAATAAAAAGCTATATTATAGAAGTTAAAACTGAAGCGAAAAAAGTCAGCTGGCCAAGCAGAAAAACGGCAGTGAAGGATTCTTTTATTGTTATTGGAATAAGTTTGGTAACAGCGGCGTTTTTGGGTGGAGTTGATTATGCATTAAGCGTAATTATGCAAAAAATTATTTGATGTATAATATTTTTTATATTTCTTAAACAATGAAGTCAGCATTTTGTAATTCAAACTATATTATGAAATTGTGAGTTTAAAGTCTAATTATTAAAGAAAAATTATGCCAAAGCAAACAGCAGATTTTGGAAGAAACTGGTATGTTTTGCACACATATTCCGGCTATGAAGACAATGTCTGCAGGAATCTAAAACAGAGAATCGATTCTATGGGCATGGAAGATAAGATATTTGACGTTTTAGTTCCGAAAGAAAAAAAGATCAAGATAAAAAACGGGAAAAGAAAAATGATAGAAGAAAGAATTTTTCCAGGCTATGTGATGGTGGAAATGATTGTGAATGACGATTCGTGGTATGTCGTCAGAAACACTCCCAATGTCACCGGCTTTGTGGGATCGGGAACGACTCCGACTCCGATATCTCCGGAAGAAATGGTGACGCTTAAAAAGAGAATGGGAGTCAAAGAGCCGAAATATAAAATTGATGTTATTGCGGGCGATGTCGTGAAAATAATAGACGGACCATTCAAAGATTTTGACGGCAAGGTTGACGGAATTGACGAAGAAAAAGGAAAAGTTAAGGTTTTGGTTCAAATGTTTGGCAGAGAGACTCCGCTGGAACTGGATTTTCTGCAGATAAAGAAAATTTAATTAAATTGTTGTATTGCTGTATTGTTAAATTGTTGTTATTAACAAATTAATACGGCGATATGGCAATTTAACAATTTAATAATTTAACAATATAATGATATGGCAAAAAAAATTCAAAAACTTATAAAACTTCAAATTCCGGCAGGCAAGGCAAATCCGGCTCCTCCAATCGGTCCTGCTTTGGGGCAGGCGGGAATTAATATTCAGGAATTTTGCGCGAGATTCAACAACGATTCAAAAGATAAAATGGGCGATATAATTCCTGTTGAAATTTCGGTTTATGAAGACAAGTCCTATTCTTTTATAATGAAAACTCCTCCTGCTTCCGCGCTCCTCAAAAAAGCCGCAGGAATTCAAAAAGGGTCAAAAGAGCCGCATAAAAATAAAGTCGGCAAAATCACCAAAAAACAGCTTCAAGAAATCGCGGAAATTAAAATGAAGGATTTAAGCGCCAACAGCGTTGAAGGCGCGATGAAAATCATCGCCGGAACCGCAAGAAGTATGGGGATAACGGTGGAAGAATAGGTTTGTAATTAGTAATTGGTAATTTGGGACTGGTAATTTGTAATTTGTAGAAGATGCAGGAAATAAAACAAAAAAGTAATAAGATTTTGGCGGTCATAATTGCAGCTTTATTGCTTGTTGCCGCTTTTTTTTTGGGCGCTGAAACTGCGTCAAAAAATTGCGCGGATAATAATGGAAACGCGAATTTAACCGTTAAATGCGATGATGCGAAAGAAGCGATCAAACCGCCTGTGGTTGTTTATCCATTTGATAAAAACAACAAAGAATCAACAGTTTTTTCCGGGCTTTTGAATTATGGAAGCAAGAATGATATTAAAATAGAATACAATAACAATTATGACTTCGGAGTCTTTATAGAAAGCATTGGCGGAGTTAAAAACGGCGATGACGGGAAATATTGGCAATATTACATAAACGATGTTTTGGGCGATGTCGCGGCGGATAAGAAAGCTTTGGAGAAAGGAAGTGTTGTTGAGTGGAGATTTGAAGAAGTGCCGTTTTAATTGAAATTATAAATTTAGAATAAATTTTGTCATTCTGAACTTGTCAGCCTGTGGCTGATCTGCCAGAGGCATGATTTCAGA
>CAYPQL010000056.1:0-6731 GCA_964412905.1 uncultured Candidatus Saccharibacteria bacterium
TTATTCCACTGCGGCAAACTTAATTTATACCCATAGAAATGTCGGAAGAACCTTTAATTAAAAATTGTTTTAATTCACCATTTATTTCTTTGATTTTATTATTTTTAATACTAGAAATTAATTTATTATAGCTTTTACTTATTGGTTGATCTGTATGTTTTTGCAGCACATCAGTAGATAAATCATAGACTATTCTTGTATAAAATATAAAAGATTCAAATAATATTGCCAGTAATTCATTTTTAATTTCATCTTTTTCCAGTATTTTTTTGTGCCCTTCCTGATAAAGTTCATTAGCTAAGATTGCAGTTCTAAATATTTTAGGAACAGTATTAAGCGGATAAAGATTTCTGTTCGCCTCAAAAACATCATTAAAACTGTAAAATATCATATTAAACACAGGGCTTGTTGGCTTTTTAGTGTCTATTTTTATCATTTTATAAATTACTTAATAGAGTTTAGATAAATTAATTTTAGTAGTTCGGCAGCAAAGACACTAAGTTAGTAAAGAAACAATATTCAAATCATACAGCATATCCGTATATGTCCCGTAATTTTTTACCGCCACGAAATTTTTAACGCAGTCCGTAAAATCTTTTCTGTAATCTTTTGTTTCTTCTCTCGTTTCCAAAAACTTGCCAGTCAATTGATTGATAATTTTCGGATCCAGCGCGGCGATCCGCATTACTTTTTTGAAATCGCTTTCAACTCTGATAAAATATTTTCTGACCTTTTTGCCAATTTCGCTATTTTCCACCATCGCCAGCTCTTTCGCCATGTCTACGGAAATTATATATTCCTTTGGCAGAACTTTGCGTGTTTTAGCATCAATAACTTTTCCCTTAGATTGCACACTTAATCCATTGCCAGAATTGGCAATGGATACAAAATAATCCAAATTTTCCACAAAATTATACTTCTCAATCCTGTCTTTAATCTAATTTGCGAAAAACTTTCCAACACCCAGCCAATGATGCAATTCTCTGGCGTTAACAAACCTTTTCTTCTCGCCGTTAAAATCTTTTTGGATTACTTTTATGTTTATAAGATCATTCATATTATCTAAAGTTAATTAAATAATTCCTTACATCTCCCCTTCCGCAACCACCCCTTCTTTAATTCCTATGCTGTCGTCATCGGGCAATTCGGTTGTGAGTTCGCTGTCAAAGGCTTGCATTTCTTTTCCGATAAATTCATCGTAGCCGGACGATCCCGTTTCATTCATAATTTTCAAAACTTTTCCGATGTCAAAACTTGTCGGCTTGATGCTGATTTGAAAAACGACTTCTTTGGCGGGAGAAACATTGCCCGTATTGGCTTCTAATTTTGGCATTTCCCAAATCACTTCTCTTGAGCCGGAATTATAATAGAATCTCTCTTCTTTCATTTCAGGCATAATTTTTTTAATAACATAATTTTCTCTCCTGTCATAGAAAGGCAAAGCTGTTTTCCATGGCACCGGGCAATAATACCCGCGCTCTTTGTAGATCGGATGCTCTTTAATAACGCAATAACCGACTTCTTTTATATTGCCATCATCATAAGTAAACTCCAATGTATCGCCAAGATTCAAGCCCTCCGGCAAGCTTTTTTCTTTGCCATTATCACGGACTGTTTTGTCATACCAATTATAATCAATCTTCAGTTTTTCTTCGCCCGACCCTTCATTCCAATCATCAATGGTTCCGACATCTATGGGCAATGGCGCGAACGCTCCGTTTTTTTCATCCTCGCCCAAAGAAATTTTTCCGTCGGATGTTATATAATTTCCTGTCCAATTCACTCCTTCGGGCAGAACGGAAATAATTCTTGCGTTATTCAGATCATTAAACAAACTGCTTAAACTCCAATGTATCAGATAGTTCGTTTCCTCGCCGGCTTGCGGAGGAATTTTTCCTTCATTTTTAATTCTGCCATCATCGTTAAAAAATCCTTTGGCTTTCACGAACAAAGAAGCGCCGAGCTTGACGCTGCTTTCGTCGGAAGCGATTATTTTTTCAATGTTTGCCGATTCCGAGCCGGAGTTGAAACTGCTTGCCGTAACGGCGTTTTTAATTATAAAATTTTTCTCGTTCGGCTTTTTAATTTCAATGTAATCTTTCACTTTCACCTTGAAGCTTACTTCGCCTTCTTCTTCGCTCGCGAAAGAAGCCAGTTTCGGAACATTAAAACCGCTCCATATAATTTTATTCGTTTCTTTATCGTAGGAGCCGTTATTTACTTCAATGGAAGCAAAATCAACTTCTCCGGTTAGCGCGCCGCTGATAACAAGCCCCCTAAGTTCTCCGGCGCTGACATTTTTGAATTTTATGGTATATTCCAATTCCTCCCCCTTTTCGGCAAAATATTCTTCCGCGCCATTAATCAGCTGTCTGATAGTTATCGGAATTTCTTCCACTTTTATGACGGCGCTTTTGCTTATATATTCAAAAGTTTTTTCACCATCCTCCGAGGCGCTAAGCCATATTTTCATTTCCTTATCGCCCTTCTCCGCCGCTTGAATTTTTCCTTTTATTACAAATTTTCCGCTCGCGCCGGAAGCCAGATTCTCAACATTCCAAGACAGGAATTTTTCTTCTTTTTTATCAGGCTCAATGTCGGCGGAATCATAAGCGAATTCTTCCGGAAGCTCAAGATCAATATTCACGGATCTAAAGCCGTGATTGCTTGTATTTTTATAATCAATAACATATTCAACCGCGTCCCCGTTTATTATCCGCTCCGGCGACTGGACGGACAGCTCAAAAGGAACTGATGATATTTTTACTTTTACGCCGCTATTTTCATTGCTTGACTCAAACTCATAATTGAAATTTTCAGGCGTATAAGAAATTTTTGAATTAAAATAATATTCCTTGTCCAGCTCCCCTATAATTTTTCCGAACAGTTTTACGCCTCCGCTTGATCCGGACAGAATATTCCCCAAGTTCCAAGTCATGACCGCTTCTTCTTTTTTGACCTCCTTGTCGCTGGAAGCGAATATAAATTCTTTGGGAATAGAAAGACTGATTCTGGCATTTGTCAGATTAACATTGGCGTTATTTTCATATTTTAAATCAAACACGGCATCTTCTCCACTCGCTATGTTATTCGGAGCTTCAATATTAATTTTGACTTTTTTTTGATCAAAGGATTGTTTGCCTTGATAGCGCATAAAATAAAACAACGCCAAGACAGACATCAAAATCAAGAAGACGGCTCCCAGAACCGCTTTTTTGTTTTTGAAAATATTTTTATTATTTCCTCCTCCAAAATCAGCGGCTCCCAACTGCTCCGAGCCTTTTATTATTCCTTCCGCCAAATAATTTTTTATATTCTCCTCCGTTCGCTCATTTATAACTTTATTAGGCATATTTTTAGATTTAAATTTTTAAGTCTTCTACTCCTATATTATACAATGTTTATGCTGAAAAAGTCAAAGAAATATTCTATTGCTAAATGGTTAAATTGTTAAATTGTTTCCGCCCCGTTGGTGTCATTCCCGTCCCGTAATAAAATACAGGATAAACTCCGGCGGGAATCCAGGCGAAGTATCTTCAAGTTGTAAATATCATTATAATAGCTGAAATATCATAAAACATTGCCGCTGACGTATTTTCAAAACTTTTATCCTAAAAATAATGATTGACGATATTGCGCCTGGATTCCCGTCTTCACGGGAATGACAACACGGATAAACTTTGCAAAAAAATAGAGCGGGTGGAATTTCCACGCGCTTTATTTTATATTCCCGCTCCGCTCCAGCACACCTGAATAATTTCTTAAAAATGTTGCGCTTTGGAATAGAATTCAAATTTTTCTACGCCGGTTTCAATGTCTTTTTGCCAAAAATTCCAGTCGTTTAATATTTTTATAAGCTCATTTTTGTTCATTCTTGCATAGTTAATGAATAAAATACGCCAATTTTGTCTAATAGACACATTATACCGAACAAAATTGCAAGTGTCAAAAAAAGGGGGGTGGGGTATAAAAGAAATAACTGTTGCATTTTCTGGCTATTAAAAAACCCTAACTGACTTTTCTAGCCTAGGCTAGAAAAGTCAGTTAGGGCAAATATTCTGCTTATGTGCCAAAATAGGCTATCATTAAGAAACGCGGTACAGCTAAAATTGGCAAAAAAATAGAGCGGGTGAAGTTTCTTCAAGCGCTCATGAAATTTATTAGATTTATTTAATAACTTTTAAATCTTCCTATAATTCCAGCACATTTGCTGGAAAATAATGACTGTTAGCTGGACAGTCTGGCTTCTGCGGAGGATAACAACCTCCTCCACGACATTCGCCGCAGGAACCTTTGCTCATCAACTCTTCTGAAGTAAAAATGTATTTCACTTCTACTCCGTTTATTTCAGGCCTTTCAATTCCAGACCTGTTGCAAACTACGAAGATTCTAAATTTTCGGTCCTCTGGCAGTAGCTTAATTATTTTTTTGATGCTTTCGCCTGTTGTGAAAACATCATCTATTATCAGAATTTTTTTACTTTTACTCAGCTCTTCAAGAGGATAACCATCAAACATACTTGGTTTTCCATGGTTTTTGGGACTATCTCTGATAAGAGAAAGTTTTACATTATACATTTCCAAGTGTGAAAAAATCTCTGTAGCCAAAGAAATTCCGCCATGACCAGAACCAATAATGCAAGAAAAATACTGAATATCCAAACCAATCAAAGATAATATGTAAATGGCATATTCCCGCAGAAATGCCTGTTCGCCATACGATCTTTTTATATCAATATAGTATTCAGAAATTTCTCCATTCGCCAGCTTTGTTGGTTCGTATGAAACTATGCCTTTGATTTTTGATAAATCTTCCAATATTTCTTTTCTAAATTTTTCCAAACCTTTATTCATTCCATCACCTCTTTAAGCCACCATACAACTTAAACAGCATGGCAATCCGAGCGTTTCGAGACAGAAACTTTGGTCACAAGTTTCTTGCGAACACGATATTATATCTCCCTTAAAGCCTGAAGTTTCGCACCTTGCGCGCAATGTGCAAGGTAACTCTTCATTCAAATGTCTTACCAATTCTTCCATTTTCATCACCTCGTTAAAATTAGCAGTTGAGATGAACTCAACTACCATGGAAGTTTTCCAAGTTTTTTCTTTAGCGCTGCATTCAGATCATTTCTTGAAAATTCTGCCGCTTTTTCTGTCGCTTGAGCAAAATCTTCAGGTTTACTTTTGAACTGATCTTTTATGTAGGCATAATTAATGTCTCGAGAACTATTTACAATTACTCCGAGACCATTCTTTTTAATACCTGCCACTGCTCCATCGGCTCCGCCACCTTGTGCTGCGCCATAGCCTGGCACAAGAAAAGGGCTCTCTGGCAAAAGCTCTCGCATTTTTAAAGCATCTTCAGGATAAGTTGCTCCCATAACTACGCCGATGCTATTGCCGAACTCACCTGAGCACCCAAGGCTATCGCTCCATTTCCTTACAAGTTTTGCTGTCTCTTCCCAGACTTTTAAGCCGGATATTGTTTGTAGTTGTTCAATCTCCGAATTGGGACTGAAAGATGTTTTATCAACTACAAATATTCCTTTTTTATTTTCTTCCACGACTATGCGGAATTGAGAAATGCAAGAAGTGCCAATATATGGTACTACTGTCATTGCGTCGAAATTCAGAAATGATGGATGTTTTTCAATTCTTGTCGCAGGATCTAAATTCGGCATCCATATTTCTATTCTTCCCATATGGCCTTGAGCGTATGCTTCAGCAGTATCACCGCCATCGCATCTTTTTGCATCTTCCAAGACTAGCAGTCCTTCTTTTCGGCACATTTCGACTGTCTTTTGAAGCGCCCACATACCCCAATAGCCGTACTTTTCATAAAAGGCTGTTTGAGGTTTTGCAACTGCGGCAAAAGGTGCAGCGGCTTTTATTATAAGCCTGTTGAATTCCATTATTGCCCGCGCTATGCCTTCGCCACTAGGTGCGTAGTTCTCAATTTTCATATTCTCGTATCCGTATCGCAGAATATGCTCGGGAATATACCTTACCTGCGGATCAAGCCCAACGCATAAGATACTTTCCTTTTCCAGTTTTGCTTCTTCTAATCTATCTACAAATGGTTTCATTTTCAATCACATCCTTAATTCTTTTTTTCTATTTCATTCGTATTCGCATTCGATTCTGATCCGTGATAGACAAAATTCTTGCCTAACACTCTTTCTATCTTTTGATTTAGTGTTTCACCTGGAATCCATCTCAATTTCTCACCTCCTTAATTTAATTGCGGGTATAATCTACCCACAATTCGCGGCTCACATCCACTGCAGATTTTTTTACCACAGCATAAATGTCCACCGCTAGTTTCCGGCTTTATAGGTTTCTCTAGCAATTTTGGGTCTTTCTTCTCTGTTTTCCTTTGACGAGGCGGGGGCTCTCGCTGCACATACCTCAGCCGCAAGTATTTTACTTTCTTCTCTCTTTCGCCGCAACACTTATGTATTTTCCTTTCTGGCTTTTCTGGTTTTGCCATATCTTTTCACCTTTCCTTTTCCTATTCTATTTTCAAAGATCAAACTCCTCTTCACTGGTTTTTCCTTAATTCTTAATGTTATAAGAAAAAAGGCATTCCCTCCAATTCGCTCAATCCTCAAATAAAAAATAGCAGGATAAAGACCTATTGTCAAGAAATAAAGATATTGGAAATTGGAAGTTGATTGTTATATTGGGCGTGTCGCCAATCACTTTTAGCGCATTACTTAAAATCAGTAT
>CAYPQL010000057.1:0-6649 GCA_964412905.1 uncultured Candidatus Saccharibacteria bacterium
TCAGGATCTTTCTTCTGCAATCTCTAGCTTTGTAAAATATATTAAGCTAAAACCTTATAGCAAGACAGATTCTGAAACAAGTTTAGAATGACAAATTGATAAATTTAAAATAATACCAACATACAATCTAAGAATCCAGCTCAAAGCTTTCAATAAGCCTATATTTTTCACTGCTCGGCTGGAGCTGGCTTTCCATAACTTCTATGCTTTTGGCTTTAAATCTCATATTCTTCAAGGCAATGTTTGTCTGTTTCCCTTTGAGCTGATTTCCTCTGGCGCGCGCCAGAGTGATGTGCGGCTTGAATTCCTGATCTTTCGTTTCAAATCCATAAAGTTTGAGGTTTTCGTTCAGCGCGCGATTTAATTTCATTATGTTGGTATCAACGCAAACCGTCACCCAAAACATTCTGGCTTGAATCGGATCCGGACCCAAAACTATTTTTTCCAAGCGAATATCAAACGAATTGATTTCTGAAGCTGTTTTTTCTGTCGCCAGCAAAATTGACTCCAGCTCTTTCCTGTCCGCTTCTCCCAAAAAACTGATGGTTATGTGCAACTTATAAAAATTCGTCCATCTAATACGCAAATTCTTCCATCGTTTTTCGTGGGCAAGAAGCTCTCTCTTAATTTCATCCGGCAGATTTATCGCTATAAAAATTCGTTTTTTCATACTTGCATTATAGCAGGTTGTTTTGAGTTTGACAAAAAATACAGATTTGGTAGTATTGTTGCAGAAAGGAGGGTTGCCAAAAAAACGGCGATGCTCTTTTTAAAATTAGACGGAGGATAAAAGAATGGTAGATATTTAAAGAAGCAGAAAAAATTATAGAAGAAGTAAAAAGTGGAAATTGGGAGGAATTTATAAAACTCCAAACAAATCCAAATAGGGATAACTATCACGCAGAAGTATTAAAGTATGCTCTGCATGTGTTAAGTGAAAAAGAAAATGGAATATTTTCCACTGATTTGATTGAAAACGAAGTAGTTTATCTAGTCGAACTGATTAGATATTTTGGGAAAAAACCACTTAATAATGGTTATTGTTTTATAAAAGAAAAAGACGCTAAAATTTTTGTAGAACAATACAGAGAAACAATGGCGTCTTTCTATTCAGAGGAAGAAAGAGATTTGGTGACAGAAAAAGATGAAAAAATAAAAATTATTGGAATAAATCTTCTTTTAGAAGAATGTGTCGTATAAACTGCTAACGCAGTTTTTTTTCTTGCTTCAAAAAATAGAAGTGGTAAAATGATAATGTATTGCTATATTGTTAAAATGATTTCTATGAAAGAATCATACTTATACAAAAAGCTTGAAAACAAAAAAATCCAGTGCCGGACTTGCTCGCATAGGTGTTTTGTTTTGCCGGAAAAGTTTGGGATTTGCGGGGTGAGGAAAAATATAGATGGCAAGTTATACGCGCTTAATTATGGAAAGGCGATTTCGGAAAGCATAGATCCGATTGAGAAAAAACCGCTGTTCCATTATTTGCCCGGAACTCATTCTCTTTCAGTCGCGACCGTAGGGTGCAATTTGCGGTGCGGAAATTGCCAGAACTGGCAAATTTCACAGCTGGTAAAAACTGATAAAGAATTATTAAATGTCGGGCAAGATTTATCTCCCGAAGAAATTGTGAGCGATGCAATAAAAAATAAATGTCCGAGCATTTCATATACATATACAGAGCCGACAATATTTTTGGAATACGCGCTGGATACGATGAAGTTAGCCAAAGAAAAAGATATAAAAAATATCTGGGTGACGAACGGGTTTATGAGCGAAGAAGCTTTGGAATTAATCAAGCCCTGTCTTGACGCGGCGAATGTTGACTTGAAATCTTTTGACGATGAATTCTATAAAAAAAATTGCGGGGCAAAAGTCGGGCCGATTTTGGAAAATTTAAAATGGATGAAAAAAAATAATATATGGATTGAAATTACCACGCTTATAATTCCCGGACTTAGCGACGATGAAAAAATGCTGGGAAATATCGCCAGATTTATTTTCAAGGAATTAGGCAGTGAAACTCCATGGCACATCAGCGCGTTTTCCGGAGAAATTTCGTATAAAATGCAAAGTATCCCTGACACTCCGATTAAGAAAATAGATCAGGCTTATGATATCGGCAAAAAAGCGGGGCTCAAATATGTCTACGCGGGAAATGTTCCCGGAAGCTTCAAGGAAAATACATATTGTCCGAAATGCGACGAGCTGGCGATTGAAAGAATCGGGTTTTACATTAAGCGGTTTGATAAAAATGGAAAGTGCGAGAAATGCGGAGAAAAATTAGATTTGATAAAATAAATTTATGCTAAAATCAGCTTATATTTGCCCTCATCCCCCGCTTCTAGTTCCTTCCATCGGGAAAGATTATTTTTCGCAAGTGAAGTCAACCGCGCGCGCTATGAACGAGCTGGGAAATGAAATCAGGGAAAAAGAAATCAGCACGATTATTATTATTTCTCCCCACGGACCGGTTCAAATGGACGCAATGTCTATAAACGGCTCGGAATATATGCAAGGAGATTTTTCAGCGTTTGGCGACGACACTTCAATGAAGGTTGAGAATAATATTGATTTGGCGGGAAATATAAAAAAAACGGCCAAAGCCAAAGGGGTTCCAACTGAAATTATGAGCGAAAACATTCCTCTTGACCATGGAATTATGGTGCCGCTATTTTTTCTCAAAAAACATAACCCAAAAATCAAAATTGTTTCTATCGCTTTCTCATATCTTGACCGCGAGAAACATTTTGAATTCGGAGAAGCGATTTATGAAGCCGCGGAAAGCGCGGAAGAAAAGATCGCCATAGTCGCCAGCGGGGATCTTTCGCATCGCCTGACCGTTGACGCCCCCGCCGGATATTCTCCGAGAGGAAAGGAATTTGACGAGCGCTTGATAGAGCTTCTTTCAAAAAATGAAGTCGGAGAAATTATTAATCTTGATTCAAGCTTGGTTGAAGATGCCGGAGAATGCGGACTGCGGTCTATCATAATCCTCCTCGGCGCGCTTTCATCTTTGGAATATAAGTTTGAAAAATTGAGCTACGAAGGTCCGTTTGGAGTCGGATATTTGACGGGAAAGTTTGTGATTATGTAAACATATAAACATTTTAACATTATTCCATATACTCAAAAATCCGCCTTTCCCATTTTGCCAAGCAAAAAATCTTTTTCGCCTTTCAAGACCGCGCAAGCCCAGTTTCTTTTTTTGGGCATAAAAATAATTTTAATGATTTGCTTGAAGAATAGAAATAAGCAATAGGGATATAAAATAATTTTATTCAAAAAAGACCCGGTTCTTTTTGCCATAGCAAGACCGTTTCTGGTGTGGTAATAAACATAAGAAAAAGATCCTGGCTTGGTTGAGCGCGAAACTTTGTGATATATTTTTGCGCTGGGAACATAGACGCATTTATATCCCGCGTTTCTTGCTCGGAGAGAAAAATCGGTGTCTTCGTAATAAAGAAAATAATCCTCCGATAACGCTCCTATTTTTTCAATAACTTCCCGCTTTATCAAAAGACAGCATCCCGTCAGATAATCAACTTCTTTTATTTTATCATATTGACCTTCGTCAATTTCATTAAGCCCGATATGAACACCTTTGTTTTTGAGCCAATTGACATTGCCTCCGGCAGACCAAATTATTTCCGGCTCATCGTAATAACAAATTTTTGATCCCAGAATTCCGATTTTTTTGTCCGACTCCCCCGCTTTAACTAATTTATCTAAAAAATCTTCTTCAACAATCGTGTCGTTGTTTATAAGCAAGACATAATCAGTTCCATTATTAATCGCGTATTTTATGCCTGCATTATTCCCTCCTGCAAATCCAAGGTTCTTCTTGTTTTCAATAATTGTTATTTCGGGATGTTTTTCTTTTATTTCAAAAACAGACCCGTCGCTGGAGCCGTTATCAACGGCAATTATTTTATAATTGCCGTAATTTATTTTTTTAAGAGATTTTATGCACTCCAAAGCATCGTCTTTTCCGTTCCAGTTCAAGATAATTATATAAACCTTTTTTTGCATTTTTTATCGTTAAAGAATTTAAACATTAGCGCTAAACGAAGGCGAACAAGCGTTTGTTCGCCTTCGTTTAGCGCTTTGCATATATTTTAATAAACTTAATCTATTTAGTCAAAAGCTCGTCTATCACGATTATGATTGAGTATGAGGCAAGAATCAAAATCAGTCCTAATAGCGTCCAAGTGATCATTTTTTTCGCGGTTTCCACTCTCTGGTCGTTTCCGGAAGATGTCACATAAAGAACTCCGCTGACGATAAGCGTAAGAAGCGCCAATGATCCCGCGACTGACAAGAGCCACTTTAAAAAATTTGTAAGCAAAACGGAAAAATCGCTGGTTGCGAGTGTGTTTGTTATATTAATGTCCATCGCCATTGTTTGATTGGCAATTAGCGCAGACGATAAAATCAGGATAAAAAATGATAATTTGCCAAAAATGCCTTTTATATTTTTTCGCATATTTTTTATGTTAGTATTTTAAGAAGAGAAAGCTTACGCGCAATTTAATTGTCTTGTTATTTCCCTCCTTAGATAAGGAGGGGTTAGGGGTGGTTGATGAAGTATCGCGGAATTATAATTTATGACCAAAGATATTGAAGCGTTTTCTAAATTTTTTCTGTAAGTTTCAGATTATCCCGTATTCATAACCACCCCTACCCCTCCTTTAAAAGGAGGGGATTTTACAATTTCACTTTTTTATCAATAATATTTTTCAATCTCAACCCCCAAATAATAATATTTTATAATTTCCTGCCAAGCGCTTCCGTTCGTTGCCATTTGATATGCTCCGACCGCGCTCATTCCCGCGCCGTGGCTGGCGGAAATTTTTGCGGAATCATGCGTCGTGTTTTGCGAATCTTCCACTCCGCCCCGCAAATATGCGTAATCATCGGAGCAATAAGTCTTGCTCAAAACATCGCAGGCATTTTTTGTTATTCCTCCCGAATCGGATGAATACGCCGCGACAATCGGCTTGCCGTTGTAATTGATTATATAGCCCGCCGCAGATTTATTGGCCGCCATAATTTTCGGAGCTCTGGCTTCAAAATTATAACCTTTATAAACTTGATCATTGCCGTTCCCATTTCTGCTGTTTTTCAAATGAAACGGTTCGCCGCTATGCTTGCCTCCTTTTTCAATATAGGACATCGCGTAAGTTCTGGCAATTGTTCCAAACGCTTTAAGATATTCCTCCGGGCTGTCGTTAAGCGCCTCGGCTATTCCGTTGACATAATCTTCCAAAGGCAATTCATTGATAACCCATAATTTTTGCGAGGTCTTTGAATATTTAATTTCAATATTTCCCCTGAATTCATTGTCGTTGGTTTTTTTATCCCAAGCAAGATCCTCATAAGACAAAACTTCTAAAATCACATTTTTAGCTGATGGAATAAATTTTATATAATCAGAAGAATTAAAATACGGAATTGTCGTCTGTTCATTTGATAATTTATTTTCAGTTTTATTTATCGTTCCGTTTGAATTATAATAATTCACGGCATAGCTTCCGTTCGCGGTAATTTTTACATCCTCGCCGGCGCTGGAATATAAAGCGATTCTTATGTTTGGATTATTCTCGCTTGTATTATTTATATCGTTAGAACTTGCATCGCTTGTATTATTTATATCACTAGGATTTGTATCATTAGAATTTGTATTATTTGTTTTGCCGGTTTCTTCCGCATTATTTTGCGCTGGTGCTTGCGGAGCCGGATTTATATTGACTGTTGTATTTTCTTTCGCAATATATAAATTCATTTCAGCTTTTGAAATTTCAATAATGTTCGGCCATTTATAGCCCGCTTTCTTAAACTCTTCTGCCGTTTTTATCCATTCCGCTTTGCCGTTTTTTATCACATAAATTTTATCAGCCCCCTTTTCTTTCAGCAGCGTATTTTCCGGATATTTGACAATTCCTCCGTCGGGATATGCCAAAAATTCGTCTTTGCTTAAAGCAATGACATCCGGCCATTTGCTTTTTGTCGCTTCAAAAAGAGCCAGCGAAGTGAACTCTTTTCTTTTCCCGTCTTCTATTTTATAAACCGCGGCAAAGCCATCTCTTTTTATTAATGTTCCATCGGAATAAATCATTATGTTTCCATTGGGATAATCTTTGATTTCTTCCGGATTAAGAGAAGCTATCTCGCTCCATTTGTATCCCCTTTTCTCAAACAGAACCGCGGAAGTTATTTTTCTTTTTTTGCCCGCTTCCAGAATATAAACAGCAGGATTGTCTGAAGATTTTATCAAAAATCCGTCGGGATACAAAACTTTTCCGTCCGCGGGATGATTTTCCATTTCGTCCTTGGCGATGGTTATAATATTATTCCATTTATATCCCAATTTTTCAAAAAGCACGGCGGAGGTGAATTCCTTTCTTTCGCCGTTTTTTATCAAATAAACTGCTGGAGAATCTTCCACTTTCACCAAAATATTGTCAGGATATTTCATTTTTTCTCCCGCGGGAAAATGGTTAAGCTCATCTTCGGTTATGGAAATTGCATTCGCGGGATTGTATTTCAGGACGCTCATTAGCTTGCTTGAAGTAATTTCTCTTCTCTGCTTATTTTCAACAAGATATACTTCATTTTTTTCCGCTTGCCTGACTAAAATTCCGTC
>CAYPQL010000058.1:0-6251 GCA_964412905.1 uncultured Candidatus Saccharibacteria bacterium
ACAAAAAAACTTATAAACATTTTAACATAATAACATTTTAACAAATTTGAACTCCCTCGTTTTGTCATCCCAGAATTTTTTCTGAAGCGATAGCGCAAGAAAAAATATCTGGGATCCAGTTTATCTCATCTTAATAAAGTTATGGGAGAAATATTATTTGTTGAGACTCACTGGATTCCCGCCTTCGCGAGAATGACAGAAAAATGTTAAAATGAATCCTACTTCACAATCCTATCCACCGCTCCGTATTTTTTCGCCTCTTCCGCAGTCATATAAAAATCGCGGTCGGAATCTTTTTCAATTTTTTCTATGGACTGTCCTGTGTTGTGAGCCAGAATTTTATTCAGACGATCTTTCATTTTCAAAATGTGCCGAGCTGAAATATCAATGTCGCTCGCCTGCCCTTCGACTCCGCCCATAACTTGATGGATCAAAACTTCCGCGTTCGGCAAGATCAGTCTCTTTCCTTTTGCTCCGCTAGATAATAACAGCGACGCGGCGGACGCGGCCATGCCGATGCAGACCGTGGAAACATCGCATTTTAAATAGTTCATCGTGTCATAAATCGCCAGCGCCGAAGTCACAATTCCGCCCGGGGAATTTATATAAAGCATCACATCCGCTTTCTCGTCCTGCTTTTCCAAAAACAAAAGCTGGGCGATAATCGTATTCGCCACATTATCATCAATCGGTCCGCCTAAAAAAACAATCCTCTCCTTCAAAAGCCTTGAATAAATATCATAAGCTCTCTCCCCATAAGATGATTTTTCAATTACTGTTGGTATTAGGTTCATAAGTTTAGAATTAAGAATTAAGAATTTGGAATTTAGTATTAAGCGTCAAATATTACGAGGCCTAATACTTAATACTATCTCCCCGCAATCTCCTCCAGCAATTCAAAAACTTTCTCATTCATCATAATGCTCGCGACATGGTCTTTGAATTTTTCTATATCAATATTTTTCCTAACTTCTTCTTCGTTTGGATAGTGCTTCAAAGTTTCATTGGCTCTCTGTTCAATTTCTTCGTCGCTTATTTTTATTTCCTCTTTCAAAGAAATTTCCCTCATCACCAGCCCGGTCTTCACTCTTTTTTCCGCCAAAGTTCTCCATTCCATTTTTAGTTTTTCAACATTAGTATTCACATTTTTCAAATATTCTTCAAATTCTATGCCCGAATAAGTGACATTATTTTTAAACTCATTCAACATATGTTCAATTTCAGAGTCAATCAGAAGATCCGGGATTTCAACTGTTGTTTTTAGAGATACTTGATCTATTAATTTTGCTCTTGATTCTTCTTTCGCCCTATGTTCTTCTTCATGAGCAAGCCCTTCTTTAATGCCTTTCTTTAAATTATCCAAACTTTCAAATTTTCCAAGGCTCTTCGCAAATTCATCATTAATCTCCGGCAAATTTACTTTTTGAACAATTTTAACTTCAACTTTGAAATCAGCTTTTTTGCCAGCCAATTCTTTTTTATAATCTTCTGGAAATACAAGTCCGAATTCCTTGACATCTCCCGCTTTCATTCCTGCAAGATTATCTTCAAACCCGGCAATAAAATGTCCTTGCCCGATTATCAAAGGATGATTTTTGCTTTCCCCGCCTTCCAATTTCACTCCGCCGACTCTCGTTTCAAAATCAATTTCCACCCTGTCCCCTTTTTGCGCCGGCTCGTCTTTGGTGATATAGCTTGCTCTTTTTTTCTGAAGCGTTTCAATTTCTTTATTTATTCTGCCATCCTCGATTTTCTTAACTTCAATTTTCCCGGAAACTTTTTTATAATCCCCAAGCTTAACTTCCGGCATAACCGAAATTATAATTTTATATTCCAAAGGATTTCCATCAGCAACTTTGGTAATTTCCGCCTTCGGCCGGCCAATCGGATTTAATTTATTCTCCTTAATCGTTTCCAAATACGAACTTTCAATCGCCATATTTGTCGCCTCTTCAAAAATCGCCATCTCGCCGACTTGTTTCCTTGCAATATCTCTCGGAACTTTTCCCTCTCTAAACCCATCAGCCTTAACATTTTTAGCTATTTTTTCGAGCGCCTTATTTTTATACTTCTCCATCTCATCCACAGAAATTTCAACAACTAATTCTTTTTGAGACTTTGGCAAATTTTTTATCTCTGTTTTCATATATTTTATTAATGGCACACAGACAAACACAGGTAAATTGCAAATCTGCGTTCGTCTGCGCTCTTATTCTGTGTTCTTCTGTGTCGAATTAAAATTATCTAATTTTATTTTCCCAATTCATTCATCAGCACCGGCACTATTTGCTTCTTCCTGGAAACAACGCCTT
Source organism: uncultured Candidatus Saccharibacteria bacterium (assembly GCA_964412905.1). Lineage (GTDB taxonomy): Bacteria > Patescibacteriota > Minisyncoccia > JAHIHE01 > JAGLIN01 > CAYPQL01. Next base: position 2,313 of record CAYPQL010000058.1, read on the forward strand.
TTAAGAACATTAAATTATCTTTTGCAACATTATTAAAAGCTTTTTCCGCTAGAATGTTTTCTCTATTTCCTATTATATATAAATAGGAATTATTTTTCAAAATATCAACTACCGCGAAAAACATATAGTCCATTTTTTCTTCCGCCCTTTTTTCTATGAGCGCTGGAATAATTTTATTTTTCTGAACATTCACAGTTTCCGGATTTGTCGTTTCCCGCACTCCGATGCCGACTTTATTTTTCCCCATATCAAACTGCTTGTAATCCTTGCTTATTATATCTTTTATAGATATTCCTTTTAGGCTTGACTTAGCGGAAAATAACTCGCTCACAAATTTTTTAATATCTAATTTGGCGATTTTATTCAGCTCGCTTAATATTTTTTTGTCATCAGTGGTGGCAGTCGGAGAATTAAAATTCAACGTGTCTGAAAGAATACAGACAATCATAAGAGTTGCCGAGATTTTGTCGATTTTGATATTTTTCTCTTTTAGCATTTTATAAATCACCGACCCTGTGCATCCAATCGGCTCTGCGCGAAAATAAATTGGCTTGGAAGATTTCAATCCGCCAAGATTATGATGATCAATAACTGCCAACAAATTATCTTCCGTAAGTCCATCGATTATTTGCTTCGGCTCCGTCGTGTCAACAAGAATTACTTTTTCATTTTTTATTTCCTTCATAATTCTCGGCTTTTTGAGTTTTAGCTTGGATAGAATATATTTTGTTTCGTTATTTATACTTCCAGCCACAACAGCTTCCGCCTCAACTCCAAATATTTTTTTTGAAAACCGCGAAACTAAAATCGCCGCCAGCGCCGAATCCGTGTCCGGATTTTTATGTCCGATAGAAATAGTTTTGTTTTGCATAGAATTGAATTGTTAAATTGTCGCTTTAATAGCGCAACAAGATGATTTCTAGTTTTTAGTTTTCTTCGCCTTCTTCTCTTTTTTTTCTTTTTTAATTTTTACTTTAATATCCTTTTCCTTAACACCCTCCTTCTTATTAATTTCTTCTTTCTTCTCGTCAGTTTTTACCTCTTCTATCTTTTCTATTTTTGCGCTTTCTTCTTTTTTATCTTCCTTCTTATTTTCTTCCGCGACTTCTCTTTTCTTTTCTTCAAGAATATCAATTTTCCATCCGGTAAGCTTCGCGGCAAGCCTTACATTCTGCCCTTGCTTTCCAATAGCCAGCGATAATTGGTCTCCGGCAACATAAGCAATCGCGAATTTCTTTTTCTCGTCAAGATCAAGGCGGACGACTTTTGCCGGCGACAAAGCGTGCTGTATGTATTTATTTTCATCTTTATTCCATTCAATTATATCAATTTTTTCTCCGCCAAGCTCGTTGATAATCGTTTGAATTCTCGCCCCTCTCTGCCCGACGCAAGACCCGACGGGATCTATACCACTTTCATTGGAAAAAACAGCGACTTTTGTTCTCGCCCCGGCTTCTCGCGCGATAGCTTTTATTTCCACGATTTTTGAAAAAATTTCCGGGACTTCCAATTCAAAAAGCTTTTTGATGATATCCGGACTGGTTCTGGACAAAATCAAACTCGCTTCTTTCGTTTCTTTGTCGACTTTCGCGATATAAACTTTTATTCTCTGTCCGATATTATACCGTTCGCCGATTATCTGTTCCGTTGGATAAAGAATCCCAACCGCTTTTCCGATATCCACAAACACATTTCTGCCTTCTATTCTTTGCACGATGCCGTTCACAACCTCGCCTTCCTTGTCCTTGAATTCTTCAAAGACCGCCTCTTTCTCGGCTTCTCTTATTTTTTGGATCATAACTTGTTTCGCGGTTTGAGCGGCGATTCTTCCAAAGTCGCTTTTTGACGGCAGCGGGATTTCAATTTCATCGTCAATCTGCGGATTTTTTTTGTATTCTTTCGCCTCTTCAATTGTTATATTTTTCTCGGGATTAAATTTTTTCTTCAGCTCCTTTTCCTCGTCTGTGATTTTCTCGGCAGCGTCAATAATAATTTTATCATCCTCTTCTGATTTCTCGCCTTCGGACTCTTCGTCATTTTCCTCCGCGACGGTTTTTATCTGAAACACTTTCATATCTCCCGATATTTCGTCAAAATCAACTTTTATAATCTGCCCTTTTTTCCCGTATTCTTTTTTATACGCCGCCGCCAAAGAAGCCTCCACTATTTTCATAGCCGTTTCCTTTAAAATTCCCTTCTCCTCGCATATTTGGTTTATCGCCAATATAAATTGCCTGTGTTCCATTGTTTTGATTTATTTAATTAAATTAGATTTCACATATTAAATTCTCTTGGATTACGAAATGCTATTTTAGTTTGTCATCTCGAAATGAGCATCAGCGATTGAGAGATCTAAAAACTATATTCAAATCAACCATTCTTTCTGCGTGCTATTGTTTATAGATTTCTCGCCTAAGGTTTAAAATGACAAATTTATTTATTTCGTTCAAAATAGCTTCTAAAAAAACCTGTCCGTTTCTGGCAGGTAGTCAATCGCGCATCCTTAACACAAAAACAGTATAGCATAGAATAAAATTATGTCAAACAGACTAGCGCGATTAATAAATGATGAACGATGTAAGAGCGGAAAAATCCTCAATAATATTTTAATGGAACTTTCAGATGATGGAATTTTGGACAGCGCCGCCCCTTCCGATTATAATTTTTTAAAGAGATTGTTATGCTCCGCTTTTTTCGGAAGCTGCTTTCTCAAGAACTTCCAAAGTCTCCTTCGCTGTTTTTTTCCAGTGAAATTTTTTCGCCTGTTCCAGCCCTTTTTTCTTTAGATTATTACGCAATCCGTCATCGTCTAAAACTTTCAAAATGGCGCGCTTGATTCCTTCAATGTCATAAGGATCAACCATAATCGCCGCGCCAGCGGTTATTTCAGAAAGCGAGGAAGTGTTAGAACACACCGCGGGAATTCCGCAAGCCATCGCTTCCAAGACCGCGGCGCCAAAATCTTCGTAGACCGGGATTGAAACAAAAACATCCGCGCCGGCGAAAAGGGCATTCAAGTCTTCCGGCTCAATGTAACCCGGAAAAATGACTTCGTTTTTCAGCCCGAAATCCTTCGCGATTTGATGAATTTCATTTGCCAGCCATCCGCTTTTCCCTGCTAAAACTAATTTATAATTTGAATTCGGTTTTTTGCCTTTCAAAAGCAATCTTAGCTTTGAAAATGATTCAATGAGCCGCGTCAGATTATTGAGAGGCTTGATGGTATTCATAAACAAAATATATTCGCCGCCAATTTTGTATTTATTTTTTATCCTTTGAATTTCTTTTATATCGGCGCCGGCAAAAAACTTCTCGTCAAAAGCGTTATGGATCACTTTTATTTTTTCGGCATTCACCTTGAAATCATTTATAAGATCGTTTTTCATTGCTTCTGAGCTTGCGATAACTACATCCGCTCTTGAAAACGCAGGCGGTTTAATCTTGAATTTAAGGCGCTCTTTTTGGGAAAATAAATCCGGAAATTTCTTGATGCCCAAATTTTGAGCTGTTACCGCGAGCCTTTTTTTATAGCTTACAGGCGCCCTGCCTCCCGGCACAAAAAGAACATCAAGATTGTCGCGCAAGAAAAAAGCCGTGGCAAGCGTCTCGGAATACGCCACGGGCAAGAATTTTTTATAATACGAAAACGGAAAATGCCTTATCGTAACATTCTGCTTGCTGAATTTCTTCAAATCCTTTTCCCTCACCCGATAATTGAAATATATGAAATATTCATTTTTCCGGTCAATTTCAAGCAGATGCCTGATCAGCTGGTATGTATAATGCCCAATCCCCGCCGCATCTCCCATTTCCGGATTTAAAATTGTCTGCGCGTCAATTCCGATTTTCATATAGTTGTATTTACGATTTATAGTCTACTTTAATTATGGTTCTTCCGACATTTCTATGGGTATAAATTAAGTTTGCCGCAGTGGAATA
>CAYPQL010000059.1:0-6202 GCA_964412905.1 uncultured Candidatus Saccharibacteria bacterium
GTTTTGAAAATTATATTGAAGCGAAAAAGAATTTGATACGATTTCAGAAAGAAGGGGATTGGGCGGTTTTAAATGAAAAGTTAAAAGTTCATAAAGTTCATAAAGTTATAAAGTCAGAAGTTTTTTGGTTTAGCGGAGATAAGGATTTGGAAGAAGGATGTTTTGTGAAAAATGGGAAGATTATAATAAAGATAAAAGAAGCTAAGCTTTCTATAGGAAGCTTAGCTTCCGGGATTGTTATTTGTAGCATTGATGACATAAAAATTCCGGGCAAGCATAATCTTGAAAATGTTTTGGCGGCAGTGAGCGCGGCGTATTTATATGGAATAAATCCGGAGATTATTAAAGAAGGCGTTTCAAAATATGCCGGCATAAAACACAGATTGAAATTGCTTTACGATATAAACGGCGTAAAATATTATGACGACACGCAAGCGACAACTCCTGAAGCTGTGATTGCGGGAATCGAATCTTTTGAGGGCGATATAATTTTGCTGGCGGGCGGAGATAACAAGGGAATGAAGTATGAAGAAATGGCGGAAAAAATAAATAATAAAGTTAAGTTTTTGATTTTATTTCCCGGAGATGCGTCTGATGAGATAGAGAAATTTATAAATAAAAGTAAAATAGATTTTATGAAGGCAGAAAATTTCCAGCAGGCAGCTGAGGCTTTGAAAAAATATTACAAAAAAACTGAACTATTAAAAAATAGAACAGTCTTAATTTCTCCCGGCGCGGCTCACTTTTATTCTAAATTTGTGGAAAGCTCGGGGAAGGATTTAAAGGAGTGGATTTTATTAGTATAAAGTATTTAGTATTAAGTATCAAGCACATTAAAACAAACAGCTTAATACTTAATACTGTATACTAAATACTGAATTACTTTTCCTCGTCAATCAATTCCAATTTAACAGGATCCGTGGAGATGACTTCGTGTTCCGCTCCGCAGGCGGAGCAGATCAAAACTTCTCCGATGTCCGGCATTTCCTCTTCAATCGGAATCGGGTCACCGCAGTCTTGGCAATTTGGCATATGTTTAAATTAGTGGGTTAATCTTATCTAAATTATAGTTTATTTTATGGAACGCGCAATACTGTTGTGTCGCAAGTTTTAAGAATAAAAAAAGGGATTGTGTTATTAAATCCCTATAAATAGCTAGTGTGGCTAGGGAGAGATTCTATGTGAGCTTTGATTTTTGGCTCTACATAGAAAAAAATCACTGGGTAGAGAAGTATTGCTCCTATTGCCACGCCAATCCCAAAAATTAATGGGTTTCCTTTTGCCAAGTAGTAAAATAAAACTACTGGAAACATTACAATAATAGCCGTAATTATCGCCATTTTGAAGATAATCGCATACTTTTTTAAGAGCAATTTATCTTCTGGTGTAATTAGTGTAATATCTTTCACCTCCAGAACCATTTTACAAATAAAAATTGCATATGTCAAATTTTCAAAATAAAATATTAAAAAACGAAAAAGGCATTTGGAGGTATGCTAATTTTTATGATGAGTTTATAAAACCGGAGAACAGGCTGAGTTTAGGTAATGATATAAATTTAATTCATACAATTGCAAAAATTAAGTCTTTACCTAATGTTTATTTTAAGCGGGAAGATGAAAATCCGACAGGATCTTTGAAAAACAGAAGTCTGGCGTATCAAGTTTCGCTGGCAAAGCAGAACGGCAAGAAAGAACTGGTGATTTCAACTTCGGGAAACGCAGGGATTTCCGCGGCGGCGTATTGCAGGAAGGCGGGAATTAAGTTATATATTTTTATATCCCCTGAAACGGAGAAAGCGAAGATTGCGGAGATGCAAAAATACAATCCAGTAATAATAAAATCAAAAAAAGCCATCCGGCTGGCAAATTATCTTTCGGCAAAATATAAAATAAAAAATCTAAGACCGTCTGCCGATGATGATTCCATTGAAGGGTTTAAGTCAGTCGTGTTTGAGATATTTGAAGAGCTGGGCGAGATTGGCGCGCTTTTTACTTTCGTGACGAGCGGAAGTTCGTTTGCGGGAATGGGCAGGGCGTGTAAATATTTATATGAGAATAAAGAGATAGAAAAGATGCCGAGATTATTTGCGGTTCAAAGCGGGGATATTTTTTCGGTTGTCGGGGAATTTAATAATTTTAAACACACCCCCAGCCCCTCTCAAGAGGGGAATATAGCTGAACTATTTTTAACAAGCGTCTCTAACTATAGAAAAGAGAATAACGCCGGAAGGATGGGAGTGAAAAATACGAGGCGGAAAAAAGAAATTTTAGATCTCATAAAATCAAGCGGCGGAAGCGGAATTTATGTTAATAATAAAGAGATTGAAAGCGCTAAAGATATTTTGAATCAGAATAAAATCTATACATCTACTGAAGGATGCGCGAGTTTTGCGGGGGTTTTGAAAATTAATAAAGAAAATAAATTTAAAAAAGTCGTCTGTGTTCTTTCTGGAAAAGCAAGAGGTGAAATTGGCGAAATTGAGGAAAGTAGAATTTACAAAGCGGAGAATTTTGACGAGGTTGATGAGATTATAAATTTAAAAATCAAAAATCAAAATGCAAAATGACAATGTAAAGTTCAAAAATATTATCAGTCTAATCAATGCTAGTGGCATTGGCCCGATATTTTTTGTTGCTCCAAATCCAAGTCGCGCGATCGGGCTGGAAAAGGAAATAAAAAACTATCATATAATTTGCTCGCAAAATAGCGATGCGGCAAGCTGTCTTAAAAAAGAAAAAGTTGAAGTTTTTTGTCTTGACAATGGAAGCATAAAAAACTCTGGGAAGATTTTGGAAAATAAGAAAGTAATAAGTTATATAAAAAAAAAGTCTAAAGATAAAAAAGCGAATATTATAACTTCCAAGCCCAGTCCTAAATTGCAAAAAATATGCGATGAAAATAAATTCAGATATTTGGGAAATGATTGGAAATTGAACAGGAAATTTGAAGACAAAGTGGAATTTGTGAATATAACAAATAAATTGAAAATTCCAAATGCGCAAAGCAAAGTGGCGATGATTGAAGGTAGTAATAAATTCAAAGAAGTATTTAATTCAGAAGGAAAATATGTCGTTCAGCTTCCGCGGGGATTTTCGGGAAATTCAACTTTTTTAGTTAGCGGTAAAAATGATTTAGATAATATCATAGAAAAATATAAGAATAGAAAAGTAAAAATCGCGAAATATTTGAGCGGAGGAACTTATACCGTAAATGCTTGCGTGACAAAATTTGGAATAGCCGTGAGCCAGCCGATATTTCAAATTACGGGATTGACTGCGTATAATAAAAATAGCCTTGGAACTTCCGGAAATGATTATGCGCGAGGCGGAGAATTGGGAAGCGAGCAAAAGAAAAAAATATTTGATTATACAAAAAAGATAGGAAAGTATATGCGGAAATCAGGTTATAAAGGATGGTTTGGCTTAGATTTTGTTGTTGGCAAAAAATCTGTTGATTTGATTGAAATTAATCCTAGGTTTACCGCTTCAGTCGGCGTTTTTACAAAACTTCAAATGCAAAATAGACAAATACAATTTTTGTTTTTACATTTGGCGGAGTTTTTGGATATAAATTATAAATCAGAATTATTATTTGATTATGTTTCTTTTGCAAAATGGAACAAGCAAAAAAACTTTTCTTTTTCTCAATTGATTTTAAGAAATACTAAAAAAGGTCCTGTGAAAGTTGCAAAATCAATGGTGTCTGGAATCTATAGATTAAAAAACGGTAAACTGATTCTCAAAAAGAAAACTTATTATGCTCAAGATCTAAGAGAAAATGAATTTTTGATTCAAGCCGCGGAAAAAGGAAGTTTAATAAATCCTGATATGGAATACGCCAACATCCAAATCGGTTGCGGCACAATGAAAGACGGGCGACAATTCAATTCTTATTTCAATAATATTATCCGTATTGTTTTGAAAAATATTAAAATGAGTATCTAGTATTAAGTATTAAGTATTTAGTATTAAGCTTGATACTTAATACTAAAATAACATGCAATACAATGAAATCCTACAATTACGATAAAACTTTATTAGTTGCGGTAATCCTATTATCTGTTTTTGGCTTGATTATAATTTCCAGCGCCAGCGTCGTGATGAGCTATAATAATTTCGGATATAATCATTATTATTTTTCACACCAGTTTTTTTACGGGTTTCTTCCGGGAATTATTCTTTTGTTTCTGCTTCAAAAAACGGACTATAAAATATTTAAAAAATACGCTTTGCTCTTCTTGATTTTAACGATAATTCTTCTGCTGATCGTTTTTATTCCAGGATTAGGTTTTGGATTAAAAGGCGCGAACAGATGGATAAGCATATTCGGCATAAGTTTTCAGCCCTCGGAATTTATTAAATTAACTTTTATTATCTATCTTGCCGCATGGCTTGAAAGGAATAAAAAAAACGCGAAAGATTTTTCAAACTTATTCGCGCCTTTCTTGGCCGTAGTTTTCATAGTGGCCGTTCCTTTGATATTGCAGCCGGATGTCGGCACTCTCAGCGTTATCATTTTAACCGCCGTGATTATGTATTTCGTGTCGGGGACGAAGATAAGCCATATTTTCGCGCTTGGCGCGATGGGGCTTGCCGGACTGTTTTTGCTGGTGAAAATCGCGCCTTATCGCATGGACAGGTTTATGGTTTTTTTGCATCCCGAAGTTGATCCGCAGGGAATCGGTTATCAAATAAATCAAGCTTTGCTGGCGATTGGCTCCGGCGGAATTTTCGGCCTGGGGTTCGGGCACAGCAGGCAAAAATTCAACTATCTTCCCGAACCGATCGGCGATTCGATTTTTGCCATTACGGGAGAAGAGCTTGGCATTATAGGATTAAGCATTTTGATGGCTTTATTTTTGGTTTTTGCTTTGCGGGGATTTAAAATCGCAAGCAAAGCGCCGGATAATTTCGGGAAATTTGCCGCGATTGGAATAACTTCGTGGATTACTTTTCAAGCGCTGGTTAATATGGCCGCCATCACATCTCTGATTCCTTTGACCGGCATTCCTCTGCCTTTTATCAGCTATGGCGGATCGGCCATGATAACTTCGCTGGCGGGAGTTGGAATTTTATTGAATATATCTAAGCAGAACAGAAATTAGAAATTAGAAACTAGAAATTAGAAACTTAACCCCCTTCTTTTTTTGTTCAAAAGATGGTAGAATTAAATTGCTGAATTGCTAAAAACAATTTAACAATTTAACAATTTAACAATTTAACAATTTAACAATTTAACAATTTAATCATATGAGAATTTTATTTGTAGGAGAACCGCTAAAAGGATATTTATATCCGATAATTTCAGTTTACGAAGAGCTTAAAAGACTTGCGGAAAAATCAAATTCAAAGCCCTCGGAATTTATGTTGATAAGCTCAAAGAGCCATTTTTTGGAAGAAATGCTTGAAGGAACGGGAATGCCGTATAAAACCATATGGTCTGCGAAACGAAGGAAGCCTTTCTCCCCCTTGGTTTTTGTTGATTTTTTTATGCTTCTTATCGGTTTTTTGCAATCAATAATTTATGTTTTTGATTATATGCCGGATGTTATTTTTTCAAGGGGCGGCTATGTCTCTTTGCCTGTTGTTATAGCCGGCTGGATATTCCGCATCCCCATAATCATTCACGAGTCTGACGCGGTCGCAAGCCCCATGGATAAATTTATGTTTCGTTTCGCGAAAAAAGTGGCGGTTTCTTTCAGCGATAGCAAAGAAATTTATGTTTCGCCGAAAGTATTTTTTTCCGGCAATCCCATAAGAAGTTTTATTACGCAAGGAGATAAGGAAAAATCTTTAAAAAGTTTCGCCCTGAATAAAGAAAAACCGATTATTTTTATTATGGCGGGCAGCGAGGGGGCGGAAGAAATAAATAATCTTGTGCTGGAAATTCTTCCCGACTTGCTGAGAGACTTCCAAATTATCCATCAGTGCGGCATTGTGGATTATGACAAGGTAAAATCAATTGTTGAAAAAATGAACATTCCTAATTTAAACGATTATCATCTGTTCCCGTTTTTCAGGGAAAGGGCCGGCGAGGCTTACGCGGCTTGCGACCTTGTAATAAGCAGGGCTGGCGCGAATACCGTTTCTGAAATTATGGCCGTGGGAAAGCCGAGCATTTTAATTCCTCTCACATCGGCGGTAAGCGACAAGCAAAAAAAGAACGCCTTTCATTATTCCCAGTCCGGCGCGGCGGTTTT
>CAYPQL010000060.1:0-6014 GCA_964412905.1 uncultured Candidatus Saccharibacteria bacterium
AACAAAAAAACAAAACTTCTTTTTGCGGGAAATCTTACCAAAAGAAAAGGTGTTGATTTACTGCCTCAAATTATGAGTAAATTGGGAAATAATTATGAATTATATTTTACTTCTGGGAAAAGAACCAAAATTCCGAAAGAATTAAAATCAAAAAATATAATTTCACTTGGAAGGTTAAATAATAAAAAACTTTTAGAAGAATATAGCAAATGCGATATATTCTTGCTTCCTTCGAGGCTAGAGGGTTTTGGATATAGCGCAGTTGAAGCAATGGCTTGCGGAAAACCTGTCGTGGTTACGAATTATTCTGCCTTAAGCGAAATAATAAAAAACAAAGAAAATGGATATTTATGCGAGATTAACAATGTTGATGATTTTGTAGATAAAATAAGAATAATTAAAAAAAGATTAAACACTGGCGAAAACTTTTTGAGCAATTGTGACTATGTGAAAAATAATTTTTCTTTGGAGATGATGATAGAAAAATATAAAGCATTTTATAATTCAGTAAAATTGTAAATATGAATAAGCCATTTTTTAGTATAATTTTGCCAACTTATAATCGTCTTTATTCTCTTAAAAAGATTTTTCTGCCCAGCTTAGAAAAACAAAGTTTTTCAGATTATGAATTAATTATTATTGACGATGGAAGCGACGATGGCACAAAAGAATATTTTAAAAACGACGAGTCTAAAAAAACTTTTAAAAACTGCAGTGAGAGATTGAAGTATATAAGGAATGATAATAATAAGGGAGCGCCGGCAAGTAGAAATAAGGGAGCATCTCTAGCTATGGCGAATTGGCTATGGATTGTTGAGGATGACATTCAAGTTGATGATATTAATTTTCTAAAAAAATCAAAGAATATTATCCTTAAGTTAAATAACGATATTGGCGCAGTAAGTCCAAAAAGATATGAACCAATTATGACTGGCTATTATACAAATCCTAAAAATAGTCATACAAGACTTGGGATATTAAGTGGAGAAATTTATTTAGATCCTAATCAGGAATATTCTGGATATGTTTCAACTACTCATGGTTCTGTTTTTATTAAAAGAAAAATCTTCAATGAATTTCAGGAAGACGAGAAGTTATTTTATGGCAATACCTACAGAGACGAATCGGATTTGTATTTTCAAATAGTAAAAGCCGGTTATAAAATATATTATTGCGGAGACATTCTAAAAATTACTCATAGAAATGACCTTGCGCAATATGGCGGACAAAAAAAAGTAAGGACACAAAGTTTATTAAAACGAAAAATAATGATTTTTAAAAATCATTATTTATATTTAAATAAAAATTATAGTTTTTCGCAAATTCGCATTTTATTTTTTATTTTTATCAGAGGAATAAGATATTTTTCAAACATTAAACAATTGGAATTTATTAGACTTTTTTTATCATATATTAAACTATAAGAATGAAAGTATTACTATTTTTTATTTATAATCAGCTTATTAAATGACTATAGCAGATAAGCTCAGATATTATCTAACCCAGAACAACGCTCCAAATCAAACTATATTTAAAAACACTTTCTGGCTTTTTCTGGCTGAATTTTTCAGAAGCGGGATTAGATTTTTGGTTCAAATACTTATCGCCAGAAAACTGGGGGCGGAGGGATTCGGGCTTTTCGCGTTCGCGCTAAGCTTTGCGGGGATTTTTGCTTTTTTGGCGGACTTTGGATTTTCCACTTTGGTTTTGAGAAATATTGCGCGCGACAAAACGGAAATGAAAGAATATTTTGACAATATCATATTCATCAAAACAGTTTTGGGCATAGCTGTTTTTTTGTTGATTATTTTTTCCGCTCAATTATTATCTTTTGACAGTTCAACAAATATTTTAATTTATCTAGCCGGAGCCGTTGCTATCATAAACACTTTCTCAGATTTTTTCCGCTCTTTTTTTCGCGCGTTTGAAAAGATGCAATGGGAGGCGTTTAGCAAAATAGCAGAAGGAATATTATTGGCTCTGGTAATTGGATTTTTAATTTTTAACAATGCCGGTTTGAAGGAAATATTCTATGGATACATCTTCGCTGAAGTAATAATTTTAATCGTAAATTTACTTATTCTAAAACTTAGATTTTTAAAAGAAGGGTTATTTAAAAAATATAAGATAAATCGCGGTAAAATAAAATATATTTTAAAAGAAAGCGCGCCTCTGGTTTTCTCGGCGGTTTTTATTTCAATTTATTATTATATAGATCAAATAATGCTTGGGATTATTTCAACTAAAACAGACTTGGGTTATTATAGCGCTGCCCAGCGGATTGTCTATGGTTTGTCAATGTTTTATATGATTATTGCAATCAGTTTTTCTCCGCAAATAACTTATTTTTTCAAAGAAGACAAAAAACAATTAAAGCTTCTTTTAGAAAAAATGAATAGAATTATGCTGGCAATCGCCATTCCAATCGGCATTGGCGGGACTGTTTTTGCGCCGGAAATTATTAATTTTATTTTTGGCAATGAATACGCGAGGTCAATTCTGGCCTTTCAAATTTTAATTTGGTCGCAGGCGATTGTTTTCGTCAGCGCTTGCTATGGCAATGCTTTGATTATGTGCAACAAACAAGATAAATATTTATACGGAGTTGCTTTAGGAGCTATAATAAATATAATTCTAAATTATATTCTTATCATTAAATATTCCCTTTACGGAGCCTCTGTCGCGACAGTTATAACGCAAATAGTGATTTTTATTTATATGCATAAAATATTGAATAAAAATATAATAAAAATCAATTTTTATCAATACATCGCAAAGCCTCTTCTGGCTTCATCGGCTATAATATTAACTTTATTTTATTTCAGAGAAAATTTTCATATTATTATTTTAATATTATTCGGAGCAATATTTTATTTCTCTTTACTTTTCAAAATTCTGAAATTCAAAATCTAAAATAAGAAACTACAACCAAAAAAAAGAAAGGCTCTCAAAGCCTTTCTTTTAAATTTTTATTTCCATAACTATTGATTTTCCAAATTATCAAACTGTATCGCAAACAAATCTGTTATTATTCCTTTTCCATAAAATTATTGATTATTTTCATATACATCTTAAAATCATCAATATTTTTTCTGAATTTTTCAATAAACAAATTTTTATCCAGTTCTTCGTAGCGATGAACGATCCTGTTTCTCATTCCGACTACTGGCGCTATTTTTTGCGCGAATTCCAAGGGCAGAATTTTGTTTTCTCCCAGAATATAAAAAGTGCTTTGAAAATCTTCCGGAATTTTTAAGTCTAATTCCTTAATAAAATGCTGATTGATGTCAATCATTTCGTCAACTATCAGCTGAAGCAGCCTTTCGGCTGTATGAAGTTTGGTAAAATCCTTTTTAATTTCTTCGTCTGAAGATTTAAATAAATTTTCTGTTTCTGTTAAATAATCAAGAATTCTATCTAATTTTTGCTTGACAAATGTTTTTTCAAAAGTCATAAATTTTTAATTAAATCATTAATTCTCTCAGATCTTTTTTGATATAATGGCTTGGCTTCAATATACTTTTTGAAAGCGTAAGATCTGAGATAATAAAAAAGAAGAGGATCATCCGCGTATAAAATTCGGCAGTTTTGAAAAATAGAGTAAAATAAAAACGGCGGAGCTTTTTTTAGATTTACCAAGTCAATCTTTTCGCTTTCAAAAATCGGCATCAAGCCGCAAATTAGCTTTGCTTCTTCTTCTAAATCTAAATCTTTTTTAGATAAATAAGCAACATCAAAATCGCTTTCTTTGTGTAGAAATTTTTTTTTGCCAATTCTTGAGCCGAACAGTAAAAGCAGTTTCAGATTATATTTTTTCGCTATTTCCTGCAACTTTTTAATGTTTTCCATATTTGAAGCATATCAAATCGCGAATAAAAAGTCAATTTAATCTAATGTTATGTAGATACAATATAGTTAACAAAATTGTTAACTATATTGTATCTATAAAATTTAATGAGAAAAGATAATCAATCAAAAAAAGAAAGGCTCTCAAAGCCTTTCTTTTTAAATGTAAATATTTTGCGTGTATTAGGTTGTCAGAATGACGGTAGAAACAACGATTACTATAGCGTAGGCAAGACCGGCGATTACGATTCCGATAATACCATAAGAGATGGTTTTTTTTGCCGCGCCAACAGCATCTTCGTTTCCTCCTGCGGTAAGATATTGAACGCCTCCATAGATGATTACCAGGGTGGCGATAATCGCGATAAAACCCAAAATCCAGTTGGTAACATTCATAATAGCTTGTCTGATGTCAGTAGGAACTCCGCTTGGTTTGCATTCTGCTCCCCAAGCTGAACCAGTATAAGCGGCGCTAGCTATGCTCGTGCTGTAAGCCATTGCATAGGCTATCAATGATGAGACAGAAATCCCTTTGATTAAATTTTTCATTTTTTTCACCCCCTTTCTTGTTTTATGAGTTAAACTTTATACACATTACACAACAAATAATATTAAAATTTTCTATTTGTCATCCTGAACTTGTTTCAGGATCTTCTTATGATTAAGGCTATATTTTGTTTATTCAAACCAAGCGTAGCATACAGTAGATTCTGAAATAAATTCAGAATGACAAAATAATTTCCAATTATACTAATATCTTTGACACTATTATATTTACTATGGCATAAGCTAAAGCCGCAATGACCAATCCCATAAGCGCGTAGGTTACCGTCTTTTTTCCGCTTTCCATCCTGCTTTCATCGCCTATGGAAGTCAGATACTGTACTCCGCCCCAAATTATAAACAAAACGGCAATCATAGAAATAAATCCCAAAACCCAATTAGTCAAATTCATCAAGCCTTTCTCAAGGTCTTGAGGAACTTTGTTTGGCGCCGGAGGAGAGCCCCATTTACTTGCCGCTATTGCCAAATTTACCGCCAGAAAACAATAAACAGCGCTTATAGTTGCTATTGATTTTGTTTTGTTTATTTTCATAATGATGATAATTAATTAGTTTTTCAGCGCATATATGAAGCGCTTTTTGTAGACAACATTCGCGAATGTCGTCTACGCTTGATATAAACATTGAAATTCCATGGCGATAAATTGCTAACTTTTAAGTATCACGGTTGTTATGACTTTTACGAAAGCGTAGCCAAGCCCCGCGACAAACAATCCGATCATAGCGTAGTATATTATTTTTTTTGCCGATTCCGCTTTTTGGTCGTCTCCCGAGGAAAATATATAATTAATTCCGCCCCAAATTATAAATAAAACCGAGAGCAATCCAGTGAGCCACAAAAGCCAGTCGGTCAAATTCAGAATTCCAGCTCTGATATCGTCCGGGAGGTTAAAAACATTAGCGGGAACTTTCCATTGAGCGCTTGCTTTTCCCGCAAGGCCTAATGTCAAAATAACTAAAAACGAATACGCGGATAAAATTGATAATTTATTTTTTTTCATTATGTTTATTATTACACCTTTTTATTATTTGGTCAAATGGAGAATGGTAATTTGTAAATTGTAATTGGTAATTTGGATTTTAAACAAAAATTTTGTCCAGCATAATGACGGCCGCGTAGGAAAGTCCGATGACAAGAATTCCGAGGATGGCGTATTTCACGACTTTTCGCGCCTTTTCGGTTTTTTGCGCGTCTCCCGAAGATGCCACATAATTAACTCCGCCCCAAATCAAATAAGTTACCGAAAGCATAAGCCCGATTCCCAAAATCCACCCTGTCAAATCGTCTAAAATATTGGGAATTGGTTTTGTCGGAACTCCCGGTATTTTTGACAAAGTTATGATAGCAGAACTTTCTTTGACATTTATAAAGAAAAAGATAAGTCCTGTAATTATATAACTTGAAAGCTTTTTGATTCTATTTGATTTAATTATTTTCATTTTTATATATGAATTACAAAATACCTATTGTCATCCTGAATTTATTTCAGGATCTTTTATCTGCCACATCTATACTCGTGAAATAAACAATAATAAAACCTATCACAAGATAGATTCTGAAATCATGCCTCTGGCAGATCAGCCACAGGCTGACAAGTTCAGAAT
>CAYPQL010000061.1:0-5910 GCA_964412905.1 uncultured Candidatus Saccharibacteria bacterium
GGCGAGAAGAAATAGATAAATAATTTTAAAACTTTATGAACTTGCTTAAAAAAGAAAATTTAAACCTAACCATAAAAAATAATTTTAATTATAATTTTGAAATTTCGGAAGATGGAATGTATTTTATAGAAATAATCGCCAGCGCCAAAAGCTGGCGGCAGAATTTGAAAGGGCTGAAGTCTTTTTTCAACGATGACGATTTGGCAATAAAAATTGACAGCATTGAATTTCCCAAATTAAACGGCAAAAAAGGACTTTTTGACGGCGAGGCGGCATGGAACGGAAATAATTTAAAAGGATTGGCTAAAACCGGTATTTTTTTAATCAATTTCAAAAAAGGCAATCACACCCTTTATTTTTTAGCTGATCAAAACCCAATTTTAGAAAGTATTGCTCTGTTTAAATCCGATAACAAAGAAGAAATAAATTATTTTCCCGAAGAAAATAATCCGGCTCAAGATGGAAACCGAAGGCAATGGATAACTGCAACCGTGGTAAATTTACCAATAAAAAATTTAAACATTAAAGCTATAGCAAAAAATTACTCGAAAAACGAAGACGATGATGATATCAAGCTAATTATTGATGGAAATATTCAAAAAAACGAAATGGATAAATCTCATAAAAATTGGTTTTGGTGTGGCAGGATTTTAAACGGGCAAGAAAAAGAATTCAATCAGGAATTAAATTTAGCGAAAGGACTGCATTATATTGAATTTTGGGCGGATAGAACGCCGGAGATAAAACAGATTAAAATAGTATTAGGCAAGACGGAAACTGATAATGAGGGAGATAAAAAGTTTGGTAAAATTGCATTATATAAAGATATTGAAGAAGCCGACTTTGTTAATTTAAGAAGCGGACCCGAAATAAAAGATAATATTATTACTCAAGTAAAAACAGGAGAAACGGTTGAAATTATTGATGATATTATTGAAGGCGAGTATATTCAAAATAAATCTAATATATGGCATAAAATTAGACATCAAGAGATTGAAGGTTATATACTTTCTTCGTATATTGAAATCAATGGACAAATAAGAGAACAGGTTATAGAAAAAATTAAAATATTAGCAAAACTACATGGAATCAATAATGATTACGCAGTTGCTTTAGCCGGATGCGAATCGCGTTATAAACCGTACGCTGTTTCTTATAGCGGCGCGCTAGGAATTTTCCAGCTTACAGGCATTGCGCGGGAGGACTTGAGAAAAAGATTTAATTTTGAGATTAGCGAAAGAGAAAGTTTTGAGATAGAAAAAAATATTGAAGGCGGAATTATTTATTTAAAGCATTTATTTGATATTTATAAAGGCAGTGAGGATTATTATAAAAAAGTTACTGCGACTTGGAATGTTGGCAGCAGTTTAATTCCGGCAAAGGGCGCTATTAGTTACAATAAAATTACGGATTTAATAAAAAATAAAGAGGTTAGAGATTTGGTTGAAAAAGTGGAACAAAACAGAAAGAATAAAAACTGGAATTATATTTTTACTTTTATTTTTATCGGTCTTATAGTATTAAGCGCGGCAACTTTTCAGATTACAAAAAGCAAAGACTTGACGCGGGAAAAGGCTTTTGCCTTGGAAAATAAAAAAACGGAAATTATTATTGGCGATAGGCAATTTAAATTTAATAATCCATATCCGGAGATTAAGTCTATTTTAGTAATTAGCGAAAGTTCTACTGTTTTTGATTGGCAAACAAAAGTTGTTATAGAGTATAAAGATAAAATTGAAGAAAAAATTTATTCCGGATTTTTGAATAATGCTTACTTGCTAAATACAATATCTTTTGATCGCGAGTTATTTATTATTCGAGAAGAGGGACAAAATATTCTTACTTCGGCTCTTATTTACAACGATAAAAGCAATTCTTTGGAAGAGATTAAATTCGTAAAAAAAGATAAAATGGCAGACACCAGTCTTTGCTGTTCTTATGTGATTTTTAAGTCGCTTCCAAACGGGATTCAATATGATATAGCAGTTCGTTATTTATCCGGGAATTATGAAACGATTTACAAGTATGATTTTTCCAATCCTTTGGGAAATGTTTTTTTGGAAAAGTAGTTAAATTACCTGGAAACCCCGTTTCCAAGTAATTTTAGGAAATATTTTTACCCCTTTAATTTCGCGGCGAGAAGAAATCGGGATTGACATTTTGGTAATTTGCGCTATTATATAATTAAGTTTAACAATTAAACTAGAAAGGTAAAAAATATGGGCATAGAAACAAGGGAATTTAATCCCGATGAAGAAAAAGAAAAGTTTAGAGAAGAATTTTTAAATAAAGAGACACTGGAAGCGGGTAATCTTATTGAGGAGGTTAAAAAATTACCTATTTCTGGCAGTCTGGAGTATAAAGGAATGTATGCAGTAAAAAACGAAGAAGAAAGAGCCGAAACACTAAAGGAACTTGAGGAATTAAGAGAAAGGATGAAAGAACGCGTAAATGGTCTAATTAAAGTATTTTCAGAATTTTATAATTCCGAAGAAAGGGATAATCGTTTAAAAACTAACACTGAAGAATTAAAAAATATAGAAAAAATGAATCCGACGTTGAAAAGATTCTATAAAGAAAAACCGGAAGTAGGGCATCATTTGAAAGAAGTACATCAGGAAAATCGGATACTTGGCGCTATAAAAGAAGGGAAACTATAAAAAAACTTAAAACCGGTTCCAATCTCGCGGAGCTGGTTTTTTGTACAAAAACTTAGAAAGTATTATAATATTCCTAAATATTCCTATGCGCTTTGACATCATCACAATTTTCCCGAAAATTTTCGACTCACCCCATTAGAAATATTTTATTTGCTTATTTTGCGCTATTCTTACGATTATTTTGTTTAAATTCGTAATTTCTAACGGGGTAAATATTTCAGCGAGAGTATTTTGGCGCGGGCCCAAGGCAAAAACAGCGGACAGGTATTGACAAATATCGTTTTTTAGCATAAAATTGATATTGTAATATCATTTTTAATTACAATCCATTATGTCTTACATAATTAGAATTATTGAAAAACCTATTAAAGAGCGCTTGTTTAGGGGCAAAGTGATTATTATTTATGGCGCGAGACAAGTCGGAAAAACAACTTTGGCGAAAAAAATAATAGCTGATTATGGAAATGAAGCGCGTTATTTAAATTGCGAACTGCTTCCAGTGCAAAGAGGGTTATCAGAATTAGACGCGGAAAAGATAAAAGCTTTTCTGGGCGATTATAAAATAATTGTTCTGGATGAAGCGCAGAATATTGCCAATATCGGCAAGGTTTTAAAAATAATCGTTGATACTTTTCCAAAAATTCAAATAATAGCAACAGGTTCGTCAAGCTTTGATTTATCGCAAAAAATTTCAGAGCCGCTTACAGGCAGAGCTTTCAAGTTTATTTTATATCCGCTCTCTCTAAAAGAAATAAAACAGGATCGCGATATGTTTTTCGTGGAATCAAAACTGGAAAATCTGTTGCGCTTTGGAAGCTATCCGGAGATATTCAATTTAGACGAAAACTTTGCCAGAGAGCGGCTAAATGAGATAGCGTCCAATTATCTTTATAAAGACGCTTTGAAATTTGAAGGAATCAAGAAATCAAGCTTGGTGAAAAATTTATTGCAAGCTCTGGCATTGCAATTGGGGCAGGAAGTTTCTTATCAAGAATTGGCGGTTAAACTGGGGGTTAATCGCCTGACTGTTCAAAAATATCTTGACCTTCTGGAGCAATGCTTTATTGTTTTCCGGCTTAATGCTTTTAGCCGCAATGCCAGAAAAGAAATTTCTAAATCCATAAAAGTTTATTTTTACGATCTTGGCATCAGAAACAGTTTGATAGAAAATTATAATCGTTTGGATATTCGCCCTGATGCCGGTTTTCTCTGGGAAAATTTCTGCATCATTGAAAGAAAAAAGTTTAATGACGCCAATTTCAAATTCGTCAATTCCTATTTCTGGCGCACTTATGACCAAAAAGAAATTGATTATATTGAAGAAAGCGAAGGAAAAATAACAGGTTATGAATTCAAGTGGAGTGATAAAATCGTTTATCGCGCGCCTAAAGAATTTATTGAAAACTATAAGGCTGAAGTTAAAAAAATTGATAAAAGCAATTATTGGAAATTTTTGAAGTTGTAAAAAATAAAGGTTTAAATCGTTTAATTTCGCGGCGAGAAGAAATAGATAAATAATTTTAAAACTTTATGAACTTGCTTAAAAAAGAGAACCTAAACTTAGCCGTAAAAAATAATTTTAATTATACTTTTGAAATTCCTGAAAACGGAATATATCTTATTGAAATAATCGCCAGCGCTAAAAGCTGGTGGCAGAATTTAAAAAATCTGAAATCTTTTTTCAACGATGACGATTTGGCGGTAAAAATTGATGATGTTGATTTTCCCAAATTAAACGGCAAAAAAGGACTTTTTGACGGCGAGGCGGCATGGAACGGAAATAATTTAAAAGGATTGGCTAAAACCGGTATTTTTTTAATCAATTTCAAAAAAGGCAATCACACCCTTTATTTTTTAGCTGATCAAAACCCAATTTTAGAAAGTATTGCTCTGTTTAAGTCCGATGATAAAGAAGAAATGGATTATTCTCCCGAAGAAAACAATCCGGCTCAAGACGGAGACAGAAGACAATGGATGGCAATAGTGTTGGCAAATCTGCCGGTAAAGAATATAAACATTAAAGCTATCGCAAAAAATTACCAGAAAGACGATGATGATATTAAACTGATTATTGACGGCAATATCCAAAAAAATGAAACGGAAAAATCTCATGAAAATTGGTTTTGGTGCGGTAGGATTTTAAACAGGCAAGAAAAGGAATTTAATCAGGAATTAAATTTAGCGAAAGGACTGCATTATATTGAATTTTGGGCGGATAGAGCGCCGGAGATAAAAAATATTAAGATATTGATTAAGGAAGAAGAAAGCGGATATGAAAAAAGAGATACAGCGTGGTGGATAAATTGGAAAAAAATAAAAAAATATATTTATAAAGGCATATTGAATAATGAAAATTATAACCGCTACGATGATTTAATAATCAATGCTGTTGCATGTTGGAATGAGGAATTTTTTTCTGAAATTTATTATCCGAATGAGCCGCTAGACCCTAGTTTAATTAAAGCAATAATATTTCAAGAGAGCAGAGTTGGTTATGATAAAAATAACAATGGAAATATCAATGTAATGCAGGTAGGTAATACTGGCGACCCGTCTTTGGATGTACTCAATGGAAAAGGAGAAAAACCCGAATATGAATTAAGAGATGGCAAATTGCGGGAAGTTGATTATAATGGCGAAGCTAAGGTTGAAAAAGTTTATGACAGTATAAATTGGGGAGTGAGATGGCTATATCACAGAGCTCAATGGATAGGAGATGATAAAAAGCGGCATTGGTTTTCTTGGAAAGACGCGGTTAAGCGATATGGCCCGGGAATGGAAGAGTACGCGGATAATGTTTGGAGTATTTATACGCAAGGGGTTGATAATCGCAATAATCCGCCGTTTAAACTTTGGATAATTATTTTTATAATATTAATTCCCGCTTTACTCTTTTCTTTATATGATTTTTCCGGTCGATCAATAAAATCAGCTATTTTTGATACGATGAATCCTTATGAAAGAGCGTATGCCAAAGATATAAAAATTGAATATTACAATGAGAATAATTTTTTATTTTTGGCAATTATTGAGTGGGAAAATGATTGGTCTGAGGATTTTAAAGCGGGTATTTATAAAGATAGTGCGATTGAGTGGCTGCAAATGGAAAATCCGCCAACCGAACAGTCTATTTTGGAAGCAAGATTTGTATTTCCGGAAGGTTTTAGTAATCCTATTATAGAAATTTATGGCAAAACGCATGCGGGGCATGGAGCGGTATATTTTTATGAAGTTAAAAATAATCAATTAA
>CAYPQL010000062.1:0-5733 GCA_964412905.1 uncultured Candidatus Saccharibacteria bacterium
CTAGGTATGACATTTCTATCGGGGAATAGTATGACATTATCATATGGGAGGGACAGAGGCAACGAGTTTGGAATGTTTCCAAAGTCATTATTGCCTCTACGAAATTGTTTACCAAGAGTTGTAAATTTTTTCGCGCATTTCTCTTGCTTCTTCTTTATAGTCTTCATTTGAACTATATCGAAATGCTGCAAGCGCAAGGCGGTGCATTCTTTTTCCGTAACCGCTTAATAAACGGTTTCCTTCTGGACCATTAGCAAGAGCTAAAAGTTCTTCGGGAGAAACAAGCATAAAATTGGTCATTCCAAATATTGATAAACCAATTTCGTTTGTCATTACAGGAACAACGAATGCCCAATCAGATTCTCCTTTTATTACAGTCGGCGATGCCACTTTTGGTCTCTCTGTTTTAACAAGGTTTCTCGCTTCCACGGGATTACCCTGCTCATCTCTTCTTATTTCAGCTTGATATGTGCCGTCTGGTCCATACCAAAGCTCTTTTTTTCATTTCTTTGTTTCTGTCATTTGACTTACCTCGTCTTTTTCTTATAACTCAACTCCGAGAAAGAGCAAAGATTTCCAATAGTCTATCTTTTTGTTTTTCAGTTAATTTCTTATACTGCTCAAAAAGCTTAGACAAAAGCTCCTCAAACTCAAATTTCCTTCCTTTTTCAAGAAGCATGGTGGCTTCTTCGATTTTGTCATCTTCTATCATTTTATCTTCACCTCATTTATATCGGACCGATTTAATTCACCAGTCCCAAAAAACTGCCATTTAAAATAATCGCAATTTTTTCGGACTGGTAAATTTATTAAGTTTTCAAAGGACAGAAAACCTGACTTTGCATTATATGTGAAATGGAAAAAATGTCAAGGGCAACAATTTTCAAAATTTACTGTATGCTACATTTGATTTAGATAAGTAAGGCATAGTCCTAATTATGGAAAGATCCTGAAATAAATTCAGAGCTTGTCCTGAATTTAGTTCAGGAATGACAAATGGGATAATTTAAAGCAATGTCTTACATAACAATACAACAATTTAACAATACAGCAATGTAATTATCAAAACCCCACATATTCAATTTCTTCGCTTAGCTGAATTCCAAAATTATCTCTTATTTTTTGCTTGATTAAGCTGATAAGAATTACAACATCCTCTGCTTTGGCGCTATCTGTATTCACTATAAAATTTCCGTGCTTTTCTGAAACCATCGCTCCGCCGATTTTTTTGCCTTTAAGCCCGAGCGCTTCAACAAACCAACCGGCTGGAATCGTATTGTTCTTGCTGATAATTTCCAGCTCCGGATTTTCTTTTATTAATTTTTTTAGACGATCATCATCTAAAACGGGATTTCTAAACACGCTTCCCGCGCTTGGATATTGAAGAGGCTGTTTTTCCGCTCTTAATTTCAGATATTCTGAAATTTTCTCCCTGCTTTCTTTTTTATTTCCTTTCTTCAATTTCAAAATAGCGCTAATTATAATATGTTTTTTCTCTCTTTTAAAAACGCTTTCGCGATAAGAAAATTCACACTGTTTATTTTTCAATTTCCCAATTTCCCAATTTCTTAATTTCTTAATTTCTAATTTCTCCGCCTTCGGCGGATCCGCCATGGGCGGACAATTTCCAATTTCCAATACCTCTACTTCTTTCACAATATCCCCCATACACTTCCCATGCGCCCCCGCGTTATTGCAAACCGCCCCGCCAACCGTCCCCGGAATTCCCGCTGCCCATTCCAGTCCAGTCAGATTATTTTTTATAGACTCACTAACTATTTTCGCCAGAGATAATCCGCTATCGCAAATAATATTTGAATTTTGAATTTTGAATTTTGAATTTTGAATTTTTATCGCCAATCCGTCAAATCCTTCATCCGAAATTAAAATATTACTTCCTCCGCCCAAAACAAATATTTTCAATTTATTTTTCCCGGCAAACTCCAGAACCTCTTTTATTTCAGATATATTTTCCGCCGCGCAAAAAAACTTCGCCGGCCCGCCGATTTTAAACGAGGTGTATTTTGCAAGCGGAATGTTTTTTTGAATTTTAACCATAAAATTTTATTGCTAATATTTTCAAAATAACCAGACACATACTCCCATACCCCAGGGTGTGGGAGTATGAAATCTTTTTTACTCGCCATCCACTTCTCCCAGACTTTGTAAATTGAATAATTTATAATACAACCCTTTTTTCCTTATTAACTCTTCGTGCTTGCCCTCCTCAATGATTTCACCCTTGTCTATTACTAAAATTTTATCCGCATGCATAATCGTGCTCAGGCGATGAGCGATAACAAAAGTCGTTCTGCCTTTTATCAGCTTCTTTAAAGCGTCCTGAACCAATAATTCTGAATTAGAATCCAGCGCCGAGGTCGCCTCGTCTAAAATTAAAATCTTTGGATTTTTCAAAATCGCCCGCGCAATCGCCACGCGCTGTTTTTGTCCGGTAGATAATTTCACTCCCCGCTCGCCCACTTCTTGGTCTATCTTGTCCGGAAAATTGTTTATGAATTCGTCCGCGCTTGCCGCTTTTATGGCATTCTCTATTTCTTCGTTTGTTGCGTTTAATTTTCCATAAATAATATTATTTTTCAGAGTATCATTAAACAAGCTCACTTCTTGCGGAACAATAGCGATATTTTGCCTTAAGCTCCTCAAGTCAATTTTCTGAATATCAACCCCGTCCAAAAATATTTTTCCCGATGTCGGAATATTATATCTTGAAATCATATCCATCATCGTTGATTTTCCCACTCCGCTTTCACCGACCAAAGCCACAACCTCTCCCGGCTTTATCTTAAAACTGATATTTTTCAAAACCTGCCTTGTTTCATGGTAACAAAAATTTATTTTCTCAAATTCCATTTCGCCTTTTATGTCTTTTATTTTGACAGCGCCTTTTTTGTCATAAGGCTCCGCTTCCTCGTCAAGCAGATTATAACCGCGCTTAAATACGCCTATCCATCTTCTATAATGATCTATACTCATTCCAATTCTCCTCATCGGAATATTAATTAATCCCAAATAAGCAATGACTGTGACAATCTGTCCTGTAGTTATCGAGCCATCCCTAAACATCAAAGCCAAGGCAATAAGTAATAATAAGATTCCAAAAATAAAAAAAGTTTCTTGTAAAAAACTCATTTTATTCCACGCTAAAATAAATTTTTTATGATGCCTTCTTGTCTCATTCTCAAATACTGATGAAACTTTTCTATTTTCATATTCTTCCCTGCAGTTCGCTTTCACTGCCTGTATATTAGAGACTGAATCATAAACAAAACCGAAGGCATCTTCATATGATTTTTGAGCTTTGATAATATAATTACTTATAGACTTTGAATACTTTAATGTAATCAGCAAATAAATAAAAATATTTGTGGCAATTATAACAACAAACAACCAATGAGTAAACACAGCCATTAATAATAATACAAATATAAGCATCAGAACATCCTGGCCGAACCAAAAAAGTATATCATTTATTATATTTTCCAAAGAGTCAGAAGCTTTTATATAGCGAGAAGAAAGTTTGCCGCTTTTTTGCTTTTTATGATATTGCAGATTTAAAATCAATGAATGACTGTTAAGAAGCAACATGAAATCATGCATGCATTTTATGGCCAATATTCTTCCGGCGGTAAAAACATATCTGTGGCCCCAATCCTTTATCAAGCTCAAAATCAGCCATAAAAATAAAATTCCAAAAATCACAGACATTGCCTCGCCGGTAATAATCAGATCAACAATCCTGCCATAGATATATGGGATCAAAGCCTCAGTTAAAGAAGCAAAAATCGCCACAACGAAAATACTATAAAATCTTTTTTTATACTTTGCCAAAAAACTCCAAATGATTTTAAAGTCATTAATAGATTCCATAAAATTACTAATAAATAAAATTTATTTATTCTTACTCGACTAACTCATCCGCCACTTTGTAAATATCCCCTGCTCCCATAATAAGAAGTATATCATCAGGCTTGATTTTTTCATCTATCAGTTTGCGGGTTTCTTTCAAGTCTTTGGCGTAAAATATGTTTTTGCTATTCAGCTTAGAAATCCCCCTAGCCCACTTTTTCAAGGAGAGAATAATATTTTCCGATTTTCCAGTTTCCAGTTTCCAGTTTCCAGTTTCTATTTCTCCAATTTCCAGTTTCTTTTTAACATCCTCCGCCATATTATAAGAGCTGATATTCTGATCTTTTTTTTCTTCCCTCCCCGCCACATCAAAAATCTCGGAAAGTATTATGACATCCGCCGCGTCAAAGCTATTTAAAAAATCTTTATATAATTTTTTCGTCCGATTATGCTGGTGCGGCTGAAACACCGCGAATATTCTTTTGTCGGGATAAAATTCCCGCGCCGCTTCAATCGTGGATTTGACCGCCGTCGGATGATGCGCGTAATCGGAAATTACTAAAGCAGGCTTGCCTCGCCAAAGCTTTTTGGAAGCGGCGGCGGGCTTATACTCGCCTTTTATCTCAAACCTCCGCCAAATCCCCGCGTAATTTTTCAGAGATTTTTTTATTTTCTCAATCGGAATTTTCAAAACAAGCCCCAAGGATATAACGCCCAGCGAATTATAGACATTAAATAATCCCGGAACTTTCAACATAAACTCGCCCAGATCTTTATTGTTATAAAACACTTTAAATTTAGTCATCCCATTTTCAAACCTAACATCACAGCCACGCGCATCATTAAATTTATCTAGACCAAATTTCAAAATTTTAAAATTGAAAATTGAAAATTTATTGGAAATTGAAAATTGAAAATTGAAAATTTCCTTATCGTCTCCATTGCAAATCAAAACTCCGCCCTCCGGCAAATGCCCGACAAATTCTTCAAACGCGCTTCTAAAATCTTTTATATCTTTATAATAATCCGTGTGATCAAGCTCAATGTTGTTTAAGATAATTATTTTAGGATATAAATTCAAAAAAGATCTTTCATACTCGCATGCTTCAGCAATAAAATATTCGCTTTTGCCGATTCTTAAATTGCTGTTGTATCTAGGCACTATACTCCCGACAATTATGGACGGATCAAGTTTTGCGTCGTCTAGCAACAATCCCGCCATTGCCGTTGTTGAAGATTTTCCGTGAGTCCCGCAAACCGCGATTCCAAATTTATTATTGAAGATAAGCCCCAAAGATTCAGGGTAAGTAATTGTTTTTATTCCCAGCTCTCTCGCTCTTTTCAGCTCCGGATTTTCTTCGGGAATGGCTGTCGTGTGAATTATTAAATCCATATTTTTATTTATGTTTTTTTCCGACTGGCCGATATAAATTTTTATCCCGATTTTTTCCAAACTTTCCACAACTAAAGAACGGCTCAAATCCGAGCCGCTCACTTCCTTTTCTCTTTCTTTCATCAGCCTCGCAATCGCGCTCAGCCCAATCCCGCCAATCCCGATAAAGTGAATTCTATTGATTTTATCAAAATCTATTTTTTGCATAAATTTATCTTATTCCAAATTCCAAATTACTAATTCCAAGTTACCATCTCATCCCGCTACTTTCATAATTTCCTCGGCGATTTTCTTCGCGGCTTCCGGATGCGCTAACTGGCGCGCCGCTCTTTTCATCTCCATGGTCTTCAAACTGCTGTGAAAAATATCATTTATAACATTCAAAAGCAAATGAGGCTTCAAATTTTTCTCGCTCAGCAAAACCGCCGCGCCGGACTGGGAATAATGAAAGGCGTTCTTTTTTTGCTTGTCGC
>CAYPQL010000063.1:0-5373 GCA_964412905.1 uncultured Candidatus Saccharibacteria bacterium
TTCATTGTCATTGGAATTCCTTTTTCAGCTTGATGCTCTGCGTAATCTAAATACATCGCTACAATTCTGTTAAGTGATTTTATTTCTTTTTCATTAAGATAATTTTTCGCGATGGAAACATCGGATTTTAAAATTTTTCCATGCGGGGCTTTTTTCCATGTCATCAGTCCCATATAATCTTTTTTATGATCAGCTCTTTTAGTAATAAGCTCTGCTGCAGTATTGCCGTGCGTAGCGTAATGGAGTTTATTTTGAACAGTTGCAAAAAATGTTTTTGTAATCTGTGAGTCAATATCATAATCCATCGCCATGGCGTAAATATCCGTAATTTGCTGATAAAAATTTCTCTCGCTTTCGCGAATATCGCGAATTTCAAAAATTAAATCCTTAAAATATTGCGGGCTTAAATAGGCGCCGTTTTTTAATCGTTCGTTATCTAAAACATATCCTTTTATCGCGTAATCCTTCAAAACTCTTGTCGCCCATCTTCTAAAATCCTTCGCCCTTTGCGAATTTATTCTGTAGCCAAGTGAAATAATCGCTTCTAAATTATAATATTCAATTTCTCTTGAAACGCTTCTATTCCCCTCTTTTTGAACTATTAGGAAATTCCTAATAGTTGCTTTTTCTTCTAATTCTTTTGACGCATAAATATTTTTAAGATGTTCGTTTATAGTGGGGATTTTCACATCAAAAAGTTTGGCGATTAATTTTTGCGTGAGCCACACATTTTCATCTTGCACCCGCACCTCAATTCCATCTTTACCCGCCTGAGAAGTAAAAATCAAAAATTCCGCCGCGCTATTTCTGATGATTAGTTTTTTTGTCATATTGTCTTGAACTATGATTTTATATGATTATTTGATGGACTATGATTATTTTTGTTATGTTTCAATTTCCTCATCAATCTTTTAAATTCCATACTTTTTGCTCCGAAATTTATAAGCAGTCCTATCTCTAAATTATACGCTTCCAAATAATTAATAGCTTGGGCCAAATGCACATCTTCAAGCTGAATTACCGCTTTAATTTCTACCATTACCTTATTTTCAACAAAAAAATCAACCCTTCTCATTCCAATATCTCTGCCTTTATATTCAATTTTCATTTCTTGCTCTCTTGCAAATGATATTTCTCGATCTTCCAATTCAATAGCCAGCGCTCTTTGATAAATAACTTCTTGAAAACCATTTCCTAAAAATTTGTGAACTTCCATTGCCGCCCCAATAATTTTAGCGGTCAAATCCGAATATTTGTATTTCTCATTAATAATCATAGTCATCATTTAATCATTTTAATCATAGTTCAAGACAGTATCAAACCTGTGCGCTTCTTGAATATCTGATTTTTTTATGATTGAGATTTGGGGCATATTATTTATTTTTTTAGAACTTTTGAAATAATAACATCTATACCTTGGGTTATATTCTTAGCGAGATACGGCAACCAACCAAGAATGCCCAATAAAAAAACTATACCAAGAATAAAATCGCTTGTCGATAAAATACCATCGCTTTTTACATTCGGCCATCTAATTATTAGAAAAAAATATCCTATGATCACTGTAATAAAATAACACACAGCATCACGCCATATTTCAAAAAAATAATAAATTTCCCCCTTTGGTTTATAAACTGCTATACGACTACCAACTCCAAATAAAACACTTATTATTCCAATTACTATCATTGTTACATTATCCATGATTTTAAATTTTTAAAAATTATTCTAAATTGTTAATTTATATTTATTTTTGACATAATATTTCTTATAAATCTATTTCCAAAAACTCAACCCATTCTCCTTTCCCCATTTCTCAAAAGCAAAAGCAATCTCATCTAAATCGTGCTTCTGCTTCAAATGCCCATGCTCGTCAAGCTTCCTCTTTTATTTTTCTCAAAAACATTATTCTCAATCCGATCAATACTCTCCGAAGAAAAAATCGTCAAATCGTATTTCCCGCTTGATTTTATAAGTTGTGATAGATTCATAATTTCTTGTTAATAATTTTAAACAGATTAGTTTAAAAACTCAAACTTGCCTCTTGTTCGTTAAATGTAGAATAGCACAAGAGAACTATAAAATCAATTAAAAAATCCGCTACATAGCGGATTTATATTTAGTCGAATGTTGACCACGCAAGTGAGTATCAGACGAAAAACCGTCTTTACACTTGAGTGGATTTAAACCATACTCCAAACAAAAAGCCCGGAGGTTAGGTTTCTAAATTGCCATTCATTTTCTATCGGCATAATAGCATACTAAACGAAAAAGTCAAACCAACAAACAAAAAAACACTATGATAATTCATATTATCATAGCGCTTTATGTTTTTAAATTATATTCAATCATAAACCAAAAAATCTCGCGCAAAAAATCAATATTCCGAAAGCGTTTTTAGAATATTTTTCGAAAGCGCCTCAAATTCTTCTTTTGACTTTTCGATATTTTCTTTGGTTCCCTGGTGAATTTCTTCTATTAGGGCAGGATTAAGATCAAAAATGGCCACGCCGAGTTCTTGGCATTTTGCCGGAATTCTGCCGTAATCTTGGATTATTGAAATCGGCTCTTTCCAACTTTTTTCCACCAAACCATTCCTGCCATGTTTCTCGGAAAGAAACTTTTTCACTTTTTGCGGAATTTCATCTATCCAATGGCGATGATCTTTAATCGGCTGCTTGCCATAAACATTATATGAATTGATAATATAACCGATAAATAAGCCGTCCCCCGATAAAACAAATTTGCCTTCCGTGTCTCCTGAAAGAGCCTTGCCCGTAACTTTCCAGTTTTGTTTCCATTTTTCAAATATAGCGCCAAGATTTTCTATTCCTTGAACACTGAATGCGTCCGGCATCATCGGAACGACAAAATAATCCGAGCCGAGAAAAATAATTTGGTTAAGAAGCGAAAGGCTTGGCGATGTATCAATGACAAAAACATCCACTTCTTCCTTCAATCCTTTTTCCCGCAAAAAACGATCAATCGCGCTCGTTTGGAAATATCCCAGCCTTTGCCCCGAAGCAGCCGCCCCGTAAGCGGACACGAGTATATTTTCATAAAGCGAAAGATTAACGCTTCCCTTCACAAGGAATAATTTTGAATCGCTTCTGGAAATTGGAATGAGCGGCGCTGAAAAATCAACATCGGCTCCGCCTTCAATAACGCCTTTAAGCGCATCAAATATATCTTTATATGCTGCCGAAAACAGCGTATTGGCATATTGCTCTTCGCCAAGCGCCAAGCGAGACAAATTGCATTGCGGATCAAGATCAACAAGCACTGTTTTATATCCTTGTTTGGCAAAAGATATGGCACAATTAAAAGCCAGCGTTGTCTTGCCGACTCCGCCTTTATTATTTGCGAATAAAAGTTTTTTTGTTCTGGGAAACTTCATAATTTCATTATATCAGAAATATAAATTTTCTACAACATCACGCATCAAATCATCAAAAACAAAAGAACTTTTTTCATAATTAAAATTTCAACCATATTCCAAACAAAAAAGCCCGGAGGTTAGGTTAGTAAATTGTCATTTATTTTCTATCGGTAGAATATCATACCGAATAAAAAAGTCAAAATCAACAAACAAAAACAGCGTCAAGTTTTTTTATCCGCTTGATATAATTTTTCTTTTTTATAATTTTTCTTATTTTATTTTTTCCATCCTCCCGCTTTGTGGTATAATAAATTTAAAAGTCGGCAAAGTCTTATTGCATGGAAAGTTTTTATATTTATTGAAAATCATTTTTTAATTTATAAAATAATACTATGGAAATAGAACTTGAAAGAACATTTTTATTGAAGAAATTTCCGGCGGATTTGAAGAGGCGCAATTATAAGAAGTTTTAAATTAATTATAAATTAAGGTTGCCGTGGAAACTCAAAAACAAATAATTTAATAATAAATCTAAATCTATGCAAAAAATATTTCCATTTATCGCCAATGTTGATTTCGGGCATACAAGCCCGATGATAACTTATCCGATCGGCGGAACGGCTGGATTGCGGGCGGAGGAAGGGAGCCCGAGATTAGAAATTATTGAACATTAATTTTATGATTATCATTAAAAAAATCCAGCCGGCGGATTTAATCAAATGCGCGGAGATTTTGGAAAAATCTTACAGCAAGCCGCCGGCGCTTATAATTTCCATCTCAAAAACGGATTTGTAGAAGATGAAAATATGGCGGTTATGTTTAAGAATTTTGATGAATAAGATAGTAATATTAAATTAAAAATATGGCTAAATTGGAAAAAGAGGTAAAAATATTGGATATTGATGTTTCTGACGCAAAAGATAGGCTTAAAAAAATAGGGGCCATATTTAAGGGCAGAAAAAATCAGAAGATATATGTCTACGACATCCCTACTATTTATTATAGATTTTGCGAAATCAGAGAGCTTTTGTTCAGCGATAATAAGCTCGTAGTTGACGCAAACATCAGAAGATTTAAAAAATTATTGTTGGAAGCAGAGGACTTGTTATCAGAAAACGATTGGCGCATTATTCTCAACGCTCTTAAAATTAACGATATAAATTTTCCGATGTCTGATTATAAAACAGGATGGTTAAATAACATAAAATCAGAGAAAATAAATGCTATTTTAAAAAAATTAAAAATAAATCGCAATAAATGGATCAGGCTGCGAGAAAGCGATGGCGAAACGGAACTAACGGTAAAACATGTTTTTGAAAAATCAAACAGTTCATTGCAAAAAGTTAAGGAGGCGGAAACTAAGGTTTTTTCATTTGAAGAGACTAACGATATTTTGGAGGAGATAGGTTTAGCCAGCAGAAGTTATCAGGAGAAAATAAGAATCAGCTATGAATACGGCAAAACAAACATAGAAATTGATATTTGGCCGATGCTAAAGCCATATATCGAAATAGAATCCGGAGACGAAAAATTAATAGATAATTTAATAAATCTATTAAATTATCAAAACAAAGAGATAGTTTCCATAAACACGGAACAACTGTATAAAAGAATTGGAGTTGACATCCATAAAATCAGCCAGCTTAAATTCGCGCAGAACTTTAAATAAATCTTTTTGCCATCTTCCCGCTTTGCGGTATAATATGAATATTAGAATTTAGAATGTAGAATTTGGAATTTGGAATAATGAAGCCAGTGAAATTTAGAATTTGCAATTTAGACATTGAAACATTAGAAATTATTTAAAAATTACAAAATTAAAAATTAAAAATTACACCTATGTCCACAAAAAAAACAGCCTTAATTATGGCAGGTTTGGTTTTCGCGGTAGCGATAGCTTCCACCAACTTCGCCGGCGCGGCGGTGGAGTGGACGCCGCTGGTGAGGATTCCGGGGCTTCCGCCGACGGGGACGGTGAATCTTTCAATGTATTT
>CAYPQL010000064.1:0-986 GCA_964412905.1 uncultured Candidatus Saccharibacteria bacterium
ACCTCTAGCCTTGTGAAATATATTAAGCTAAAACTTATAGCAAGACAGATTCTGATCCGCCAGCTGGCGGACAGAATGACATTCCTGCTCCGCCATAGTCTCTCCGCGAAAAAACCAAAAATCCCCCGAATGAACGGGGGCTTTTTGCGCCGATTTGAAAGCCATCCGGAAAACTAAACTATTCTAATTCCTGTTTTTTTTATTTCAGAAGCCATCGGATCGCATTCATCCTGAAAATCTTTCATCGTAAAACCGATTGGCTCAATTCTGGAATCAACTCCGATCGTATATTTCCATAAAATGTCTTCGTTTTTATTCCAGTCTTTTTTTAATTTATCTGAAATAACCGCCACATCAATATCGCTCCATTTATGAGCTTTGTTTTTAGCATAAGACCCAAACAAATAAATCGCGGAAAAAGGATATTTTTTTGCCCTTAGCTTTGTGGCATATTTTTGTACTATTTTTTTTACTTTATCTTTTGACATAGTTCTTTATGCAGTTTTTCATTTAATCCTGCGGATTCTGATATTTCTATCGTCTGCCACCGTAAAATTATTTTCAAGTCCGCCGCCGATATTTTCCAAAACATTTTCTAAAACACAAATAATATTTTTCTGCGATTCATCGGATAATCTCAGCAGAATTATTCCTTGGCAAGACATAAGGTCTCTGAAAATCAAATTGCAAAAATCTTTATCCAAAGTAACGACAATTCTCTTTTCCTTAAAAGCGATTTTCAATAAATCCCTGTCTTTGCTTCCTCTTAAATCATCTAAAACCGACTTGATGTCATATCCCTGTTTTCTGAAGAAATTAACGGCTGTCCATCCTATGTTTTCATCAAAAAGAAATTTCATAATTGAGCGCATTTAATTCCGCTTAATGGCATTATCCTTTCTTCTTTAATAATCTTTTCGGCATACTCCAAAGCGGCGTAAATATCTTCATGTTTAAGATGCGGATATGCTTCTAAAATTTCATCC
>CAYPQL010000064.1:996-5127 GCA_964412905.1 uncultured Candidatus Saccharibacteria bacterium
TGAGCAAGCAACCCTAAAACAAGCTCAACAGTAATTCTGGTGCCTTTGATTATTGGTTTTCCAACCATTATTTCCGGATCAACAATTATTCTGTCCTCATATTTATTAATCATATATTTTATTTGGTTTTTTATTTCTGCTTTCATTATACTGGATATGCCGGCGATGTCAATAAAAATAGAAATTGGGAATTAGAAACTGGAAATTGGAAAACCCGTTGGCTCCATACTCCTGTGTGGAGCCTGTTTGCGCTGTCATCCTGAATTTATTTCAGGATCTGTCGTCTGCAACCTCTAGCCTTGTGAAATATATTAAGCTAAAACTTATAGCAAGACAGATTCTGAAATCATGCCTCTGGCAGATCAGCCGCAGGCTGACAAGTTCAGAATGACATTCCTGCTCCGCCATAGTCTCTCCGCAAACAAAAAGCTCCCGAGTTGAACGGGGGCGTTTTGCGCCGGGCGATCGCCTTTACCGCAATCCCAGACTGCCGATTTTAGCTTGCCTGCCGTAGGCATGGCTATCGGGAAAAACATTAAGGCTTATTTATAAACATCATGATTTCCAATATCAATAAAAAACACCATAATTCTAAATTTTTTCAATAAATTTATCAACGCTCATTTTTTTTACCTTTTTGTCCTTAAGGTTTTTTTCAGATTCAATCACTCTTATTAGCAAAGCCTGCCTTCTGAATTGTTCGTATACTTCATTAAGAAGGTCATATTCCGATTTATAAATAGTGATTTTTTCCCTAGTATTCACAAAAGCCATATATTTTAAAAAATTTATTAATTTATAACTTTATTCTATCAAACAGATAGTTTATGTCAAGAAAAATTATTATTACCGTCGTAGGGGCAGACCTGTGTGTCTGCCCCTAACACTCGTGTGTCTGCCCTGAATGCGGAATTAATTCTATTTTGTCGCATTTTCAGGATAGACACACAGGTCTATCCCTACGATTTTCACACATTCCCAACCAAAAACCCCCGAACAAACGGGGGCGTTTTTGTTTGTCGGGCGATTGCGATTAATCGCAATCCCAGATCTGTCTGCCGAAGGCATGGCTATCGAGAAATTATTTTAAAATATTTTATATTAAAATCGCTTAACGCGCTCTTTCCAAAACTTCAACCCTCTTTTCCAATTCCACAAATTCAAAACGATAAGGAACTTCGTCCTGCCTTAATTTCATTTCTTCGTGCTCATGGGTATTGCTTTCAATTATGTCTTCTTGCCCTTGCTCCAAAGAATTCATGCGCTCGTCCATATGCTCAAATCCTTTTGCGGTCATCAAAGCTAAATTGTTAATAGCTGCTTCCAAGCGCTCATCAGATCTTTTAAACCCCGCTTCCATTTTTTCGTCGGCCAGCTTAAAACCTTTCTCCATTTTTTCATCAAATGCTTTAAATCTATTATCTACTGCTTTAAAACCTTTCTCCATTTTTTCGTCGGCCAGCTTAAAACCTTTCTCCATAGATACTGCCAAAACATCAATTTTTTGGGACAGATCGCCAATTGTTGTTTCTTTTTTTTTCTTTTTTGTTGCCATATATTTATGTTAAATTTTATCAAGCGTAATTCCATTATACTAAACCTGCCGGCGATGTCAAACGAAATATTGGTTTTTCAGAGTAGTTGAGCAGTTGCAACAAACCCTTATTTAAATCTATTTTTTATTTGAGTATGATTGCCTATATAAGCGATTATAATAGTTCTATCAATATGAGATAAATAAAATAGGAAGGTTTTTTTGAATAATCTTTTTAAATTTTGACTCTGCTAAAATTCTATAGCCGTTAAATTTACAATTCATATTCAACTAGTTTACTTTTATCGAAAGCCGGGAGATTCTTTTCGTTTATTTCCTGATCATTGTCATCATCGCAAAAGAACGCTTCAAGGCTGGCTAATTTTTTATTGATAATATTTCCCATTTTCTTTTCATTGTCAGTGGTAATTTTGTAAGAATCCGTGTTATGAGACAGTGAAATCAATTCGCTCTTGCTTAATTTCGAATACTTATCAATAATTGATTCAATAAAATCGGCAACATCCTTGGGAACAGCCGCTCTGGCGCCGGTTAATGGCCGCAACGCAAACCCATTTATCGCAATTAGTTTTTCTTTTGCCATTTCTTTCAAAATCACATCATAGCTGTCAATTACCGGTCCATTGTCAATTGCCGCGTAATTTGCATCAGACAAATCTTTATTATTATAAAAAATATACGCAAATTCAACAAAAAAAGCTATTTTGTTTAATCGGATTTTATCGCTTTTTGCCGGTTCAATCCTGTTTAAAATATACAAAATAAAATCTTTTGTATTAAATACGAAATCCTTATTTTTTCCTTTGCTCTTGACCATATATTTTAGTTTAGTTATTCCTTCTGTTTTTATTATACGAGAATGCGGGACGGTGTCAAGATAATTGGGAAATTGGGAAATTAGAAACTAGAAATTGGGAAATTAAAATCCCCTCCTTGGAGGGGTGTCTGTATCAACAGACGGGGTGGGTTTTAAAAATATCGCAGAAATATCATTTTGCCCGCTTTCCCGTCAGAGTTTTCCGATGAGAGACTCTGACGGGGCGGTAACCAAAAACCCCCGAACAAACGGGGGCTTTTGCGCCGGGCTATTGCGATTAATCGCAATCCCATGCTTGTCTGCCATTGCGCATGACTGCCGATTTTTACCGCGAAATTATTTTAACACTCGTCTTAATCTCTGATAAAAATTTTCTCTTGCGCCGACCAAAACAATGTCTATTCTTTTTTCGTTTTCTATGATTCTGTAAGCGATTCTATAATGGACATTGTTTAGCTTAAAATGAAACGACCTGCATTCGCTTAGCGGGCTTTGAAGTTTTTCGGAGTCAAAAGGATTTTTGGCGATAAACTCCTCAGAAAGTTTTATGATCTCTCTTTTTACTTCTACTGGAAGTTTTTTGGCGGATCTTTTCGCGGAAGAAGTTATGAAAATTTTGAACATAATTACAGTATTGATTTGATAGAATGAATTTTATTATTTTTTGATTCTTTAATTCCGCGCAATATTAAATTCCTCTCTTTCTCATTAGAAAGTATTTCTATGGTTTCCAATTCGCTCTCGGAAAAAGCGGAAATAATTTGATATGCTTCTATCGCTTTAACAAACCTTTTTTTTGTTTTTAGGTTGTCTGAAAATAATACGGGCATATTTTTAAATTAGGTTTTAATTTATCCAGTTTTAGTTTATCAAATTATAACAGCAGTGTCAAACGATTATGATGTTGGGAAATTGGGATATAAAATCCCCTCCTTAGATAAGGAGGGGCGGGGGTGGTTGGATGTTGGATATTGGATATTTGGAATTTGTTGGTTCCATAGTTCCCGCCTCGGGACTGTGGAACCGCAAATGCAAGCCGTTGTTATTCAAATAAATTATCTGATTTATGAAATCTTGCATTTTAGGGTTCCACAGCCGCGAGGCGCGGACTATGAAACCCTCGGAGTCTTCGCAAATTATTTGGCTTTCAACTCTTCGATTTTAGCTTTGATTTCGCCTGAAATATCGCCTTCCCGTTCCACAAGAGCTTCCCAAATTTCAACGGCTTTTTTATATTCTTCAACTTCTTCCAAATACGAAGCGTATTCTCTCGCCAAATTAACATCTCCCGCGGTTTTTATTACGGCGTCTTCATAAAACGCGACGATCTCCTCTTTTGTTTTCTTAGCGTCTAATTTATAAAGAAACGCCAGTTTGCTGTATGTATTAATATGTTTTGGATTTATTTCCAGCGCTTTTTGAAACGCTTTTTCCGCTTGCGCGTAATCTTGCATTTCTTGATATACCGTTCCCAGTCCGGAAAAAGCAAGAAAATTATTCGGATCTAATTCAACGCTTTTGACAAACATTTTGCAGGAATTTTCCAAGTCGTCAATATTTCTATAGAGTATCGCTAAATTAAAATATTTCTCGCCATTTTCTTCTTCGCTGTTTAGAAGATCTTTAATTTGATTATTATATTTTTCTTTTAATTCGTCTGAAATTACCAAGCCAGTTGATTTTCTGAATTGATCTCCGCCACAAACAAATTCTTGATTATTATTTTGATTATTGCTATTGTCGGGCGTTTTATTATTTT
>CAYPQL010000065.1:0-5043 GCA_964412905.1 uncultured Candidatus Saccharibacteria bacterium
CGGGATAAATGTTTTTTAGAGTAGCTGAGTAGTTACAAAATATCAAATGCCAAAATTAATATCATTTTTTTCTGATGATATTTGGCATTTGGAATTGCAGGCAATGCTTTGGAAATCAATCCAGTCTTTAAAATAATTGTTAAAATGTTAGTATGTTAAAATGTTTAAATGATAAACGCGGTTTTACGATGATTGAAATGCTGGTAGTTATAGCTATTACAGGCATAATTGCCGCTATACTTTTGCCTTCTTATAATAAAGCCAGGAACAGCAAAGAGCTACTTTTGGCAAGAGAACAGATAGCCGGAGATATCAGAATGGCGCAAAACTATTCTTATAATGTTTTGAAATTTACCGACGGATCTTTTCCTGCTGGCGGATACGGGGTTCATTTTGATATTAGTACTCCAAAAAAATATATAATTTTTGCGGATCTGGGTCCAATTCCAAATCAAACTTATGACGGAGCTTCGGAAACTTTTCAAGAAATAAATTTGCTGAGAAGCGTTGAGATTTCGGAACTAAGGGCAGATGGAGATACTGTGGACATAAGTCCCGCGGATATAGTTTTTAAGCCGCCTTATGGAAATGTTTTTATAACATCCTCTTCGCCGGATTTGAAAATTGAAATTGAAAACAGCGACGGGGAGGTCAAAGCTATAACAGTGAATAATTCAAGGCTGATAAGTTTTTGATTTAATTTTTTTGAATTGTGAAATATTTTTAAACTGTCATTCTGAACTTGTTTCAGAATCTATTATCTGTTTCGCAGATCTATATTTAACTGTAGCATACAGAAGATCCTGAAATAAATTCAGGATGACAGCCTTTATTTCGCAATCCAAAGTAATTTAGAAAAACTTAATGAACTCCGCGATTAAAAATAATTCCATAAACAAAAATGAAAAGGGCTTCAGCTTGCTTGAAGTCATTTTTGCGATGACTATTATCACTTCGGGAATTATCTCAATTTTGTCTCTTTTCAACTATAATTTAAAAGCAGAGGTGATTAATAAAAACAAACTGGTCGCCACCTATCTCGCGCAGGAAGCGATTGAAGTTGTCAGACAGACAAGAGATAATATTTGGTTTAATGGCGACGATAGTTTTTTAGATGAGTCTGACTTTAATGATGATGAAGTTATAGTTGGACTTGTTGATAAAAATGATATAAGAGAAGGATGGGAAATTGAAGCGAGTAATGTGAACAGAAAAAAGGTTTATTTATCTGAAGATAGTGATCCGACGCATTTTACTTTTGGTTCGTATGTTCAACTTAAAAGCGCTGCTCCCGGCAGCTGGAAAGAAACTGGTTTTGAAAGATATCTTGAAATAGCCAATGGCTCGGACGGTTCCATTCCTTCCGGATGCGATATTACAAGTTGTATGAGAATAATATCCCATGTTTCATTTAATGGCGTTGAAATGGCAAAGATAACGGCGTATCTTTATGATGATTGGTATTAGGATTGGAATTTGGAATGATGAATTTTGAATAATGAATTATGAAAAACATAAACAAACAAAAATTATTTTCTAACAACAAGGGATTTACATTGCTGGAAATTCTTGTGGCGATTTCTTTGCTGTCTCTTGTTATCACGATAACAGTCGGTATTTTTGTGAGCGGAAGCAAAACCCAAAGAAAAATCATCGAGCTTTCCGTGGCGCAAAGAGAAGGCGGTTATCTGATGGAAACTGTCTCTCGCGAGCTTAGAATGGCGACGGCGATCAATCCGAGTCAGGAAAATAATAATGATTCCGACATAGAATTCACCAATTATGACGGCGTTCTAACGATATATTGCCAGTCTCTTGAAGACGGGACTTGCAACTCCGGCGGGGATTATTTTTCACGGAACACAAATCGCATAAGCTCCTCGGATGCAATAATAGAAGATTTGAAATTTTATGTTTCAGAGACATTTGTTGAAACTCAGCCTCTCGTTACGATAGTTATGAAAATAAAATCAAAAGACACAAGCATTATTTTGCAAGACAGCATTGCGTTGAGGATATATTAATTATGGAATATGAAAAATAAAACTTCAAAAAAAACATTTCAAAATCAGGAAGGGCAGATTGCGCTTTTTATTGTGTTCGTCATAATGACATTATTGCTTTTTATAGCCTTGTTTTTAACCAACGCGGTTATCAAACAGACAAAAGTCACAAGAAACAATCTTAATTCTATTCAGGCTTACTATTTGGCGGATATGGGAGCGGAAAGAGTTCTTTATGGAATTACGCGGCCAGCGGGAGATCCAGATAAAATAAGCCTAACTTCTATCTCCGCGCCCAATGGAATTATAAGCCAAAATGATATTATTGAGCCCAGTTCTTCTTTTGCTGTAATAAAAACAAGCGATTCTCCGGCAGGCATAAAAATATCCGGCGTATTCAGGGAAACTTCAAGAGCTATTGAGTTGTCATGGGATTGATTTAACGCGCGGAAATTTTATTTTATGTGTTGAAAGTCTAAACTAAAAAACACCCTTATTCAAGAGTGTTTTTTAGTTTGGCGGGGACGGCCGGACTCGAACCGGTGGCCTACTGCGTGACAGGCAGTCGCTCTAACCAACTGAGCTACGCCCCCGTGTATAGAATTTTGAATATAGAATTTGGAATTTTGAATATTTGCTAAATTCAAAATTCTATATTCAAAATTCAATTTTATTTTGTCGCGTCGGGGAAACTGTAAAACCAGTCAAAAGGATTTTTTCGGATAATTGTTTTTGCCAGAATTTTCGCTGATTTTGTTTTTAGCAATTTCATACTGTGCCTGTTCCATCTTGCCAGATCTTTTGACTCTTTGAGATAATCGCATTGCAGAAGAGTTTGATTTATAAGGTCGGCGTCTTTGGCGACTATTGATTCAATTGATTCTCTTTTTATGTATTCATCCAAAATTTCAAGTATTTCTTTTTCCAGCGGAGTATCGGAAATCTGGTCTTTTACGGCTTTATCTTCTTCCATTTCCGTGTAATGCGAATGTATAAAATTCGCGTCTCCCGTTCTTGCTTCGGCAATGTCGTGGAATAGGCACATTTTCAAAACTTTATTTTCATCCGCTTTTTCCATTTTTGCCAGAATTATTCCGGTAATCGCGACTTCAAACGAATGCGAAGAGATTGTGTCATTCGCCTGCGGAAGCGTCTGGCAGTGCATCCTTTTCACATTCCTGAGCGTTCCAATTTCAAAAAGAAAGTCTGTAATTTTATTATAATTTGCGTTTTGCTTTTTCATGTAACCTTCAAATGCTTATTTTGTTTAAATGTTTATATGTTAATATGAGTAAAGTAGCAGGAGTGGGAATCGAACCCACGACCTCGGGCTTATGAGTCCCGCGCTCTAACCAGCTGAGCTACCCTGCCGAAAAAATTTAAAATGTAAATATCAAAAATCAAAATTTTAGAGCTTACTAAAGATAAACGCCTTAATTTTCCATTTTGATTTTTCCATTTTAAATTTTCTATGTTGCGGGGGCTGGATTCGAACCAGCGTCCTCAAGGTTATGGGCCTTGCGAGCTGCCGCTGCTCTACCCCGCGATATTTAATTGCCAAAGAATTTCAGTATATAAGCATTTCAGGAGCCTAACTCCGAAGCTTCGGAGTTAGGCTCCTGAAATGCGCGAAACTTCATTTGCTATAAGTTATTCTTTTACCGTATTAGTATAAATTATAAATAAAAATAAAGCAAGAGCCTTGTGAATTCGTTTTAAATGAGCTATTATTAGATTAT
This sequence comes from uncultured Candidatus Saccharibacteria bacterium, assembly GCA_964412905.1. Taxonomy (GTDB): domain Bacteria; phylum Patescibacteriota; class Minisyncoccia; order JAHIHE01; family JAGLIN01; genus CAYPQL01. The sequence continues at coordinate 3,743 of CAYPQL010000065.1, forward strand.
AAGATTTTAATTAAACGACTTATGACTCTTGGCTCTTATCTTTTGGGAATGGTGATCAGCGCTGTTCTGTGTTTTATTTCTTGGATTCTTATTATCGTTTATATTAACCCGGAAACGGCCGGCATCACGGGAGTTCTTCTGTTTTTCTTTATGCTGTTTTTTCTCTTGACGGGATTTTTTACTTTGGCTGGATTTTACGCGAGGAAAAAAATTTCAAAAGATGCGGTTAAATTTAATTATGCAGGAACCGCTTTTCGCCAAGGAGTTTTTTTCTCTTTGATTTTTGTCGGAATGCTGGCCTTGCAAAAGCTCGGAATGCTTTTCTGGTGGAGCGCGATTTTATTTGTTCTGGGAATCGGCTTGTTGGAACTTTATTTTATGAATAAGGATTAATTTGACGCCAGAGAATCAGACCGTCCAAAAATTGTCATTTCGAGCGCCTCGCGAGAAATCTGTATACGGAGAAATAGCTAAAACTTATAGATTTCTCGCTGATGCTCGAAATGACAAAAACTATGTTTTAGAATTTTTGGACTGTTCGTGTAAAATATTTGCTGCGCTTTATGTCTGTATTAAAATTTAAAACCTAACTTATAAATAAATGAAAAATAGACTTGAAAAAATCAAAAAAACAGCGCTGGCGAAAATTAAAAAGGCGGATAGTTTTGATGGGTTGGAAAAAATCAGGATAAAATATCTTGGCAGAAAAAGCGAACTTACAGATGTTTTGCGCGGGTTGAAGGATTTGTCTAAAAATAAGAAAAGAGAAGTTGGAGATTTGGCGAATAAAGTAAAAGAAGAGATAGAACTGGAAATTAGAAACTGGAAACTGGAAATTGGAAAAAAAGAGTTTAGCGATATTGAAGAAAAAGAGAGAATAGACATAACATATCCCGGCGAGAAAATAGAAACTGGACATCTTCATCCCGTGACTCAGACGAGATATATGATCGAGGAGATATTCAAATCAATGGGTTTTCTGGCTGTGGAAGATCGTGAAGTGGAGGACGAGTTTCATAATTTTGACGCCTTGAATATGCCCCAAAATCATCCGGCGCGGGATATGCAAGATACTTTTTTTCTAAAAAGCGGAGCGGTTCCAAGAACCCAAACTTCGTCCGTGCAAATCAGATATATGGAAAAAAACAAGCCGCCGCTGAAAATTGTTTCTTCCGGCAGAGTGTATAGAAACGAGAATGCCGACGCCACGCACGGATTTAATTTTCATCAAGTTGAATGTTTGATGGCGGACAAAGCGGGAAAAATCACCATTTCCAATTTTAAATCTGTTTTGTCCGAGT
>CAYPQL010000066.1:0-4950 GCA_964412905.1 uncultured Candidatus Saccharibacteria bacterium
CTTATTCCACTGCGGCAAACTTAATTTATACCCATAGAAATGTCGGAAGAACCGTTTTTAGACGGAAAAAGTTTTAAAGGAAAATTCTTGTTTGATGAATCCAATAGAATTGTTGATCATTCTCTTCTGGAAATAAAATAAAAAATATATGGACATAAAAAAGTTTTTGAATGACAGAAAAAATAAACCTTTCCAAATGCCCAAAAGGACAAAAATGGAGTTAGAAACCATTACTTATCTTTTTGGCAAAAAACAGCTGGGAAAATTAACTGACTCGGAGAGGGCGGAGTTTTATGAGTTGTGTTATCACAGAGATCCTGTTTTTCCCAAGAAAGACATTGAGAAGATAAAAGAAAAATACGGAGAGGCTTCCGCGGAAATAGAGGAAAATTGATTTTTGTTAAGAACACAGGGGTTTAGTTTTGATATAATTATTTCAGGAGCTAAGCTCCGAAGTTTTGGAGCTTAGCTCCTGAAATAAGTTAAGCTCATTTATATTAATCGCTAAGATAAAATATCAATGCCAAGCAAAAAACTATCTTGCAAAACGGGATTGGAAAGGCGCGTGATAAATAAAAATATTTTTGACCGCGAGATTGGGCTTTGTCAGAAATTATCGCGCAAAAACAAAGGCGAATGCGGATGGGGAAAATGCAAGAACTGCGGAGTTCTTTTTTTATTGCATAAATTTTATAAACGCGAGCTAATTGAGGGAAAAGAGGAGATTAAGAAAACAAGGAAAGATGTTTTGGGAATTATAGAAAAACAGAGCGGGAAATAATCTTTCAAAGTTTTAACAAATAAATTTATCGCTAAAGAATTTCAATATTTGCGCCAAACGAAGGCGACATTCGCGAATGTCGCCTTGTAGGAAGAGCTTTGCATCCGTATTAATAAATCTAATTTATCGCTAGGCAATTACTTCTTGACAATTAATAATAACTCTATTAAAATTAAAACATATTTAATAACAATTGAATTAAAATGAAAAATGATGCATTAAAAGAGGAAAAATATATTCAGAGGCTTCTTTTGGGCGAATTGATGAAATGGATAGATAGAAAAGAAATTTTGGCGATCAAGGGACCCCGCCAGTCAGGTAAAACAACTCTTCTGAAAATGCTTAAAAATCAGCTTGTCGCGGACAAAAAAATCATGGAAGAAAATATTGTTTTTATTACTTTTGAAGAAAGGGATATTTTGGAAAAATTTTCCTTGGATCCTAAAAGATATATCCAAAGTTTTATCGGCGATAAACAAGAAAAGCGATTCTATTTTCTCATAGATGAATTTCAATACTTGCCAAACGGAGGACAGATATTAAAAATGCTTTACGATGTTTTTGATAATGTGAAATTTATTATTACCGGCTCTTCGTCGCTGGAACTTGTTGACAAAACGGCAAAATTTTTAGTGGGAAGAATTTTTTTCTTCTATCTTTGGCAACTGAATTTTGCCGAATTTATCAAAACAAAATCAATCCAGCTTTCTAACGCTTATCAAGAAAGAAGCGATCAAGCCAATAATTTTATAGCGGAAGGAAAAGATTTTTCTGCCGCTTCGGATATTTTTATCAGTGATTTAGAAAAAGTTTTTCAGGAATACGCTGTTTGGGGCGGCTACCCCGCCGTGGTTCAAGCGCCGAACTCTGAAACAAAAAACATCATTCTAAAAAATATTTATAATACTTATATTGACAAAGATATAATAGAGCTTCTGAAAATTTCCGACCATTCAAAATTTAAGAAATTAATTTCCGTTTTGTCGGCTCAAATCGGAAACTTGGCGAATTACAACAGCTTGTCTCAGGACACGGGAACTTATTTTAAAAAGCTGAAACATTACCTGTCAATTTTGGAAGAAACATATATTATCTCTCTGCTTAAGCCGTTTTTTTCCAATAAGATTTCCGAGTTAAAAAAGAATCCAAAGGTTTATTTTATTGACTCCGGTTTAAGAAATTACATCATTGGCGGAACAGGCGGAGATTTAATGCTCAGGCAAGATTTGGGATCTATTATGGAGAATGCGGCTTTTTCCCAGCTTAAATTTAAAGAAGAAATTTTTGGCGAGATAAAATACTGGCGAACGGCTGGAAAAGCCGAGGTTGATTTTGTCATAGAAAAACATAATGAAATAATGCCGATTGAGGTAAAATACGCAACATTCAATTCGCCGCAAATCACTCGCGGATTTAGAAGTTTTATTCAAGAATACCGGCCCAAAAGAGCTTTGGTTTTGACCAAAAATTTTTGGGGAGAAATGAAACTCGGCTCCTGTAAAATTAAATTCGCTCCTTTGTGGTATTTATAAAAATCAGATTCCGGTTTCAATTACGATATTCCAGACAGTATGATATTAGGTAATATCATACTGGAGGGTGGAAAAATGGCTTGGGATAAAGGAAAAGTAAAATGAGAGTTTTATGATTTAAAAGTTATAAATACTTGGAGATTATTAATAAACTGCGAAAATGAATAAGAAAATAAAAAACATTTTTGGAGAAAGCCTTGATGTTTTGATTGAGGGCAATCCAAAGTCAAAAGAGGTTTTGATTTTTGTTCATGGCTTTGGAAGCGACAAGGACGAAGGATTTGCGTCGTATTTGGATTTGGCAAAATATTTTAAGAATGATTTTTTGACAATCAGATTTGATTTGTCCGGTTATGGCGAAAGCGAAGGCGCAGAAAACGAATTTCAATTTCAAAAAGCCGCGGGGGATGTTGATTCGGTGATAAGATACGCGAGGAAAACTTATAAAAACAAAGAAATTAATATCATCGCTCATTCGTTGGGGGCGTTTGTTGTAAGCATACTTTCGCCGTATATGATCAAAAAAACGGTTTTTACGTCAATTCCAAATTCCAATACTGAATTTATAATCAGCGAATTGAAAAAGAGAATCAAGGCGAAAGGAGCCAGAATAAATGAAGATAGTCTTACTTTTTATCCAAGGTCAAAGGGAATCGTTCAGGCCATAGGAAAAGATTTTTGGAGAACTTTGAAATCTTTTAACCCCTGTGAATATATTGAAAATTTAGGAAATAAAACGGATCTGATAATTTTCAAGCCGAAGCAGGACGATGTTCTCAGGAATAGATATTTTGGCGAGTATAAAAAAATAAAGAATATAAAATATATTGAAGTTGACGGAAATCATAATTTTACGAAAAACAAAGACAGAAAAAATTTATTTAAACAAATAAGAGAATTCTTATTAAATTAAAATATGAGTTCAAAAATTATTATTGCGGATGAAAATGACAATATAACCGCCAGCAAAGGAAGAGAGAGTTTGGAGGCGGGAGATATATATCGCGTTTCGGCTTTGTGGCTTATAAATAGCAAGGGAGATATTTTGCTGGCGCGGCGCGCTTTGTCTAAAACTCATAGTCCGGGAAAATGGGGTCCGGCAGTTGCTGGAACAATTGAAGACGGAGAAACTTATGATTCCAATATAATCAAAGAGACAGAAGAAGAACTCGGATTAAAAAATATAAAATTTGAAAAAGGTTCTAAAATAAAAATATCGGGCAAGTATAATTATTTTTGCCAATGGTACTCAGCTGAAATCGATAAAATGGCGGAAGAATTCAAAATTCAAGAAAGCGAAGTGGCGGAGGTTAAATGGTTTTCAAGGAAAGAATTAAAGAAAAAGTTGCGAGAAAATCCCGAAGAATTTATCGCATCGACAAGTCGGTGGATTAATTTGTTTCTATAATAAAAGAAATACTATTCTCTAATTCGCGTGAATAGGAGAATGGTTTGGAGTCGTTTATTAATAAGAATAAAATGAAACAACTTCTTAAAACTTATTTCGGATATGATGAGTTTCGGCCTTTGCAGGAGGAGGTTATTGAGAATGTTCTGAATGGAAAAGATACTTTTGTTTTGATGCCGACGGGAGGCGGGAAGTCTTTGTGCTATCAGTTGCCGGCTTTGAAGTTTGGCGGGGTGACTTTGGTTATTTCACCTTTAATCGCTTTGATGAAAGATCAGGTGGACGCGCTGAAAGCCAATGGAATTTCCGCGGAATATATAAATTCATCTTTGCCTTATTCCGAGATTACGCAAATTCAGAAAAATGCGGCGGAAGGGAAAGTTAAAATTCTATACCTCGCTCCCGAGCGGCTGGCGCTGGAGCCGTTCCGGAAATTTTTACAGACGCTGAAAATAGATTTGATCGCCATTGACGAAGCGCATTGCATTTCTGAGTGGGGGCATGATTTTCGCCATGATTATCGCAACTTAAAAATCTTCCGAAAGCAATTTCCGCAGGTTCCGATTATCGCCCTTACAGCAACCGCAACGGCAAAAGTCCGCGAGGATGTTATAGAACAGCTTTCTTTGAATAATCCGAAAATATGCGTTTCCAGTTTTGACAGGGAAAACCTTTCTTTTCTTATAACCAGGAAGAAAAACGCCTTTGACAGGATTGTCCGCATTCTTGAAAAGCATAAAAACGAATCGGCGATTATTTATTGTTTTTCTCGTAAAGACACGGAACAAATTGCGGGAGACTTGAAGCTGGAAGGATTTAACGCTTTGCCGTATCACGCCGGACTTAATAGCGAAACAAGAAAAAGAAATCAGGATTTATTTATCAAAGACGAAGCGCAGATCATAGTCGCCACCATTGCTTTCGGAATGGGAATTGACAAGCCGGACATCCGCTTAGTTGTCCATTATACATTTCCCAAAACTTTGGAAGGGTATTATCAAGAAGTCGGGCGGGCGGGGAGAGACGGATTGCCGAGCGAGTGCGTGCTGTTTTATTCTTATGGCGACAGGAGAAAGCACGATTTTTTTATTGACCAAGCGAAGGACGAAAAAGAGCGGAATGGCGCTTTGAAAAAATTGGATCAGATTATAGAATATTGCGAGCAGACGGAATGCCGAAGAAAATTCATTTTAAATTATTTCGGGGAAGAATATGTTTTTCCCGAGAAT
>CAYPQL010000067.1:0-4589 GCA_964412905.1 uncultured Candidatus Saccharibacteria bacterium
TTCTCACCCTAATCGGGTTCGAAATGACAAATTCGTTAGCATGATACAGCCCTGCCTGCGGCGGGAAGGCTCTGAAATTTGACACCACAAGCAAAAAAATATAAAATTCTGATAACCAATAAACATCGCGGCTTAAAATAAACGAAGATGAGCAAGGGCAATAAAATCATTTATTTTTTTCTGGCTTCCCTTTTCATTTGCGGGAGTTTTTTTGTTTATAATAATTTTATTCTGGCGAGCAGCGGAGAAGTCGGCCGCGTCGTAATTAACGAAATTCTTTTTGACGCTCTTGGCGCGGATAATGGAAAAGAATTCATAGAGCTTTATAACAAATCAGGCCAGATAGATCTCGCTGGCTGGTCGTTAAAATACTTTGAAGAAAATTCTTCCAAATCAGTTTCTCTTGCTTCTTTCAAAACTTCTTCTAACGAAGACCAAGCGGTAATTCCCGCCGAAGGATTTCTTTTAATTGGTTTTAACAATTATGAAAAAGAGAATTACAATAATGCAGCCGCAGACATTAAAAGAACCGCCGCTCTTCCTAATGGAAAAACGCAAGACGGCAGTTCTCAAATGATCACGATTATTCTCTTGGATAATGAAAACAATGAAATAGATAAAATGAGCTATGATAAAAATTCAATTACTTCCGAAGGGCAATCGCTTGAACGCGACGGAAGTAGTTTTAAAATTCAGGATAATCCTAATCCTCAAAATTCAAGTAGTGTTCTAAATAATAGCGGAGAAACACACCCCAACCCCTCTCAAGAGGGGAATAATACTGCTCAAGAGAGCGGAGATAATGATGAAGAAGAAAATAATATTGCTCAGGACGATGTGGATAATAATTATATTCCCAAAATAATCATCACGGAATTTTTGCCGGATCCGGAGGATAGCGACAAGGATAATGAGTTTATTGAGATTTATAACAATGACAATGTTGAAGTTGATTTGGCGGGGTGGACGCTGGAGGATAAAATAGGGAAAATAAAGAGATTCATTATTCCGGAAAAAACCGTCGTTAAGGCGGGAAAGTATAAAGTTTTTTATAGCGATGAAACGGGAATAGCTTTGAATAATTCCGGAGACGGAGTCGTTTTAAGAGATAAGAAAGAAAACATAATCAGCGAAACTCCCGCGAGTGATTCGGCAAACGAGGAGCAGTCCTACGCTTTGGATAAAAACGGGAAATGGGTTTGGACGCTAAGGCCGACTCCGGGAAGGGAAAATATAATTGAGGCGGAAGCGCAAATTATTCCTTCAAAAGAAACAATCAAAGCAGCTCCTGATAACGATAACATCGCGCAGGAAAGCTCCGCGGTTTCTCAAAATAATATAGCCGGCGGCGGACAGGAATATGATTTTTCGGACACGATAATTATTTCCGAGATTTTTCCCAATCCGCTTGGAAAAGATAATCAAGAAGAAAATTATGAATGGATTGAATTATATAATACTTCCGATGAAGATGTGAATTTGAAAGGGTGGCAGATTGACGATATTCTAAACAAAGGAAGCAAGCCGTATATAATAAAAGAGGACAGCATTATTGAAGCCGGGGGATATAAAACATTCAGCAACGCGGATACAAAAATAATGCTGAATAATTCCGGCGACGAGGTGAACATTCTTTGGCCGGACGGGGAAATTATTGACAGCGCGAAATATGAAAAAACAATAGAAGGGCAATCATATAGCCTGACTTCCGGTGAAAATTGGATTTGGACGGCTGAGATTACTCCAAAAAAAGAAAATAAATCGGAAGCGGTTTTGGCGGAGGAAGATATTATGGAAAATGATTTTGAATATGCTTTTATTGAAGACGAAGAGGGATGCGGAGGAAATGAATTGATTAATCCTGATTTTATTGAAACTGACATAAAAAACCTTTGGCATTTTGAAAAATATACGAGAGTAAAAGTTACGGGAATTGTTTCCGTTCCTCCAAAAATATTTTCCGACAATGTTTTTTATTTAAACGGAATTCAGATTTTCAGCTATGAAATAAAACTGCCGAAAATTGAATTGGGGGACGAAGTTGAAGTGATCGGAAAAATCTCGGAAGTCGGAGGAGAGAAAAGAATTTTATTGGAAGACGGAAAAGATCTAAAAATTTTAAGCCATAACAATTTGGTTGAGCCGAAATTAATTTCTACGGGAGATGCCAATGAATCGGCGGAAGGGCTTTTGGCCATAGCGGAAGGGAAGGTTTCTCAGATAAAAAACGAGGTGTTTTATATTGATGACGGAAGCGGACAGGTGAAAATTTACATCAAGCCCCAAACTGGAATTATCAAGCCTGAAATAAAAATCGGCGACTGGATGGTGATCACGGGGCAAGTAAGCCAGACATCTTCGGGATACAGGATTTTGCCCAGATTTCAGCAAGACATAAAACTAAGCCGAGTTTCCGGGGCTTCGGCCGCCAAAGCTTCTTCTTCGCCTAACGAAAGCGAAAATGGCAATGTCAATGATAACAACAATAGCAATAACAACAGCGGCAAAAATTTACTGCTGGAACTTTTATTTTTTATAATAGCGGCGATAGTTTTGATTGATTGGATAAGGATGAAAAAACATAATCGCAGAGTGGATTGATGTTGGACTGAAGGGGAGCGTTGGAAATTATTAATAACAAATTGCAATAATGCAGTTTGTTTTTGTTTTGGTGACTTTGTGTGCGATATAATATAAATATATATAACTTGTGTATATTTAGCTATTGACTTATATAATCAAAAGATTATAATGCAAATATGAAAATAAAAAACAATTTAACCCAAAAACAATATCAAGTTTATATTTCCATTAAGGATTATATTGCAAAAGAGAAAAAATCTCCTACTGTTTCTGAATTGGCAAAATTAATAAAAGCTTCTTCTCTCAGAACCGTTACGCAATATCTAGAATCTCTTGAAAAAAAAGGTTTAATATCTCGCATAAAACATCAAAGGAGAGGCATTAGATTACTAGGCTTAGCTGAAAACGAAGCAAAGACAGTGATATTGCCAGTTATAAGTTCGGCTGGTTGCGACAATATGAATATCTTCGCGGATATGATTTTTGATGAGCATATCGCTCTGGATAAGGAATTTTTAAAAGGAACAGAAAAGGACAATGTGGTTTTGATAAGGGCTGTTGGAAAATCAATGATTGATGGCGGGATTGATGACGGCGATCTTGTTCTTGCGGAAATGAATGAAAATGTGAACGAGGGTGAGAAAATTATCGCGATAATTGACGGAATGGCAGTAATTAAAAAAGTTCATTTTACAAAAAATGCCGTGATCTTAAATTCGATGAATTCTAATCTTTTTTATAACCCGATTATTATGAAGGAAAATTTCAAAGTTTTCGGCAAGGTCATTGATGTTATAAAAACCCCAAAAAATGACGGTGATTTGACTTATGAGTATTTTGATTTTGATAAAATTGAGGATGCAAATCTCGAGGAAAGTATTAAAAATTAACAAGTGTTTATGAAAAAAATATTTAAAACTTTTGTAATTATTTTTTCGTTGATAGCGCTAATTTTAGCGCTCTTGTTTTTTAATAAAAGCGATGATATCAAAGTTGATGAGCAACAAAAAGAAAATAATATTGAAACGGAGACGAATACTCAAGATCAAACTGTCATAAAGGAGGGTGAAATAGTTTCAATTTTTGTGCAAAGCGATGAACTAAAAAAAGAAAGAGGAGAAAATAAAGAAACAGTTTTAATCAAATCTAAAACTTTACAGCCAGAATTTATTATTAGAAAAAATAAAACTATTCAAGATGTGAAAATTTATTTTGACGAATCGGAGGAAGATTTATTGAGTAGCAGATTTTCAAATGCGAATATTGATAAAAATAATGAAGAGGGAATTGAGTTTGGATTTCCTTATACTCTTAATCCCGAAAGTCATTTGTTGAAGATTGATTATAAATTTGAAGGCGAAGAAATTTCCGAGAAATATAATTTTATCTTAGTATTTTATGATGATTTTTCTGTTTCTCTCAGTGAATCAAAATCTTGGGGAATGACTAAAGAGGCGAAAACATGCTATGACAATTGGAGAACGGAAAACGGAAAATTACGCACCAATAAGCTAGTTTTTAATGAAGACAGTGATTGCGAAAAGTCTTCGTTGTTTTTTATAAGAAAATTTAGAGGCGATTTTTTTATTCAGTATGATTTAATTCCAAAATCAGAAACCGTTGTTCTTAATTTTTATTTGCTGGAAAGAGGTTTGAATTTTTACTTTGGCGATGGAACAAATAAGGGTATAGTTCTTAAGGCGGGCAAAGTTTTGGCAAGAAATGATTTTATTTTTGAGCAAGACAAAACTTCTCGAATAAGAATAACGCGAACTGAAAATGTCTATAAAGTTTTTGTTTCAGGCGATGAAAAAATTTCAGATGATAATTTATTGATCTCTTATCTTGATGAAAATTATAAAACTGCATCGTTTGATTCTTCTGGTTTCACGGTTTATAAAAATAGCGGAGAGATGGAGATTGATAATTTTTATAGTTCCAATGAGGATATAGGTAATATTTTTAATTTTGATGAAGCTATCAACTAAACAAATTACTATTATTAT
>CAYPQL010000068.1:0-4544 GCA_964412905.1 uncultured Candidatus Saccharibacteria bacterium
ATTTAGCGGTGGGTTTGCATTATATTGAACTATGGGCGGATAGAATGCCGGAGATAAATTCAATAAGATTAAATATTGATTTGAAAAAATCATATTTTAATGAAAATGCAACGGTTGTGTGGGAACAAGTTACTCTAAGAGAAGAACCAAATCAGCATTCGCGAGCGTTAATTGAAGAAATAAACAAAGGAACGCAATTTGATGTCATAGAAAAAGCTATTTTGGGAAAAAGACCCGTGAATGAAAAGGGCGTTTTTTTACTTTCTGATCGATGGCATAAAGCAGAGCTTCAAGGAAAAACAGGATATATTTATTGCGAAGCATTGGAAATCGAAGGTGAAAGTAAAGAAGAAATAAAGAAGCTAATTTTAATTAAAGCGGAAGAAATGAACGAAGACGAGTGCTTGATGTTGGCAATAGCAAAACGAGAATCAAAACTTTTTCCTTACGCGGTTTCCGGAATCGGCGCGCAAGGATTGTTTCAGCTAAGAGAAATTGCAATTTCGGATGTCAATGAAAAATTCGGAAAAAATTTCAGCAACAGATTGGATATACGGCAGTCAATTGAATCTGGAATTCTGTATTGGCAGATAGTTAAAAAGAAATATCAAAACAAAGAAAATTTTTTAGAAAAAACTTTAGCGGCTTGGAATTGGGGTATGGGGAATATTATAGCTAACGGACCATTGAATTTAAACAATCTTCCCGAAGAAACGCGGCAGTTTGTTAAAGAGGTGATTGAAATAAATAATGAATGCAAGGCCGGCGCCAACAAGAGCGGCAAAATTTCAATTTTTTGGTTAATTGGAATAATTATTCTTGCGGTTGTTTTATTTTTTGCGGCATATTTTTTGTTTTTTGAAAAAAAAGAATTTTTATTGCCCGAGAAATATAAAGATTATTCAATTATTAAAGAAAATGATTTTGATGTTGATAAAGACGGAAAGAATGAAAAAATCATAATTATCAGTAATATTTCAATCAAGCATACTTTTGGCGATACTAAAATCGTTATGATAAAAAAAGATGGGACATTTTTGGTGATATCCGAATATGGCTCAGAATTACAATGGCAGAAAATAGGAGATTCCAATAATAATGGAAAAACAGACATCGCGGCATTATATGGATATGGCGGAAGCGCCGGATTTGGAAAATTGTATTTGCATGAATGGTCGGGAACGGGAAAAGGATTTGATTTACTGTTTTCTAAAGAAGATGTGGAAAACACGGCGGAATTTAAAGATTTAGATGATGATGGAATTGAAGAAATGGTTTATAATTTTCAGCGGACCAAATGGGGAGAGAAACAACAGGAAATTTATAAATGGAATGGTGGTAAAATGGAATTATTTGGAAATGGGGTTTCTAAGTAAACTATTCCGTTTAATTTCGTGGCGAGAATAAAGAGGTAAAAAGTTTATAAAAAAAAGAGAATTTAGCTTTTAAGCAAATTCTCGCACGTTAATCTTGAAAAAATTAAATGTATTTACTTCTTTATGACACACAGGACACAATTTTATGATCTTGCAATCATTAAAATAATCAGTAACACCGTGGAATTTCATTTGGGGGCCGAATTCGGTCATTTGAAATGACTCGATCAATCCTATTTGATTATTCCACGGATTTATTTTTGTCGTAATAACTTTGATTAAATTACCAATTTTTAGTGTCGCATATTCACCCGTTTCAATTTTTTCACAGGTATAACATTTGTCTTTTTCATTTTCATTCATTCTTTTGCCTCCTAATTAAATAATAAAACTATTTTAAAATTTAGTCAAGACTTATGCGCTTCGATATCATCACAATTTTCCTTCGAATTTTCGATTCATATTTCAGTGAGAGTATTTTGGCGCGGGCGCAAGCGAAAGAATTGATCGATATCAATGTTCATGATTTGCGTGATTGGGCGGAGGGCGCGCACAAGCAGGTTGATGACCGGCCATTCGGCGGCGGACCAGGAATGGTACTCAAAATTGAACCCATCTATCGATGTGTTCAATTTCTCAAGTCAAAAGTTAAAAGTCAAAAGTTAAAAGTCAAATCAAAAATTAAAAAAGAAAAAAAAGTAAGAGTGATTTTGTTGTCCGCGAAGGGAAAAACTTTTGTGCAAAGTGATGTGAAAAGATTATTAAAATATGATCAATTAATATTTATTTGCGGACGCTATGAAGGCGTGGATGAACGCGTTGCGAAGCATATTGCCGATGAAGAAATATCAATTGGGGATTTCGTCTTGACAGGCGGCGAACTGCCTGCTATGATTGTAATCGACAGTATTTCCCGGCACATTCCGGGAGTAATAGGCAAGTCGGAAAGCTTGACAGAGGAAAGCTTTACAATATATAATAAAGCGGGTAAGATAAGATATACCGAATATCCGCACTACACAAGGCCGGAAGTTTTTACCCCTAACAAGAAAACAAAGTGGCGGGCTCCAAAAGTATTATTAAGCGGCAATCACAAAAAAATACATGAGTGGAGAATTAAAAACGCAAAATTAGAAAAGGGTTAAAAAATAATAAAATATAAACTTTTTAGTTAAAAATATGAAAAATAAAATTTTAATATTGTCGTTATTCATTTTTTTACTTTTAGGCGGTGTTGCTCAAGCAGCACATTATGTTTTAGGGTACTCATCAGTAGATGAAGGCGAAGTAAGGTGGGGTGGTTCAACGGTATATACAACACAATGGAATGCAGCAATTTCAACATGGAATGCTTTAAATAAAATTTATATAGCCCCTGACACAATTTGGACTTATGAAGATTTAACATTGTCTGATGTAAACAGATCTGATGTTGTATGGGCGGGAAAATATGGATATTATTGGATAGGTAGTGATAGCTTGCAATTGAATTCTTATTACTTAAATAGTTATTCTAGTGCTCGGAAACAAAATGTTGCGACTCACGAGCTTGGACATTCTTTAGGTTTAAATGAGAGTATTACTGGAAATGTTATGTATCCATATGTGACTCCTCAGACAACATTGGGAAATCAAGATGTCAGCGACTATCGTTATTTATGGGGTTATTAATTAATAATACAATAAAATCATGAATAAAATAAATTCTAAAAATATAATTTTAAGCAGTTTCCTTATAATTTCTATTTTGGGAGTTGGTTTATATACGAATATAATTAAATTACCCATTATAAGAAAAATACAGCCATTATATATTGCGGATTTTACAAATGATAAAATTCTAATGGGAGCATCTCATAATGTATTTGTTGGAAAAGTTTTAGAACAAAAAGGAGATAAGAATCTTGGAAATTCCCCTGAAACACAATTTGCAGTGGATGTGTTATATAATGTTAAAGGTGATTTACAAGGAACGGTTGTAGTTGATCAAGAAGGTGGCTATAAAAATGGTATTCTTTATGTAATAGATAACGGAGATGTTCTTCACCCTGAAAATAATCAGAATAATTATCGTAGTGATTTTCTTCTTCAACCAGGAATTACATATTTATTTGCGACACGATATAATGAGGTAGAAAATTGGCATACTCTTATTTCTCACTCAAACGGAAAGAAAATAATTAATAAGGATAACACTTTAAGTGAAAATCAGTTAGAAATTTTGATTAAAAATGACGAAAAAGTAAAAAAACTGCAAGAAGCGTATAAAAATGAAATATTACTAGAAGTCGATGTAATAAATAATAACGCAAGAAATAGTTATCAATCTCTTTTGAAAAAATAAATAAAAAACTGAATAATAAAATTTATTTAAATTAGAATTATTAATATTAATACGACTATTGACAGAATATGGCTTTGCATTGTATAATAAGATTATCAAAAGTATAAAAAGAGTTACAAAAAAATTACTTGACAGAAGAAAGCTTTACATTGTATAATAAAGATGCTAAGATTAAGTTCATAGAATATCCGCATTATACAAGACCGGAAATATTCGAGCCAGTGAAGAAAAAGAAATGGGCGACTCCAAAAGTATTATTAAGTGGTAATCACAAAAAAATACATGAGTGGAGAATTAAAAACGCAAAGATAAAAAAGAACGCAGAGTAGTTCAGCTTTAAAAAACTAAAGTTGTGAAAGACTTTAAGTTTTTGTTTTATTGTTTAAAACTATGATACAAGAGTTTAACAACAAATCAAATATATATATTGGAATCGGTCTTTTGCTTCAAATATTTTATCGTCTAATATTTCCGCAGTTGCAATTTCATGATTCATTAATCCTAAACTTGTTAATTAGTTGGACTGGAGTTATAGTGTTTACGCTGGGATGTAGGTATTATGCTAAAAGCAAAGGTTATAGTGGTTGGCTAGGCTTATTGGGATTTGCTACTTTATTTGGTTTAATTATTTTATTTTTATTACCAGATAAAACCAAAGTACCCAAACCTTTAAATCAAAATTGACCAAGAATGTAAATTCAAAACCAAACGAGTATCAGTAATATTTTTAAGAGCTCTTCGGTTTTCAATTTCCATTTTTGTTTTTTAGGGAGTGGAAAGTTCGCTTACAATTTATTTGTGCAGATTCAATAATTCATACGGAA
>CAYPQL010000069.1:0-4411 GCA_964412905.1 uncultured Candidatus Saccharibacteria bacterium
GTTCATAAAGTCTATAAAGGTGGAAAGCTGTAACTCTAAAACAAGTTTAATCAATTTAAAATCCAAAACAAATGAATGAAGGAGTGAAGTATATTATGACATCGCTGGCGGTGATAGCATTTGCCGCGGTCTGCGCGTATGTTGATATAAGTTATTTTAAATAAAAATTTTTAAAACTAAATCAAGGGGCGGGCGCAGCCCCTTGACATAAATCTATAAATATGTTAGGTTTCAGACGCAGCATCTCCTTATATAAGGAGTTTTTTAATTGGTAAGATATTTTATGCGTAAATTTTTTGTTAGCGATAAACCGGAAGATTCTCCGCTTATTGTGCCAATCTTGGCTATTATAAGCATAATTATGCACTTGATGTTTCCGCAATATACGGTTGTTGCCAAAACAAATAACAATACAAAAATAAGCATAAGTCAAAGCGATATTGATGCAGAAAAACCAAAAAATACTGAAGAATTGGTTTTAAACATCCAAGAAAATAAAGTAAAAGAATGGCCAAAAACTGAAGAAGAAGCAAGGCGGATAGAGAAATTTCTAGGTGCTCAGGTTGAGGCAGTTGAGAAACAGCCGAAAAAAACTCTAGCCGTACAAACTGCCCAAGCAGAAAATGTACCTAATAAAGAAAATAAAACAGAAAATAATCAGACAGCCAATAATACTCCAGTTGAAAAAGAAATAGTGAAAAATAAAAAGCTGGTGCTGGTTACGGCGTATTCTTCGACAGTTGACCAAACTGATTCTACGCCGTTTATCACGGCAAGCGGAACCCATGTTCATGACGGAACAATTGCCGCCAATTTTTTGAAATTCGGCACAAAGGTAAAGTTTCCTTCTTTATACGGAGACAAGATATTCACGGTAGAAGATCGAATGAAGAGTAATTATAAAGTTGATATCTGGTTCCCGACTCGTCAGGAAGCAAAGAATTTCGGAGTGAAAAGAGTTGAGATGGAGATATTATAAAGTTTATTTAAAAAACAGCCTTCTTGAAATAGAGGGTTGTTTTTTACTTATCCGGTTTTATTATTTTTATTCAATAATCCTATTTTCAGTTTCTTTTATTATCTCCCTTATTTTTTGCATCAGCTCTTCTTTGCTATTAAAACCTTCTTGCATTTTTATATTAGCTGTAAGAAGTATATAATAATGAAAATCTTTTAAATTATCTGAAATGCCGAATACTTTATATTTACCATTTTCTTCTCCAATCATGATTTTATCTCCATTTATATTTTGAAATCTATTTCCCGTTTCTCTGAATGATCTTCTGGCCAGCTCTGCGGTTTTCTTGGCGACTTCTTGCAATTCTTCAAAACTCAAATTTTCAAGATCTACCTCCCCCCTCTCTTTTATCATATTGATTTTCTGGCGGTAATTCATTCATATTGTTTATTTAAAAAATTAAAATATATTATTTTTCACGCTTCGGAAATTACATCAAACACGCCGGCTTTGGCGCTTCCAGTGATGGTAAAAGCGTAGACTTTTTGCGCTATGCCCTGTGCGATAATCTTTTTTGCTGTTTCATTAAGCGTTGCGCCAGAACCAGTTACATCGTCAACAAGCAACATATTATTATACTTTTGCGCCTCGTTCACAATAATTGTTTTCTGGGCGTTCAAAATTCTGTCTTCTATTTTTTTCAAACTTTTTTGCTGGACTGGGATAAGAGTTTTCATTTTTTGAAAAGAAATTTTTTTGCACGGAACGCGCAATTGTCGCGCGATAAATGTCATAAGCTGTGTTTTTCGCGCAACTGTCGGCGGAATAAATCCCACGCAATCAATATTATATTGAGAAATGATTATATCAACGCTTTCTTGTATTTTCTCCACTATTTTTCCCATCAATATTTTATTTGCGCGGCCAGATTTTGCCGTGCGCACCATTTGGCTTAGCGTCGTTTTGCCAAAAACTGGCAAAGCATCATAATCTCTGTGAAATAGTTTTTCTATATGAACATCTCCTCCGAAAACATTTTGCAATTTTTCTGTAGCATCAACCATCAATACGCCAACTTGATTATTATAATATTTTTTTCGCGTATCTATATATTCTTGCGCCAGATTTTTAATGTCTTTCCTGCCGGATTTGTTTCCTGCCCAATGCATAAAACCATTTATGCCTTTCAATAATCGCCCCTCGGGAGTTATATGTGTGTAATATTTTTCAATAATTTCTTTTTGCTCCGGCGAAAAAATATTATTATCTTTTTGCGGATAAATAATTCTTTTTGATGGCACTTCAAATTTATCAATAGAGCCTTCTAAATTTGTATATGTATAATGTTCAATAACTTCTTTCTGTTTTGATGTGAAAAGATTGTTGTTTTTTTGTGATGCGTATGTATAAATAATTTTTTGCGGCGGGATGCCAAATTTGTTGATAAAGCCATCGTCAATAAACTTTTTAATATATTTTTTTGCCGAACCTGAGCTTATGTCCCAAACACGCGCCAAATCATCTATAGTTGCTTGCTCAACATATTCAAAAAAGAAAGCAAGCGCTTCATTATTTATGCCAAGTTTATATTTTACGCCCGAACCTTTTTTAGCGGTTTTTTTCAAGATATTACTATCAACAAGTTTTCGCAAAATCTTTCCAATGCTCTCTCGAGAAAGCGCGCCTTTATTTTCAATATCAGAAATAGCAAAAAGCCCTGTTATTAACAGAGTATTCGCGACAATCCCACATTGTTCGTTTTTGTCTTTCATATTGCGTATTATACTATAGACAAAAGTCTTTGTCAATCTGCTTTTCTACGCTAAAATAAAACAAAATTCACAGTACTCATTGTACTATAGATAAAATATTCCTAAAGCGTCTATCTCTCAGCTAACCTAAGGCAAAATCCACAGTACTCATTGTATTATGGATTTTATTTATATTTTAATTTTAAAATTAATAAGCTCAAAGTCATAAAAAATTCAACGCTGGCAAATATTGCCAAGGGTATAATTCTATTTAAAATTGCATATAGCACCCAAAGCGCCAATCCTGCCATTAAAATTATTGTGTAAACAATTGAAATATCTTTAGTGGATTTTGTTTTGTATGATTTTATAACTTGAGGAAGCAATGATATGGTTACTAATAATCCTCCAAAAAGTCCGAGTATTTCCAAGTCCATATTTCTCGCTTAATTTTTTTAAAAATTTGTTTTTATTCCCATTTTATTATATTGTATATATATGATGATAATTGGCAAATGCAAAAAACATGGCAAGTCCAAAAAATATAAAAATAACTAAAATTCAATCAAACCAAAGAATAGACAAATTTTTGGCTAGTTTTCGCGGGGAAAAATCGCGAACGGGATGGCAGAAAATGATTAGAGGCGGGAATGTTTTGATAAACAATAAAAAAGCGGAAGCGGATTATATTCTCAAGGAAAATGACGAGGTGGAGATTTTATCGGTATCTCAACTGCCTCCGGCCTCTCCTTATCTGGGGACGGGAGAATTTGAAATTTCTAATGTTCCTGATATAAAAATAATTTATGAAGACAATAATGTAATAGTTTTAGATAAACCCGCGGGGGTTTTGGCGCAGAAAGCGGCATCAAGCCAAAGCCCTGCTGTTTCTGATTTTTTGGTCAAACATTTTCCGGAAATAAAAAAGGTAGGCGAGGAAGAGCAAAGATTTGGAATAGTCCACAGGCTGGATAAAGACACTTCGGGCGTAATGATCGTTGCTAAAAATAATCAGAGTTTTGAATTTCTCAAAAACCAATTTAAAAATAGATTGACGGAAAAAACATATATGGCGCTGGTTCATGGAAAAGTGAAGCCTGCGAACGGGATTATAAACCTAAAAATAGGCAGGTCAAAAACAAATCCGCAAATGCAGATTGTGATAAATAGCAGGAAATCCGCCCATGGCGAATCCGCCACAGGCGGAAAAGGGAATATAAAATCAAGAGAAGCGGTCACTTTTTATAAAACAATAAAAGAATTCGAAAACTATACTTTGCTGGAAGTTTCTCCGAAAACGGGGCGGATGCACCAGATCAGAGTTCATTTGAAAGCGCTTGGATTTCCCATCATGGGAGATAAAAAATATTTCTTCAAAAAATATCGCGATTTAGAACCTAAACCAGAAAGGCAGTTTTTGCACGCCGGCAGTCTTAAAATAACACTGCCGAACGGCGCGAAAACCAATTTCAAGTCCGAGCTTCCCGAAGATCTTAAAAACTTTCTTGCTCAGGTTGACTCTTCTAATTTATAGATTTTTATAAAGAAATCGGAGGCGCTCTAAAAATTTTGCAACTGCTCAGCCACTCTAAAAAACATTTATCCCGAGAATCTGTCATTTCGAGCGATTAGCGAGAAATCTATGAATTTTAGATATTTCTCCGTATACAGATTTCTCGCGAGGCGCTCGAAATGACAAAGA
>CAYPQL010000070.1:0-4395 GCA_964412905.1 uncultured Candidatus Saccharibacteria bacterium
TTATCATTAGCTAAATTTCAAGGAGCGAAATGTGGGTTAACGCGACACTGGTGGTTTATATGTTTAAATGAATATTTGCCAAGTTTATCAAAAAGTATTATAATAAAAAAGTCAAAATGCGTGATTATTACATAAAAATAAAAAAAATGGCAAACCCTGATAAAAAAATAAAAGCTAATATAAGAGAAGTGGTTTTTTCAAGCGAAGAAGGAAAATCGTTTTGCGATATTTTTGTCTACGAGCCCGAAAATGTCGACGAACAAGCGCTGGGGAATTTGTATATCGTCGGCGAGATCGTGGATTTTTCGGAAAATTCTTCTTATCTGGTAAATCTTCTCGCGTCAATTATCAAGAAAGAATTTTATTCCAACGCGAAAAGATCGACTATGGAAAGCTTGGAGGCAAGCTTGCACAAAGCAAACTCCGCGCTTTCCGACCTTGCCGAGCAAGGCAATGTGGACTGGATTGGAAATCTGAATATGACTTGCGGCACATACAAGAACGGCGAACTTCATTTGAGCCAGACGGGAAAAGGAAAAACTATGCTCGTCAGAAACGGGCAAATTACCGATATAGGAAAAAACATAACCAACGAAGAAAAACCCCATCCCTTCAAAACCTTTACCAATATCGCCAGCGGAGAACTGGAAAGCGGCGACCTCGTCTTGTTTATAACGCCCCAAATTTTTAATATCTTTTCCATAGAAAAATTAAGGCAGCTGGCGTCTTCTTTGGACATTGAAGAGCTGGCGGAAATCATACAAGATTCCGTTGAAAAAGAAAACGACATCAAGACCATAGGCCTATTGCTTATGAAAATTGAAGAAGAAAAAGAAGAAAAACTTTCGCATATTGAAATCAAATCGCCGATAAGCGCCGCTGAAGAAAAAATAGCTGTTCCTGCTCCGGAAAACAAAATTGAAGAATTAATAACCGTAAGCGAAGAAGCTATTTTTGATCTTAAGCCTGAAAAAGAAACCACTGAAGAAAGAATTCCGGAAGAAGGCGCGCAACCTGAAGAAATAATTGAAGGAGCTGAATTAATATCCTCGGAAAAAGAAGAGCGATTAAGCCTTGAAGATATTATAAATAAATATGAAAAAAGGGAAGAGCGGGAAAATCCGCCGGAAGAATTAGGGGCGATAATAGAAAAAAAAGAAAAAGAGGAAGATCTTTTCAATCTATCCGAGAAAAATTATTCTTACGAAGAAAAAATTGAAATTACAAACAGCAATTCGGAAGACGGCGCCAATAATCTTGCGGACTTGCTGGATGAGAAAAATGAAACCAGACTGAAAAGTTTGTTGAAAAAAGTAAAAATAGTTTTTATAGCGATAAAAAACAAAATTGCGCTTCCGGTTTTTAGGCTTATTAAAAAATTAGCTTTAGGAATTAAAGGAATTTTCCAAAAAAAGTCTGCGCTTGAAACCGAGTTTCCTCAGCAAATAGAATTACTGCCGGGCAAAAAAAAGTTTATTTTGATTGCGTTTGTAGCGGTTATGATTATTTTTTTGGGAGGATTAATATTCAAAAATTATAAAGATAGCGAGGAAAAAAAGCTCAATACTTACGCCAGTGTCTTGCCTATTGCCGAAGAAAAATTAAATCAAGCGGAAATTGACGCGATTAACAATCCCGCGCAAGCAAGAAAATCTTTATCCGAAGCAAAAAGCGCGCTGACTGGCAGAGATATTTCGCTGGATAACAAGACAAACTACAAAGAGACTTTTGGTAAAATTACCGCCCTGCTCGGCAAAATTCAAACGGAATTGGATATAATTGATCTTGTGAGCAGAATTGAAAATCCTGCCGCAGCGATTGATTTCAGCCAAACGGAAAATGCCGGCGCTTTAGATGAAATAATGGGCAACGCCGGCAATTATTATGCGTTTAATTCAAAGAATAAAACTTTAAGCGGCGTAAATTTTGCCGATAAAAGCTTTGATGATTTCGCGATTAAAGCCGGCGGCGACATAAACTTCAGCGGAATTTCAACCTTGATGAAAAAAACGAGAGAAGCTATATTTCTTTCAAACTCAAACAAGGCGGGGATTTTCAACATCGGCAAAAAAACATTCTCCGGCGCGGAAATAGAGCTTCCGACTGACATATCTAATATAAAAGACATCGCGTCTTATAGCAACTTTCTATATTTATTGGACCCGAATTCAAACCAGATTTACAAGCATGCGCGGCTGGCAAATGGTTTTGATAAAGGGCAAAGCTGGTTTAAGGCTGAAAATATAAACATCAAAAACGCCGTCTCCATGGCGATTGACGGCTCCATATATCTTTTGAATTCCGACGGATCAATTGACAAATTCAGAACGGGAGATAAAGTCGCGGAATTTTCCATTGAAAGCCCCAGCGAGCAAATTTCCAATTCCGCAAAAATTTATACGGAATCCGAGTTTAAATATCTTTATGTTTCAGATCCGGACAAAAACAGAATTGTCCTATTTGACAAAACAAGCGGCAAACTTGTCAGGCAGTATATCAGCAATGATTTTAATAGTTTGAAAGACATCGTTGTTAATGAAAAAGAAGAAAAAATTTACGCATTGGGTGAAAATAAGATTTTTGAAGTTGGGATTGAGAAATAGAAAATAGCATCTTATTCAGGACTTTCTCATTTTTTGTCATTACTGGAAAATTTCCGAGCATCAGTGCTGATCTTCATCAGCATAAACTCCGAAATTTGTCCGGAATCTATTTCAGGGCTGGCAAGATTGAATTTAGTCCAAAGTCTCGCGCGAATAAATATATTTTATCGTAGCAATGGGATTCCCGCCGGAGTTTATCCCGTATCTTATTACGGGACAGGAATGACCCGGAATGAGGAAGCCCTATTATTAGATAGCTCAAAAGATTTTAATAAAAAAACAGGAGAACTTAATCCCCTGTTTTTTATTTTACTTGAAAATATAAAAGGTCTATTTCAATTTTACTGTCGCGCCGGCATCTTCAAGCTTCTTTTTCAATTCTTCCGCTTCAATTTTTGTCGCCTTTTCTTTGATAACTTTAGGAGCCGCGTCAACGATATCTTTCGCGTCCTTTAACCCTTTTCCCGTTACTTCCCTTATAATCTTGATTATGGCGATTTTCGCGTCTCCTGCCGCCACAAGCTCAACGTCAAAATCTGATTTTTCTTCCGCCTCAGCTTCTCCTGCTCCGCCGGCAACCGGCATTGCGGCCATCATCGCGGGAGCCGCCGCCGAGACTCCGAATTTTTCTTCAAGAACTTTCACAAGCTCTGAAAGATCAAGAACACTCAGCTCTTCGATTTGCTTCACCAAATCTTTGAACTTTGCGGGAACTTCCGCTTCTTTTTTATCCTCTTTTGGTTCCGCGGAAGCCTTTACTTCTTCTTTTTTTTCATCTGGCATAATTTTTTTCCTTTCTTAAAATTTATTAATTAAATTGTTATATTATTAAATTATTAATTACAACAAATTACGATCAGTTACTATTGAATTGCAACAAATTACCGCATTACTATCAGTTGCAATCAGTTGCCATTAATTACTAGTTTCCAGTTTCCAGTTTCTAATTTCTAATTTCCAGTTTCTACTTCTTACCATCCTCAATCGCCTTCAAAACAGTAACAAGCCCTCTGATATTGCCGGCTAAAACATTCACGAATCCGGAAATAGGCGCGTTTATTGTTCCAACCAGATGAGCTCTTAATTGGTCTTTTCCCGGCAAGAGCGCCAAAGCTTTTATTTCTTTCGCGTTCGCGTATTTTTTTGAAATATATCCTCCGAGAAGCTGCAGCTTTTTATTCGTTTTGGCAAACTCATTCGCCAGCCTTGCCGGAGCTATTTCATCTTCATACCCGATTGCGGCGCCGACCGGCCCTTCCAAGCTAATGTCATCAACTCCTTCAATGTTTATTTCTTTTAAGCTTCTTCTTATCAAAGTTTTTCTGGCGACTTTATAATCAATGTTTTCGCCTCTTAATTTGCTTCTCAGCTCCTTGTCTTCCTTTACTGTCAGTCCTTGAAATCCCAAAAAAACAATGCTTTTGGCCTTTGAAAACTTATCGCTAAGGCTTTTTATTATTTCTTCTTTTTGCTGTCTTGTAATTGACATAAATGGTTTTTAAAAATTATATATTTGATTTTGGCTAAAAGCAAACAAAAAAACTGCGGTCTCGCAGACAACAGCGGATATGCAAAACATATCACTTTAGCCTCGGCAGGTCTTATTTTGTTCGCCTGCTGTCTGCGGATAAATTAACTATACCAGCATTATATACGAAATAAAAATCGTGTCAATGGGCTGTGTTTTTATAAGCGGAATATCATTATTGCCGCTTAAATTTCATCTGTTTAAAAAGGCACTAGTGTCCGCTTAATAATCCCATAGACTGCGCTGTTTTGGGGGGTGCTCGTT
>CAYPQL010000071.1:0-4183 GCA_964412905.1 uncultured Candidatus Saccharibacteria bacterium
GAAGGAAGCGAGACATAGACAATATTTTTTTCTCCGAAGAGAGAATCGGGGTTTGAGTTTTTCAGTTCGTTTAATTGAATATCGAGAAGGGAGATATCCGCGAGCCTTGCGTTGTCTTTTTTTTGAATTGAAATTTCCGCGATGAATGGTTTAAAATATTTCAGAGCCAATGAAAAAAGGATTGCCATAATGCCGAGGGCGATCAGGATTTTAAGAATTTTTTCTTTGTTATTCATAATGATATAATTTCCGGATAAAAATAGAAATTAAGTTTAATGATTTTATTTATACATTGTAGCAAAAAAACGGGAAAAGAGCTATAATAAGGAAGTTGAAAGTCCATAAAGTCGAAAGTTTATCAAGTCCGTAAATACATTATGATTGAAAAAATTAAAAAAGAAATATTGGACAATAAGCTTTATATAATTTTATTTATTGTTGTTTTGATTTTGGCGATGATTTGGAGAATGCGGGTGGAATTGATTTTTGGCGCGGCGGTTTTTTTTGCGGCGCTTGTTTTTGCTCTGAAGCGCGAAATAATCGCCAAGGCGCTTAAGAGAGCGAAGAGGGATATATTCAAGAAGAAATTGCAGACGATTTTACTCGTGATAATTTTGATTTTGCTGGCGATGCGGGAAGCGAGCTATGAGGCGATCGCGCTTTGGGCGCTTTTTCTTTCTTTTCTTTTTTACGGATGGGAAAACAGGATTATCGCCGGGCTGGCGCTTTTGTCTTTGGCGAGCTGTCCGTTTTTATTGATTTACAAAAGAGAGGATTTGGCGGAAACAATGGCGATTTACGCTTATTATTTTTTGGTAATGACGGTGGTTTTGCAGATTGCGGAATTGAAAAGGGATAAGAGTTATCAAGTTATAAAGTTATAAAGTTATAAAGTCGGAAGAAGAATGAGTTATCAAGTTATAAAGTTATAAAGTTATCAAGTTATAAAGTTATCAAGTTATCAAGTTATAAAGTTATCAAGTTATAAAGTTATAAAGTTGTAAAGTTGTAAAGTTGAATTATGAGTTTGGTGGAAATTTTTTTAAAAATTCGAGCGTGGTTTAAGAATGAGAAAAATGAAAGCGGTTTTGTTTACGCGATGCTGGCTTTTTTAATTTTGGGCCCGCTTTTCGCGAGCGGATACGTGCTTACGACTGACATGGTTTTCACGCCGAAAATTCCGATGCCGGAAGCAGTCGGCAATTCTTATTTGGTCGGAGCTTTATTGCATTTCTTAAATTATTTTATTCCGAGCCAGATAATTCAGAAAATTTTATTGTTTTTGGCGATATTCCTCGCCGGAGAAGGAATGCATCGGCTTGCGCCCGCAAAGAGCAAATGGGCGAAATATTTCGCCGGAATATTCTATATTTTCAATCCATTTGTCTATTCCAGATTTTTGTACGGGCATTTGTTCCTGCTTCTGGCTTTCGCGCTTGCGCCATGGTTCGCGAAAACGGTTTTCGCGTTTTTTGAAAAAATGAATTTTAGAAATGCTTTGAAGGTCGGATTGTTTTTCGCGCTTTTCGGCTTTGTCGCCATACATAGCATTTATTTTGTTTTTTTGTTTTTCGCGGCTTGCTTTCTGTTTCATATTTTCCGAAATAGAAATAACAGAGAGGAGATTTTAAAAACTTTTAAGCTGTCTTTTTTGGCCGGCTTGATTTTTTTTATTTTTTCAAGCTGGTGGCTCGCGCCCGCTTTTTTGGGGAGGTCCCAAACCTCTCAATTTATCACCAATCAGATTGACGACAGGCATTTTGAAAGATTCAAAACCGATGCCGGCGACAAATATGGAGTGATTTTGAACACCGCCGCGATGTATGGCTTTTGGGGAGACAGGGAAGGCCGGTATATCGCGCAAAAAGAATTCGCGCCGCAGTGGCTCGCGATTTATATTTTAATTCTTTTGATCGCTCTTTGGGGCGCGCTGGCAAATTCAAATTTTTGGAAAAAGAAAAAAGAATTATATATCGGGCCGATGATAATTGTCGGCGCTGTTTCGCTCGCGCTTGCGGTGGGAATCGCGTACGGCGGTTTTCAGCCTTTGATAAATTTTTTGAATAATCATCTGCCTCTGTATAAAGGATATCGCGAGCCGCAGAAATGGGCGGGACTTTTGATTTTGGTTTACGCGTATCTCGGTTCTCTGGGAGCGGATGATTTGATGGCGCGCCTGCAAAAGACAGCCGAAAGCGTGAGATCGAAATTTTGCCGAAAAATTTCATTTTTTGTTTTTCCCGCTTTCTTTTTGCTCATTCCGATCGCTTATGCCCCGGGGTTGTTTTGGGGATTCCGCGGACAGCTCAAAGCGGTTGATTATCCCGAAAGCTGGTACGAAGTGAATGATTTATTGAATGGCGACGAAGATGATTTCAGGGTTTTGTTTTTGCCGTGGAGGCAGTATATCGAATTGGATTTCGCGGAAAAAATTATCGCCAATCCCGCGCCGAATTTTTTTGACAAGACCGTGATCGCCGGAGACAATATGGAAATGCACGAAATTTACACGCAAAGCGCCAGGCCCGAATCAAAATATATAGAAGAAGAAATTTTAGCGCGCAGAGATAGTATAAAAAATTTGGGAGAAAAACTTTTATCGTTGAATATTAAATATGTGCTGCTGGCGCAGGAAACTAATTTTTTTGATTATGATTTTGTTACCGAGCAAGAGGATATGAAACTGATATATTACAAAGAGAGGATGCAGGTATACGAGGTCAAAAGTCCATCAAGTCCATAAAACTATTCAATTAGGTTAATAATTTTTTGACTTTACGGACTTTATAGGCTTTTAGCTTTAAAGACTTGTTATGTGGATAACTTTTTTGTTGCATGAGATTGCAATATGTTGTATAATACTTTTAAAATTAAAAGGATTTTATTTTTATAATAAATCCGCATTAATAAATTAATTTTATTTTAAAAAAATGAAAATGAAAAAGAAAAATATTTTATCGAAAGCAAATTTAATTATTATCGCAATTTTTATTTTGGCGAGTATTGTTTCCGTTTCCGGAGAAGTTGCTCAAGCGCAATATGGCGGTGGTGGAGGATATACGCCTCCAGCGGTTAATCATACTATATCGAATAAATCAGTGGTTATTAATAGCGGCGACGCAAGCACTGCTTCGACCGCTGTTACTTTGATTATTAGCGCGGATTATGCAACTTCGATGGCTATTTCCAATAATGCCGATTTTTCCGGAGGAATTTGGGAAACTTACGCCGCGTCAAAATCATGGACATTGACTTCCGGAGAAGGAACAAAGAATGTCTATGTTAAATTTAAAGATGCGTCTGGCGTCAGTTCCGCGCCGGTTTTTGATACTATCATTTTAAATAAAAACGCGAGCGCGCCGGACAATAGCGGCAATTCAAGCAACACATTAGCTTCTTACCCTGATGGCACATTGATAAAAGTCGCGGGCGAGCCGGAAGTATATGTGATTAAAAATGGAAATAAAATTTGGATTACTTCGCCGGAAGAATTCGAAAAAGCCGGATATAAATGGAGCGATATTAAAGAAGTTTCCGGCGAAACATTGAAATCAGTCGGTTCGGTTACCTTGATCAGGGTTGAAGGCGATAGTAAAGTTTATGTTGTTCAAAACAATGTAAGGCGCCATATTAAATCGCCGGAAGAATTTAACGCCGCCGGATATAAATGGGATCAAATTGTTGCCATAAAGCAATCGGAAGCGGATGCGTACGCGGAGGAAGGTTCGAATGGAATAGTTGAAGTTACATTTGCGTGGCTGAGAGTAAGGGCGTCAAATACCGTTAAGAGCGCTCAATTGAGTATGGTTCATGAAGGGAATACTTTTTCAATCCTGGAAGAAAAAAATGGATGGTATAAGATTACAACAGCGGATGGAATTACAGGGTGGATTTCGGGAGCTTACGCCAAGAAAAAATAATAAAATAAAATTTTCAAGAACGGCTTTCAAGAGAGAGCCGTTCTTTTTTAAAAAATTGCGGATAATTTCCTGATTTGTAATTTTTTTCCTAAAGCGAAGCTTTAGGAAAGTTTGACACCGGTATTGTATTTTGATAGAATGAGGCTGTTAAATTAATAATTTGATTCGATGGATTTGAAATATAAAAAGTTTATTTTGATTTTTTTCGTTGCGCTGGCGGTGGGTTTTGTCGCCGGTGTTTTTGTTGTGTATAAAGATTTTCC
>CAYPQL010000072.1:0-4057 GCA_964412905.1 uncultured Candidatus Saccharibacteria bacterium
AAATAACCAAGAGACAAGATACAAGGATACAAACAAATTTCAATAATCAAAATGAAAAATGATAAATTGAAATTTTTAGATAAAAAAATAAACGACTTTGTCGTCTATCATGGTTTATTTAATTTAGGATGATATAAAATTCTGTTTGCCCAGTTTGGCAAAAATTTCTTTTCCGAAAGCACATATGATGTCATAAGCGCTCCAAGGATTAATAAAAACAATCCATATGTTGTTGCAAGAGCTAGTCCTCCTATTAATATTGTCCATCCTAGCCAGGCTCCATGTTTTCTTAAAAAAAGAAAATATAGAAATTGTCCAAGAAGGTTTATCGCAAGGAACATAGTTATATCCATAGTTTTCCTCCAACATCATAATAATACTAATAAAAACTTATGTCAATCCTTAAACTTTTCCAACCCATCGCTTCCGCGTTTGCGCCTAATTATACAATTATGGATGTTTTGATTGCGTGGAAATATGTGTTTTTGCCGTGGAAGTGGAATGATATTTTAGAAGGCAAAAATTCCAGAAAGCTGGAGAGGAAGTTTTGTGAGTATATGGATGCGAGGTGGGCGGTGAGTTTTGATAGCGGGCGGAGCGGACTTTATGCAATTTTGAAATGTTTGGAAATAAAAGACTATGATGAAATAATTTTGCAAGCGTTCACGACGGTGGCGCTTCCGAATGCCATACAATGGTGCGGGGCGCGGCCTGTTTTTATTGACATAGATGAAAAAACATATAATATAAATCCGGAGAAGATAGAAGAGAAAATAACCGCCAAAACAAAAGCTATAATTATTCAGCATACTTTCGGAAATCCGGCGGAGATAGAGAAAATTATGGAAGTCGCGAAAAAACATAATTTATTCGTAATCGAAGATTGCGCGCATTCTTTGGGAGCGGAATATAAAGGCAAAAAAACTGGGACTTTCGGCGACGCGGCGTTTTTCAGCTTTGGAAGGGATAAAGTTATTTCGTCAGTTGCGGGCGGAATGGTTATCACGGCAAATCAGGAACTCGGGAAAAAAATAAAAGAATTCAGAGACGAAATGCCGTATCCCGAAAAATCTTTAATCATAAAACAGCTTTTGCAGCCGATTGTGACTTTCAAGGCTTTGCATCTTTATTATTTTTTTAGTCTAGGGAAAATAATGATGTTTGCCGCAAGCAGGCTGGGAATTATAACTAAAGCGTATACGAAAGAAGAAAAGAAAGGCGAGAGGCCGAAAAATTTTCCCGCGAAGATGCCGAACGCGCTGGCGGAGATCGCTCTGCGTCAGATGAAATTGATTGATAAATTCAATGAGCATAGAATTAAAATCGCAAATTTATATAACAAAAAATTATCCGGCGCTAAAAATATAAGCCTTCCGAAATCGGATCCGAACGCGAGAAATATATTTTTATGGTTCACAGTTTTAGCTCCTAATAAAAAAGAGCTTATTAAAAAAGCCCGAAAAAATCACATAATTCTCGGCGACTGGTTTCCGCAAGCCGTCGGTCCGATTGAAGTTGATCTTGAAAAAGCGGGTTATGAAAAAGGAAGCTGTCCCGTCGCGGAAAAAGTAAGTTCAATGTGTATTAATCTGCCGACGCATTATAGGATTGACGAAAGGGATGCGGAAAAGGTGGCGGAAGCTTTATTTTCGCTTTAGAAACATTCAGCTAAGGTTGAAGTTAAAGGTATTAAGCTAATGCGAAAAAATTTCAAAATCCAAAACATTCCAAACAAAATCCAAAATCAAAATAACAAAAAATATTTATAATTATTATGATTATCAAAAAGAAAAAAAAAGGTTTTGCCGGCGGAATATTTTCTTTCAAGCTATTTTTTTTAGCCGGTATTTTAATCGCAGTTTTTTTGGGCGCGAATTTAGGAAAGGAATATTACAGAGAGCGCCAGATTCAAAAAGAGATAGATTCTCTGAAAAACGAGATAGAATCTTTTGAAAAAGATAACTACAAACTTTCCCGGCTTGCCGAGCTTTATAAAACCAGTGAATATGCGGAAGCGGAAATAAGAAAGAGATTTAATTTAGGAAAAGAAGGAGAGAATCTGGTTGTGATAACGGAACCCGATGATTCAAGCGGCAAAGTATTGTCAGCGGAGATTGATTTGGATAAAAACCTGCCGAATTATATAAAATGGTGGAACTATTTTTTCGCAAGCAAGGAAAGATAATTATAATTTTTTTTAAATTAGACATTTGAAATTGATTAGAAATTAAAAATTAGAAATTCCGTCCGCGGGTATAGTATATCGGTATTATGCGACCTTCCCAAGGTCAAGAGACGGGTTCGACTCCCGTTACCCGCTCAAGATTGAATTTTGAATTCTTAAAGTTTTAGTTTATTCCATATTTTAAGGAAAAAGAACTCCCTGCGCTCTTGGCGCAGTAATTTATATCATAAAATTGACGCTCTGTGCTCTTGGCACAGGGAAATTCACAAAACAAAAGCATTTCTAGAAGCATATTTCTAAAAACTTTATTTTACTTGCAATTTGTGTTATAATTTTTATAAATACAAAGGCGGTTTAGCAGGCAGGATAAAATATAATTTATGCTCAAAGCAAAAGTTTTAAAAATGTTTTTAATCGCGGCGGTTTTTGCCGGGGTTTTTGGGTTGCCGAACATTCCTTCCGTAGCGGCGCAGGCGGCATGCACGGTGACTGTTGGCGATGAAGCGACAGGCGGGGATTATAAAGTGGATCATATTCATGATGAAGAGCAAATTAACCAAGCGATTGCAGATGTAGGAGCATGCGCGAGCGCGACTCAGAAAGGAACTGTAATTTTGAAAGAAACCGCAACCCCATATATGTTTAAAGATCCAATACGATTAAATAAACAGCATGTAGTGCTAAGAGGCGAAACAACATCATTGAAACCTAACGGCGATCAAAAAGTCACATTAAAAGTTTCTAGAGACGCTCCGAATCGCGGATTTTATCCAGGGCTTGTGGCGGTAGAGGTTGATAATATTGAAGTTAGGAATCTTCACATGGATGGAAATGTGACACCGAATTACGGCTACAATGGCTTTTGGGAAGGTCTCGATCGATACAGGGGAAATGAGGTTATATATGTTGGGGTATTTAGACAAAGTGACAGCTCAAATCCACTCCCAGTATCAAATATAACGATCGAAGATATCTCTGCCTTTGACACTTCAAGCGATGTGATTTTTGGAACAGCAAACAATATAACTATTCGTAATATTAGAGGAAATCACATTGGGCATACACTGGTGGATATTAAAGGTTTTTCTCCTAACACGAATCTTTTAATAGAAAATTTATATTGCCATGATTTAGTTAATGCTTGTGTAAGGCTTAGAGCAATGGATGGCGCCGTTGTCAGAAATGTATACGCTGATTATTATGGCGGTGAACCTTTGCCGACCTCGCCCACTTTACCGCGGGGCAAACCTTATTACACACAGTTTGCTATAGAAATGTGGCAGGAATATACTGCCGGTATGATACAAAATATACATTTTGAGAATATTGTTGCAAAACAGCCGGCATTTAATGGTATTGTAATAGTTCAGGATCATACTCAAGCTAATTCAATATTTCGTAACATTACTTTTAAGAATGTTTTAATAGATTGTACGCCAAATATATGGAATCCAAACCCATGTAATACTGAAGCAGGAGGGCAAAGTGATGATATATCTTATGGCGCTGATAAAAAAGGCGCGATTAGATTGCAAAGCGTTGAAAGTATTGAATTTGATGGTCTTACGATCATAGGAAATGCAGGCAAGACAAATACATTTGGGATTAGGTCGGCAAATTATTTTTCCGGAACTTCTAATATTACAATTAAAAATAGTATAATAACAAATAACACGGGTTATGGAATAACGACGATACGCGGTAATTCAAATTACGCTTGGCATATTGATCATAATGATTTCTGGAATAACGGCGCTACATTGGGTGGATATGCGGTAGGTCATATTGGCGCGGGAAACATATTTACCAACCCCCTTTTCGCCTCTGCCACGGATTTTCATCTTCAATCCAATTCTCCCGCCATTGACGCCG
>CAYPQL010000073.1:0-4018 GCA_964412905.1 uncultured Candidatus Saccharibacteria bacterium
GCTTATTTCCACTGGACTTTTAACGCGACACTAGTGCATATAAACATATAAGCATTTAAACAAGGTGAATTATTTATTATCAACATGAAAAAATAATCATTTTGCTCTGTCGCAATCTCTCTGCAGTTTCAAGGCGGAAAATTGTTTATATGTTAAATTATTTGTATGCTTATATGAATAGTGACATATGAATCGTGCTTGTTGCCATAATTTTGTTATTTTGCTAGAATGTAAATATTAAGCAACTTAAACAAGGAGGAAAAATGAATGTTAAAAAAAATTTAAAAATATCAACGGTTTTGATTTTGGCGGCGATCATCTTCGCGCTATTCGTATTTTTGGCTAATGAGAGCGCGGCTGTCTGCCAAACGAATTGTTGCGCGGGATATTCTTTCGGTTCGGCGCTGGGAGCTTTTATAGTTGATTTGCTGTTCGTTCTTTTCGCGATGTTGTTCTGGTTTGTTTCTCCCATCGGAATTTTGTTTATACTGGGAATCAAGCTGTTCTTTTCGAAAAACGCTTCTGCGGCAAAGAAAGATTTTGCTATGCTTCTGCAATTTCTCTCGTTTCTTTCGTGGTCGTCTTTGATGTTTATTCTGCTCGTTGTCTATGCGGACTCTGTTTCTTACGGAGTATTAAATTTAGGCGGAGATGTTCTGAATCTGGCCATTAAATCCGGATTTGGATTTTTTGTTTTTATGCTGATCCTATCGTCCGCGGAAAAAAAGATGGCTTCTTTCGGACAAGCTTGCGGCGATAAAAAGGGGAATAATAAAAATGATAAAAACGGCGGTGATGAAAATAATTTCAAAGAAAAAAATGATAATTCCGAGAAAAAATATAAAAAGAGAGAAAGCGTGAAAGAGAAAATCAAAAATAAAATAAAGGAAGAGATAAAAGAAATTGTTGATGATAAGATTGATAAGCTATGATAAGTTTAAATTTGAAATATCAAAATGCCTGCCGGCAGGCAGGGAAAATGGCAGATTAAAATGTTAAAATTATTTATTTTTCAATTGTCATTTCGAACGCCTCGTGAGAAATCTAAATACTATAGAAATATCTAAGGTTTATAGATTTCTCGCTGATGCTCGAAATGACAATTAAGCTATTTTAAGAATAACTAATCCGCTAACTCTAAAACTATGCCTATTTTAAAAAGCCTCCAAAATTTATTGGAGAAAAACAAAATTAAGCACGAGGTGATTAATCACAAGAAAGTTTATACCGCGCTGGACAGCGCGGAGACTCAGCATATAAAACCGCAGGAGGTCGTGAAAACTCTGGTGATGAAAATAAATCCGAGAAAATATGTCTTGGCGCTGATTCCTGCCGGCAAGAATCTTAGCAAGGATAAATTATTAAAAGAAGCCAATAAATGGCTTAAAAAAAATGGAGAAAAAGCGGTTAAGGCGGTTGAGTTTGCCGAAGAGGAATGGATGAAAAAGAATATAAAAGGGAAAATCGGTGCGACCGTGCCGCTCGGCTCTTTGTCTAAAGTGTCCACTTTTATAGACAAGAGCTTGCTGAAGAATAAAAATCTAATAATAAACACCGGCGATTACGAAAAGTCCGTGAAACTGGCGACGAAGAAATTTTTAGAACTGGAAGAAATGATCGCCGGAAGTTTCTCGGAAGCGAAGAAGAAAGTGAAGAAAGTGAAAAAGAAATAAAAAAACAAACTTTATAAAGTTTGTTAGGTATTATTGCAAGTTATATGTTATTTTATTGCAAATATCTCCTGGTTTATAGAAAGAAACGCTTCGTGCTGCTTTGTTTTTTATAGAATCAACAAACTCATCAATCTCTTTGTCGCAATAACATCCGCAAAGATAAAGACGAGATTTGTCGAGTGCAAAAGACACAGCAAGTTTAGATGCTAGAGATATTTTTTTATCTCGTAGCATTTCTCGGATTATTTGAAGAAATTCAGTGATAGTTAACGAAAGCTGAATTTCTAAGATGTATAAACTTCTCTCCATTTTTATTACCTCCTTATATAAGAATAAACAAAATGTCCTACATTGTCAAGGCGCGCCATTTTCAGAATCAAGAGAAGCTTTTTGAAGGGCCGCTGGATCTCCTGCTTGATCTGATTGAAAAAGAAAAGCTTGATATAACCGAGGTTTCTTTGGCTCAAGTCGCCGATCAGTTTCTGGAATATCTGGAGTCTGTCCAGGAAATAGGCCCGTCCAATCTGGCCGATTTTTTGTTGGTGGCGGGGAAGCTGATTTTAATAAAATCAAAAGCGCTTCTTCCCCTGCTGGAGCTTGAAAAAGAGGAAGAAGAAGATATTGAAGAATTAAAGGCGAGGCTGAAAGAATATCAAAAATTCAAAGAGATTTCAAAAAAGATAAAAGAACTGGCGAACAGAAAAGAAAGATTTTTTTCAAGGCAAAGCTATTCCGGAATGCAAGCGATTTTTTGTCCGCCTAAAAATATCGCCGCACTTGATTTGCAGGAAGCGTTGGAGAGCGTCTTTTATAAATTGCCCGAAATTGAAACTATTGTTAAGCGCGCTATGGGAAATGTTGTTTCCATAAAAGACAGAATTGAGCATATCAGAGAAAGTCTTGTTTTGAGAATTGAAATGACATTCAAAGAAGTTACTGTCGGGACAAAAAACAAAATTGAAGTGATTATAACTTTTCTCGCTATGCTTGAGCTGGTCAGAAAAAGCATAATTATTGTGGAGCAAGTTGAAATATTTGGGGACATAAAAATAAAGAAAATGGATATAAATGAATTGGGAATTAAGAATTGTGAAACATAAATAAAATTCATAATTCTTGATTCATAATTCATAATTCATATCACATGAACATAGAATCAATCTTGGAAAGCCTTTTATTTATTTCTGGCGAGCCGATGAGTTTTAGGAAGCTGGCGAAAATAATTCCGCAAAAGGAAGAGGAATTGAAATTGTCGGCGGAATCTCTGGCGAAAAAATACGCGGAAAGAAACGGAGGGCTTAGAATTTTGATAAAAGACGATAAAATTCAAATGGTGACGGCGGGGGAAAATAGCGGGGTTGTTGAGAATTTTTTGAAAGCTGACATAGAAGGGGAATTAAGCAGGGCGGCGCTGGAAGTTCTTTCCATTGTGGCTTATCGCGGTCCGATTGCGCGATCTGAAATTGAAGATATCAGGGGCGTGAACTGCAGTTTCACTTTGCGGCATCTTCTGATCAGAGGGCTTGCGGAAAGAATAAACAATCCCAAGGACGCGAGGGCGTATCTCTATCGCGTGTCGTTTGATTTTCTCAAAAATCTCGGAGTGGAAAAAGTTGAAGATCTGCCGAAATATAAAGAATTGAGAGAGAAGGAGCTGTTTAGAAAAGTCAGCGATACGGAAGAAATTAAGAATGAGGAAGAGAAGAATATAAATAAAATTTCTAATTTCTAATTTCTAATTTCCAGTTTCTATTAAATTAACAACAAACAATGATTGAGAATTTGGCTATAATTTTGCTGGTGTTTTTGGGGCAGCTGGGTGTTGTTTCTGACGGCTATGACGGTCCTAGATTATTAACGCAATTTATTAAGTTTGAATCCGTCGGCCAAAAAGTCGGTTTGCAAAAATCAAACTGGGAATATTACAACGAGAATTCCAGCCTTGAAAACCGGCTTTATCCTCTGCCTTATAAAATAAATGATGACGACATTGACTTAGATTCAAAATCCGCGATTGCTTTTGACGCGGAAACGGATTTTGTCTTGTATGAAAAAAAATCAAAAGAAAAAATGCCGATTGCCAGCCTGACAAAAATTATGACGGCTCTAGTCGCGCTGGAAAATAATAAACTTGAAGATGTTGTCACTATAGGCGAAAGCGCGTTTAATACTGGGGAGAGAAAAGAAGGCTTGGCAGTCGGGGAGAAAATAAAACTGGACGATCTGTTCAAAATAATGCTTGTAAGCTCCAATAATATCGCCGCGAGCGCGCTGGCGGAACACACAAGCGGAAATGAAAATAATTTTGTGGACTTGATGAATAAAAAAGCCAAGGAGCTGGGGTT
>CAYPQL010000074.1:0-3862 GCA_964412905.1 uncultured Candidatus Saccharibacteria bacterium
GAAACGGGTGGAACTCACTCTTTATAACGGCATTCCGCATCTCCTGACGCCGGTGATCGTGGAGGTGGAAAAAGCTGTGAGCGCCCTGAAATGGGCGATTGGCGAGATGGAAAGGAGATATTTGCTTCTTCAGGAATTGGCTTCGCGCGACATTGACTCCTATAATCAGAAAATACTAAGCGCGAAAGAAGAAAGCTTGGAGCGTATGCCTTTTATCATGATTGTTATTGACGAACTCGCGGATTTGATGGCGACTTTTCCGCGCGAAATTGAGGCGGCGATTGTCCGGCTGTCGCAGATGTCAAGAGCCGTGGGCATACATCTGGTCGTTTCCACACAGAGGCCTTCGGTGGACGTGATTACCGGGCTTATAAAAGCCAACATCACCTCGCGCGTCGCTTTTCGCGTGGCAAGTTTGATTGACTCGCGGACAATTCTTGACCATTCTGGAGCGGAAAAACTCCTTGGCCGCGGAGATATGCTGTTTTTGGCCACTGGCGCTTCCAAGCCCAAGCGCCTGCAGGGCTGTTTTGTCTCGGAGGCCGAGGTGAAAAAAGTGGTCAACTGGTTTAAAGAAAATTACGATTCGGAGGCAAAAGCTATTAAAGAAAGCGAGCTAAAGTCGCCGGCGGCAAATCTTTTTGGAGAAAAAATTTCCGGCGGCATTATTGACGACGAAATGTATGAAGAGGCGAAAGAAGTGGTTGTCAGGGCGCAAAAAGCCTCGGCTTCTCTGCTTCAGAGGAGGTTGCGGGTGGGCTACGCCAGAGCCGCGCGACTTTTGGATTTGTTGGAAGAAGAAGAAGTAATCGGGCCGGCCGACGGCGCGAAACCGAGACAAATTTTAGCCGGCCAGCCGCAAGACGCCGGAGCGAATTTGGTAAATTCAGGAGAAGAGGAGGACTCTAAAATAGTAGACGGAAATATATGATTATGTTTAAGACAAAAAAAGTCGGCGGTCTGACTTTGGCGGAAAAACTCGCCGAAATGCGGAAAAAATATAATCTTGATATGGATTTTATCAGCGACAAGACAAAAATCCCCCAAAAATACCTGATTTATCTGGAAAACGAAAAATTTGACAAACTGCCCGCGGGGGTCTATGTAAAAGGTTTTCTGAAAAAAATCGCGGAATTTTACGAGCTGGACCAGAAAAGCTTTTTACTGCTTTATGAAAAAGAAGAGGGCATTAGGAAAAATATTGACAAAGGCAGGTTTCCGGCCTTAAATTTGGCCAAGAATCCGACTTTTATCATTACTCCCAAAAAAATCACCCTTTTCGCCATAAGCATAATACTGATTTTGTTTTCATCCTTTTTGGCCTACCATGTGAGTTCGGTTTTCAAGGGGCCGCAGCTTATAATTGATTCGCCTTTGGATAATTCCGTAGTGGAAAGCGCGCCAATTTTGGTAAGCGGCGAAGTCAAAGATTCCGCGGCCCAAGTTTCAATTAACGGGCAAATTATCGGACTGAAAGAAGACGGAAAAATTTCGCAATATGTCAATCTTTCTCCCGGGCTGAACAAAATAACAATTTCCGCCGTCAATCGCTTTAAAAAAAGCAATGTCGTGGTGCGAAATGTGATATTAAAGGAAGAGTCCGGACAATGAGCGGAGAAGTATTGTTTTTTTAATCTATTTTTATGAATAATATTTTTAGTTCTTTATTCAAATACAAACCGCAGCCGAACATAACGCCGGAAGAAAATTTCTTTACAGAAAGCCTGAGGTTTATTCTGACTCTTGACAATAAGTTATGCGGTAGTTTCGTTAAATTCATCGGAAATGGCAAGGAATTCGTACCTCCCTTTGAAATAAAAAGCCAGGTGCAATATGGCAATTCCATAATTGATTTGGAAATAACCGATAAAAACGGCAAAAAAATTTTTGTCGAGGTAAAATTAAAAGCACAGGAAAATAGATATTTTTCCGAAGACGGAAAGGAAGATTTTGGTCAAGTTGAAAAGTATTTAAGGTTGAATCACGGTTATGTTTGCTTTATCGCTCAAGAGCAGAACGATGTTGAAATTAAAACCAATAAAGATAAATTTTTAGGTCAATTCGAATGGTTTCAGATATACGAGATAGTAGATAATTATATAAAAACCAATAAATGCGATAATCTGACATCTTATTTCTTAAATAATTTTTTAAACTTTATGAAAGAATTAGATATGCAACCCTTTCAAGGTTTTAATAAGGAAGATATTAAATTATCCCAAACCAATTTTTTAGATTTGTATACAAAATTTCTTGATTTTTTGAGATGTGTCAAAAAGGATCAGCGTATTATCAATTTTTGCAAAAGAAATAAATTTAAAATTGCTGATCCAAATTTTTCTGAAAAATGGGCATCGTTTATTTTACGTTTTAAGAAAAGCAAGAAACGAAGTTGGTCCGTTATAGAAATCGGTTTTTGGTATTTAACCAACCCTACTGATAATTTGCATAAAAGCGGAATCTATTATTATGGTGGCATTTGGTTGCCAAAAGAGAAAATTGTAAAATTAAGAAATGGGGGTAAAATATTTAATTTAAACAAAAAATATTTCAGCGGACCACCTTTTGATAGCCGTAATTTGGTTTTTAAAGAAATTTATTTTCCCGAGTTTATCCGTCAGGGAGAGAAAAAATCGGCAGATTTTATTTACGAGTCGTTATTGGAACTGGAGAAAAAGGGCGTGATTAAAGCCATAGACGAAACAATGTAAAATTGGAATGGCTCTGGAAAATAGTTTGATTGATAAATCAGTAGTAGATTCTTTCACTACTTCCGATTTGGTTCGCGGGATAAAAACCAGCGCCGCATTTGCCAAATTTAACCTTGACTGGGATGCGATTTACGAAATCAATAATTTCGACAGAGATTCGTATGTTGCGGGGTCTGTTTTGGAATAAAAATTTAAAATAATAAACTTTAACAACAGTTATGACTACTCCCAAAATTATACTAGCTACAAGGACAGATAAAAATTCTTATGAAAAATGTTTAAAAGATATTGAACACCGATTTGTAAATAATCAATCTATTGAAAAGATATTTATTATTTGCGATCAAAATATACCAGACACCGAAAGTGGTAAAATAAAAACAATTTTTGATCTCAATCCAACAAGACAGACAGCCTTTAATCTTGTTATTGAGAAATTAAGAGAAGATCAAAATAACAAATTCCATCTTTTAACTTTTTCCAAAGAAGTTGGGCTGCAAAATAAATATATTGACAAAATGATAAAAATAATTGATGATAGTGATAATTTAATAGTAGTTGGCTATCGTCTCAAAGATAATATTTTAAATGACAGTGAGGTAAAGTTATATTCAAACGGAGATTTGCAAAATGGAAATGTGGGTATTGCGTATCAAGTTCCTTGGAATACCTGTGCTTTATGGAATAAAAAATTTGTTTACGGGAAAGACAAGAAAAAATTAATATTTGATGAGATTTGTGAAGAGAAAAATAATCAGCTGGGACATTTATATGTAAAAGTGAACGACGCTTTAATCGAAACAGAATTTGAAGGAATGGAAGACGGAATAGCGATAGCCGCCCTCATTTCAAATAACGAAAACCTAAAATTTAAGCTTATTGATGAAAGATTATGCTGGAAGATTGTCGGAGATTGCAAAAGAGAAACGAACCATAAAATCAAAATGGCGAGAAAAAATATTGTTTTAAGCACTTTTATGAATATTAAAGGTTATTCCATTGATAAATTAAGAGAGGCGGGCCATTAAATAATTCAAAAGATCGGCAAAAGGGCGAGGTTTAATGAAACTTTTGATATAAAATTTTAAAATAATAATTATGCTTTGTGATAGATATAATTCATACAAAAATTTTGCCGGAATAAAATAAAA
>CAYPQL010000075.1:0-3770 GCA_964412905.1 uncultured Candidatus Saccharibacteria bacterium
ACCGCTTCCTGTCCGAAAATTACCTTGCCAAAAATAGTATAATTATTCGGCAATGAAGTGTCCTTTACCATTATAAAAAACTGGCTGCCATTGGTATTGGGTCCGGAATTCGCCATTGCGAGCGCGCCCTTGACATATCCCTCTTTATACGAAGCAGTGTCAGGATTCAGTTCGTCAATGAATTTATACCCGGGTCCGCCAGTGCCGTTGCCCGAAGGATCCCCGCCCTGAATCATAAACCCGTCAATTACCCTGTGAAAAATCAGACCATTATAAAGCCCTTTGTCTATCAGCCGCATAAAACTCGCCACGGTATAAGGAGCTTCTTTTGGATAAAGCTTTAATTTTATTTTACCTTTGGTGTTTTCAATTACTACAGTTTTTATTTCAGCTTCTGCATTATATTTCAATATCTCTTCTTCTGTTGGCGGCTTAATCTGCAAAGCCGGATCAGTAATGGTGTAGGCGGTTTCCGCAGTAATTTTATTTTCCATATTTTGGTTGTTATTTTGATTGGCTTGATTAGAGTTAGTTTGCCTGCCGGAATCAATTTTGAAAATCAGCCAGCCGACAACGGCCACAATGACTATCACAACGGCAAGCCGCTTGATGTCTTGATTAAAATTGCCTTGATTCTCTTGTGGATTTTGTTCCATAATATTTTTGTTAGCAGTTATTTGATATTAAAAACCTTGTTAAAAATTTTAACTTCTTAATTATAGAATTAAAACAATAAAATAGTCAAATGTAATTTGCGCTTGCAATCTTAATACTTAATGTGGATAACTTAATTTTGATTTTCGGGAAGTTTTCGGGTATAATATAAACATAGGAAAAATTGCCAAAATTAATCAAATAATATGCCTACGCTGACCAAGAAACAAAAAGAAGTCCTTGATTTTATAGCTTTCTATCTCACAAAACATGGCGTATCCCCTACTATCGCAGAAATAGGCCGGCATTTTAAGCGTGCGGTTGGAACCGTACACGAACATATTGAGAAATTGGCAAAAAAGGGCTATATCAAAAAAACAAATAATATCAGGGGGGTTCAAATCGTAGAAAATAATAAAACGATAGAAATACCGCTAAAAGGTTTTATTGCCGCCGGTTCACCGATTGAAGCGGTTGAAGAATACGAAATTATAACAGTGCCCAAAAATTTACTCGCTAAATCAGGAGAACACTTTGCCCTTCGTGTCAAAGGAAACAGCATGATACAAGAGGGAATTTTTGATGGCGATAATGTAATAATAAGAAAACAAAATACCGCGGAAAACGGAGAAACAATCGTAGCGTTAATAAACGATAACGAGGCCACATTAAAAAAGATATACAAAATTCCCGGCGGATTCAAATTACAACCCGCCAATCCAGCGATTCCTGCCTTCACGGTTAAGCAACTAATTGTACAAGGCAAGGTGATTTCAGTAATGAGAAATTACGAAACGCGCAAAGCACTGAATCAAAATCTGAACTTATTTGCTTTTAGCGATGAACTTAAAGAGTTTATTGTTAAAACGCACGGTGAAATAAAAAATAAATTCAAACCAAGCAAGGAATTTGATATATGGAAAAAAACCGAAAATAATCCCGATCAAGATAAATTTTGTACCGAAACAACCTATACTTTTTTAAATGAATTACTGCTTTTGTGGGTGTGTAAAGATAAAAAATTGCTTGATTTCGAAATTATACAAAACAAACAGCAATTAAGCGGCTTAAAAGAGAAAGCTCGGCAGATTTACTCTCATATTTTTGTAAACACTATTTTTGATTGGTATGATCCCAGCGACCTTTTGCTCCAAGAAATTACAAACACTTTTAATAAGTATGATTTTTCACGGATTGACCGCGATATACTTGGTAAATTATACGAACAGTTTATAACTCGCGAAGAACGAAAGCGGCTGGGACAATTTTATACTCCAGAAGCCATTATTGACTATATTTTGGATCAAACTGGTTATACCAATAATATTGAGAATAAAAAAATTATTGATATCTCGTGCGGATCGGGCGGTTTTACAACACGCGCCGCAACAAGGTTAATCGTTAAATTGAAAAAAAACGGCAATAAAGAACTGGTTATTAAAAAAGTTATTAATAACATCTATGGTTTAGACATCAATCCTTTCGCTTGTTATCTTGCAGAAACTAATATGCTAATACAACTGCTTGATTTAATCGTTGAAGCAAAACAAAAAAATCCTGAATATAAAGTTCCAAAAATAAAAATATTTCAAACAAATACCATAGAAACTCCATCTTTGTTAAGCGCCGAAGAACAAGAAATTTATGATATAAAAAATAAAGCCGGTAAATTTTCCGATGGCTTTGATTTTGTCGTTGGCAATCCGCCTTATCTGGAAGCCAAAAAAATGGATAAAAAAACAAAAAAACTTTGCGCGGAAACTTGTCCCAATATAACAAGCGGGGCTTTTGATTTATTTGTTTGTTTTATTGATAAAGGACTGCGTCTATTAAAAAATGGCGGCAAGTTCGGGTACATTATTCCAAATAAATTTTTAATCGCCAACTACGCAAAAAAGATGCGAGAAAAACTGCTAAATAAATACTCAATGAAAGAGATAATAGATGTATCTGAGTGCGAAGTTTTTGAAAATGTATCAGTATATCCCGTTATTTTGATTGTCAAGAATAAAAAAACGAAAAATAACACAATTATAACTGCGGAGAAAATTACCAGCACAAAGGAACTTGAAAATAAAAGTTTTATTACCAGGGAAATACGGCAAGATATTTACAGAAGAGATGATTTGGT
Organism: uncultured Candidatus Saccharibacteria bacterium; assembly: GCA_964412905.1. Lineage (GTDB taxonomy): Bacteria > Patescibacteriota > Minisyncoccia > JAHIHE01 > JAGLIN01 > CAYPQL01. The sequence goes on from CAYPQL010000075.1 coordinate 2,786, forward strand.
ATTTTTTATACTACCAAGCGACAAAAAGCAAAACTCCCTGTTAGTGAAGCTGCTCAGCGATAAATATAAAACGCTTGACAATTATCTCGCGGTAAAATGGACTATCTCGTTTCACGCTACTGGATTGCGCGAAAAATTTTTATTCCCGAATAAACCGCAATCTGAATTTGCGAAAAAACTGATTGGCGGCAAGTCTTTTGCGGGCAATGATGATATAAAAAGATACAAATTAGAATGGGGCGGATGGTGGATTGATTACAATGAAAAACTTGCAAAAAAATATAAAAACCAATTGCCGCCAAAAAGCTTGTTTGAACAAAAAAAATTAATTATTTGCCAGAATGCTTTAAGATTGCGAGCCGCATACGATGATAGAGGTTTTTATTGTAAAGACACTTTTTTTGTCGCCCTTTTAAATGATAACCTAAAAAATAATTTTGATCTGAAATTTTTTCTTGCCATCCTAAACTCAAAATTGCTTCACTACTACTATGCCAATATCTATAAAGGCACTCATGTAGCCGGAGGTTATTTGCATTACTTAATCGGCTATCTTTACAGCTTGCCCGTTGCTGGACCGACAAAAAAGCAGCAACATGATATTGTTGCTTTGGTGAATAAAATTTTAGAAGCCGAAAATGAAGCGACTTTTAACGAAATTGACAGCCAAATAGACAAACTGATTTATAATCTCTATAATTTAAGCGAGAAAGAAATTGAAACAGTAAATATGTTTATTTAAAATTCGTCAAAAAATTTTCAATATATTTTTTGAAATTTATTAAATTTTTCTTAACTGGTTTATTCTCTTTATCTTTTCTCTTTCCATCTCTAATTACGAATATTTCATCAACCCTATGTTTCAAATCTGAATTTTTTAATAAATATGCCCAACCATTGGTTAATTCCAATACTTCAGAAAAAACACAAAATTTTATATCTTCCAGCAAATTAGCGGATTTAGAAATATTCGTAATTAGAGATG
>CAYPQL010000076.1:0-3608 GCA_964412905.1 uncultured Candidatus Saccharibacteria bacterium
ATTTTACCGCTATTGCTGAAATAATAATTGTTGACAGAGAAACAAGATAAACCGATGATTTGCGCAGAACAAATTTAATGTCCATGAGGCGGTGGCGGATAATGGCGTAGGTTATTATTAGGGGATACAAAGGAACGGTATAATTTAAAATGGGATATAAGTTAATGCCAAAACAAGGTAAAAAACATGTACCGCCGCCAATAAAACCAACTGCTGTTGCGATAAAAAAATATTTAATTTGCGCGTGTCTTAAACCGAATGATTTTTTAAAAACTTTATACAATTCATAATGACTATAAATCGTGATACCAAGCCAAGAAAAAACAAAAAATATAAACAACAAAGCTGGCGGATACACCCAATATAATGAATTAAAAAGTAATGATATATTTTTTTGGCCAAAAAATAAATACGCCCGGGGAGTCCATTCTAAAATTAAAAAGAAAAAGCCAAATAAATAAAACAAATAGACTAATTTTCTTGCTTGGAGTTTTAAAAATTCATAAACAAAATGATAAAAAAGAATAGGAATAAAAATTATTCCTATATAAGTGATTCGCCACCAAAAAAGAGCCTGGAAAGGATTTGTAGTTAATCCTACTTTATAACCACCGATGCCCCATATCGCTACTGCAAAACAAAAAGTCGCCCAAATTTTATTGGTTTTATTATTCTTGCTTTTCAGAAATACAAAAACTCCCAGAAAAAAACTGGTTACTCCTATTAATAACCCTGAAAAAGCAAAAATATTCATGATATTATTTTAACATTTTATAGCTTTTTAAGCAAAAAAATAGGGTTTGAATTGCTGAAAACAATTCCAACCCTATTAAATTTGTAAATGATTTACCAGCCACTTAGCCAATGCTACAATTGTTAAAATTGGCGGCAGTCCCGGTGCAACAGGAAATATGCTGGCATCGCAAACGTATAATCCCTCGCATCCATATACTTTAAATGTGCTATCCACAACTTCGCCAATAGCCGCTGTCCCGCCGGGGTGAGCTCCGCGCGGATGTTTAGTGGTAATAATATCCCTCGCGCCAATTTCTAAAAGAATATCTTTTGCAATATCAGATCCTGCTTTAAGCCGGAAATGATCTTGCTCGGTCGGAGCTTTTTTTATTAAACCACCAACTTCCACACTTCCGACTCGTTCATCGACGATTTTGGTCATAATGCCAATTATCCTTGATCGAGGAAATTGATGAATAATATTCCACCAAGGCGGACAATAAAACAACTGTTGGGACCAATGATCAATAAATGGAGACAAAATAAAACCTTTTTTATTGAATTGCGCGATTGCGGACATTGAAGCGCCTTTAAGTTGAGATAAATTATTTGTTATCCCGTATGTAACATTAAATAAATCAACAAACAACCCGCGACCGGCTGAAATACCGGATTTTTGTAAAATCACAGGAGTATTTAACGCCCCGGCGGATAGAATTACAAAATTACACTCTATCTCGTTTTTATCGTTTAATTGAACGCCTCTTACGCGACCGCCGCTAGAAAATAAAACTTTCTCTACTCTTGTGGAATATATAAGCGTCGCGCCATTAATAACCGCTTGTTCTATAAATAAGCGAGCATCCCATTTAGCTCCTTGGCGACAACCCGCTACACAATTACCGCACAATTCGCAATTAATGCCCGGCTGATATGCTTTAGGCATGGGCATCATTTTATAACCAAGCTTTTGGGTGGCTTTCATAATTACTTTGGAGCCATGAATAATCTTGTTTTTTGATAAAAGTTTTACAACTAACTCTTTTTCAGCTTCTAAAAATGGCTGTCTTAAATTGATGCCAAGAGATAAAAACTCCTCTTCTAGACTTCTTACCATATTGCCGCAAGAAAACACAGTTGTGCCGCCTATATTTGAAGTGCAATATATTGTAGTATGTTCTTGCGACATATTAAGAGCAGCCAACTTATAATAATATCCCGGGAATACTGCCACATGCCAAAAACTTCCTAAGTAACTATGTTTTACAATCGGACCAGCTTCAACTATTAAAACTTTTTTGCCTCTCTTCGCCAATTCGTGAGCCACTGAACTGCCGCCGGCTCCTGAACCAACTACGATTACATCATATCTTTCTTTTTCCATTTCCTTCCTCCGATAGAAAAAGGCACAAAAATGCCCCTTTTAAATTTTTAAATTTCTTACAACTGCTGTACTAAACAAGGGTTCAAATTTGTTCTCGGCCGCAAGTAAAGGAAGAATTGGTTTAGAAAAATTCGTTAAAGGGGCTAAAACAAAACCTAACTCCGCGGCGTTTTTACATATGCTTTTCGCGAATTTAATATCTACCGGACCAACATGATTTCTAGTATCGCCAATAAGTGTAGAAACTAATGTTTCAGTAAAGCACGCGAAAGAAACGCCTTTTTGCGGACCCATCTCAAAATTTAAATCAATATTGGGAATAGACATATAACCACCGTCAATTCTTAAGACATCGGGTCTCGCATCACAAACTTCTTCAGACATATTATGGGGCTGAGCCATATCTATTACTATACTATTCTCTTTCAGCATCTGATGATCTATAATCGTATTATTTGCCGTAGTAGCAAGAATTGTGATATCCGCTTCTATAATCGCTGTGTTTCTATCTGAACATAAAATATCACCCGTATAATTATAACTGAATATTTCTTTTTCTATGGCTTTTAACTTATTCATATTATGTCCCGTCAAAATTATTTTCTTAGGAAATAATTCAGATGTAAGAATAGATGCCGCTCTACCCACTAATCCATACGCTCCCACCACAGCCACTGTAGCATTAGAAATCTCAACTCCTTTTATATCTAAACATTTTTTTAATGCCGGAATAATAGAAGTGGCGGAAAGGGAATCGCCGTGAGTAATACAACATTTTATGCGAGAATCGCTCACTACCGTTTGCCCGCTATTTGTCATTGGAGCCGTATACGCTCCTAATCCTATTCTTTCCACTCTAAGTTTATTTTGCGCAAACAAAATTGCATCCATGATTCTTTTTTGTACAAAACTGCGAGGCAATTCTTTCATTTGTTTACTTATTAACAGCACGGCTATTAAATATCCTTCAATTTCACCTCGCACATCAAAATGGGAACAAATAGTAAATCCTGATCGACCTCTTAAATGTTTTATTGCCCATTTAGAAAATTTTTTGGGTAAAAATTTCATACCCAATTTTTCGCCAATACCTAATATTTTTCCTACTCTACGACCAAAATCCTCAATCGTCCGTGGATGAATTAAAAAAGCAAATTTTCTCTTCCTCATCTCCCTCACCTCTCTTTCAAATTCAAATTTTTATTTTCTTTTTCTTTCTTCCTTTTATCAATAAAATAAAAAATTTCTCCAAAAACAATTCCAACGCCGCGCGCGATAAAAAACAACATGTCTAAAATCTTCTGAACAACATTATAAACAACAAAATCTTTCAAATATTTCAGCAATTCTATCACCTCATATTCCCCTCCTTGTTATTTTTTTATTTTATCCGCTAAAGCGGTTTTAAAAGAGCTATTTAGTTAATGTGTAAAGACATTATTTTCTGCGTAAATCAGCGTTCTAATCCGCGTTAAATCAGCGGGGCTTT
>CAYPQL010000077.1:0-3582 GCA_964412905.1 uncultured Candidatus Saccharibacteria bacterium
TTTTTTTCTTCTCATAATTTCTCCCATACTGTCAAGTATAACATGGGCGAGTGCAAGACATTGACAGAGATATATGTTTATGTATAATACAATGTTAATGTAATTGCCGACAAAATTATTCAGCAATTTACATTATCCAATATTAGAAAATCAAAAAGGAGGAGAGTCATGAAAGAAAAAGATAGTGGCATAAAAAAAATTATCATCGGAGGAACCAGTAGAAACAGTAAGTTTCCAGGAGTTTGGCTAGCCAATCCAATTTCAAACAATACTGGTGGAAGCGGTAAAACAAAAACTGAGAAAACAGAAATAAAGGAAGGGGAAATTAAACTAACTGCAAAAAAAGAAAATACTACTGTTTTTAAAATAAAATTTGAAGAAACAGACAATTCTTTTTCCACCGCGAAACCGGAAAAAGGAGAAGTAATAATTCTTATAAAGCCAGGAAAGACAGATGTCTTTGTTTCAGACAAAGATTTGTTAAAAATAATCGCAGACAGTTTAAATCAAAAAAAGAAAAGCGCATGGGAGCCTGGTTTATGGTATCCCAATCAGGAATTAACATTTATTAGCGCTTTAAAAAAAATAAGTGCTAATAAGATATCAGGAAACATCATTCCTTTTATCGAAAAGATAGCGCTAGACTTTTATGGAGATAAATAATATATCTCCTTTATTTTTTTACAAAAATTGGCAAAAAACGGTAATTTTTGATAGAATACAAATATGCAAACTAAAAACGAGGGGATGAAATTCGCGATGAAACTTATTAGCCTGAGAAGAAGGTCGGTTTTTGAGATTGCGGAAAGATTAAGGAAAAAAGAGTTTGAAGAAAATGTTATAGGGGAAATTTTGGAAGAATTGAAAGGTTATAAATATCTTGATGATCGGCAATTTGCGGAAAGTTATATTAATGACAGAATGAGCTTCAGTCCGCGCGGAAAATTTTTGATTAAGAAAGAACTGCAAGAAAGGGGGGTGGCGGAAGATATAATAGAAGAAAAAACAGAAGAGCTGATCAGCGAGGAAAAAGAAATTGAATCGGCGAGAAAATTGGCGGAGAAGAAATTGAGGATTATAGGCGGCAAAGGCGACAAAAACAAAACTAATCAAAAAATAATGTCCTATTTGCAGTCCAAGGGCTACTCCTTCGAAATCATTAGCCAAGCGGTGAAAAATGAGATAGAATGAGGGTAATATTATTAGATTATTAAATGCGCAAAGTCTATAAAAAACTGATCCGCTTGCGCTTCTCGCCAATGTCATTCCCGCGTAGGCGGGAATCCATGCGAAATATCCTCGTTGCTAAAATAACATTATAACCGTTTAAATATCACAGGACATTATTGCTAATTTGTTTTCAAAGCTTTCACTATAAAACCAATGCTTAGTGAAATTTATCCTAGATTCCCGCCTTCGCGGGAATGACAAACTTTTACAGTATGACAAAAAGATATAAAAAAATAAATTTATAAAAAATGAAAAAAAATAAAATAATAATACTGGTTATAATATTTTTAACCATAGCTTCAATCGGAGTTGCGGGTTATTTTGATTATCAAAAATATTCCGACAAAATTTTGCCGAATGTGTTTATAAACGGAGAAAATTATTCAGGACTTACACAAAAAGAAGCGGAAAATAAACTTAAAGAAAAATTAAAAAGTTTTCAGGAAAAGGGGATTGGTCTTGCTTATGAAAATTCGTCTTATAATATATCCTTTGAAGAAATCGGCATAAATATAAGCGCGGAAGAAATTATTTCCAACGCTTTTGTTTACGGGCACAGAAATAGCGCGATTGAAAATCTGAAAGACAGAATAAATACTTATGGAAACGATATGAACATCCCGCTTGTTTATGAAATTGACGAAAATAAATTTAGCGACCATATAAAAGAAAATTTGGCGGAAATAGAAAACCCGCCGAAAAACTTCAGCTATAAATATGACGAAAATGAATTTATTCCGATTTCGGCAGAATCAGGAATGGTGATTGACATAAATAAATTGAAAGGTGATATTTCAAAAAATATTGTTGGACTTGAAAATAAGATAATTCAAATAGAACTTGCCCGGAAAGATTCCGAAGTGAATATTGATAAAAATAATCAAGCGCTTTCCGAGGCGAATAATTTATTGGCGAAAAAAATCGTTCTCAAATATAATTCCAGCCAATGGAAAGTCATAAAAGAAGATTTTGTTTTATGGATTGATTTTGGATCCATAGATAATTTGGATAATAAATCCGAGAAAATTCTCGGCATAAAAGCTAACGAAGAGAAAATTAAAGATTATCTTTTAAGTCTTGTTCCGCAGATAAATCGCGAACCGGTCAACGCCCAGCTTGAATTTAAAAAGGGGAAAATAGAAATATTTTCCCTGAGCCATGAAGGAATTTCTCTGGACATTGAAAAAAATACGGATGAAATCAAAAAAATCATTTTTGCGGAAGAAAATTATAAAAATGATTCCGAAACGGAAATTGAAGTTCAGCTGATTACTGAAAAAGTCCAGCCTAAAATCACAACCGAAAGCATTGATAATATGGGCATAATCGCGCTTCTTGCCGCGGGAGAGTCTAATTTTTACGGCTCGCCCAATAACAGAAAACATAACATCGCGGTTGGCGCCGCCAGATTTCAAGGAATTCTAATCGGCCCCGGAGATGAATTTTCTTTCAACGAAGCTCTCGGCGATGTGGGGCCGAGAGAAGGATATTTGCCGGAGCTCGTCATCAAAAAAGGTGAAACGGTTCCGGAATACGGAGGAGGCTTGTGCCAAGTTTCCACGACCGCTTTCCGCGCCGCCGTTCAAGCGGGGCTGGAAATCACCGAAAGAAAAAACCACGCTTATCCGGTTAAGTATTATGATCCTCAAGGAACGGACGCGACGATCTATCCGCCCCACCCTGACTTAAGCTTCAAAAACAACACGCCCGCTTATATTCTCATTCAAACCAGAATTGAAGGAAATAAACTTTTCTTTGATTTTTACGGCTCTGACGACGGGCGAAAAGTAAATCTTATAGGGCCTGTTATTTACGACAAACAGCCCGACGGTTCAATGAAATCCGTGTGGACGCAGCAAGTTTACGATAAGAATGAAAAATTATTATTTGAGAAAAAATTCTACAGCGTCTATAAATCTCCCGCCCTTTATCCTCACAAAAATCCGCTGGAGTAGAATTGGTTTTTTAGATTCCAGATATAAAAAGCTGTTAAATCTTTGCGAGATTATTAATTTTAAAGGTATAATCGTGAAAAACAAGCAAAAAAGATACTTTTCCACTGTTATGTTGACAAAATCATAAAAAGGCGTATAGTTTAAGTATAATTGATGAACCATAAATTTATGGCAAAAACATTAAATATCTATAGTAAAATTAATGATTTAAGAAAGCGATATTACAACGCAATTAGCGGGAAAGAATCGCTTATTAAGTTATTAAGCGAGGCGGAAGTCGCTGAACAAGTTTATAACTCCAATGCTATTGAAAACAGCACGCTCACGCTTGAAGAAACAGAGAAAATACTTTTGCAAATAGATTTAGACAGATATATCACTGAACGAGAAATTTTTG
>CAYPQL010000078.1:0-3503 GCA_964412905.1 uncultured Candidatus Saccharibacteria bacterium
CGATTATTATACGGTTATTATATCATTTTTTTGGGGGAAACTGAATAGTTACGATATTATCGCGATCTTAACAAACCAGCAGGAACATAAAAAAGCGCAAAGTTATTGGACAACGCTAAAAAACCGCTTGAAAGAAGAAGGAAGCGAGGTCGTCACAAAATGTGACCAACTGAAAATGATGGCTTCTGATGGTAAATATTATGCGACAGATGCCGCCGATGTGGAAACACTGTTGCGTCTTGTTCAGTCCGTGCCCAGCCCGAAAGCCGAGCCGATTAAGCTTTGGTTGGCGCGGGTCGGTTATGAAAGAATAGAAGAAATAAATGATCCGGAAAAAGCGTTAGATAGATCAAGAAATTATTGGCAAAAAATGGGACGAAGCCAAAAATGGATACAGCAAAGAATGATGGGGCAGGAAATCAGAAATAAGCTGACGGATTATTGGAAAGATAATGAGGTTAGAGAAAAAGATGAATACGCTATTTTAACGAATATTATTCATCAGGAATGGAGCGATTTGTCGGTCAAGGAACATAAAAGTTTGAAAAATCTAAAAACGGAAAATCTGCGCGATCATATGTCCGACGCCGAGCTGATTTTTACGGCGCTTGCGGAACTTTCCACTCGCCAAATCGCGGAAACAATGGAATCAAAAGGTTTGGAAGAAAATAAAACTCCGGCAAGAAAAGGCGGCCGCATCGCCAAAAACGCGCGGCTGGAATTAGAGCAAAAAACCGGCAAAAAAGTAGTGAGTGGAAATAATTTTAAAATTTTGCCGGAACGCAAAAGATTAAAAAGTAAATAAATAATCTGCGAATATGAAAATCAACGAAGCGACATCAACGGATTTAAAAGTTATCAAAGAATTGGAAAAACTCGGCTGGAAAGTCGGGGATACTTTGTTATATCAGCCGGAATATCCGCTAACCTCTGAACAGCAAAAAGAATTTAAAAGCAAAAAAAGCGTAAAGCCGGATATTGTTTTGACTGATTTAAACGGCGACATAATCGCGGTGATTGAAAATAAGCTTGAAGATGAGAAAAAAGGATTATTAAAACTTCGCTCGCTTTATTATCAAATTTTAAAACCGCGATTTCTTTATGCTTGCTCGGCGGAAAGAATTTTGTTTTATGATACGGCATGGAAGGGCTTGGATGCCGGCGAATTTCGCAGAGTAAGAAGCTTTATGGCGCTGGAAGAAATGAAAGTAAAGGCGGAACAAGAACGAAAAAAGAATTATGCCAAAAAAATAATTATTGACACTTCCATTGCCGGCGGAATGGATAAAATAGTCGGCAAAGAACGGTATTATCAAAAAGAGTGCATTGAAACTTTGATTGAAAAATACAGGCAAAACAAGCAAAAAATGCTGGTGCATATGGCAACAGGACTTGGAAAGACGCGCACAGCGGTTGCTCTGACTAAAGCGCTTTTGGATTCCGGAATGGCGAGAAAAATTTTATTTGTGGTTGACCGAATTATGCTTGCCCGGCAAGCGCTTGACGACGGCTTTAGTTTGATAAGCAAAGACTATGTTTCAACGCGTTTGCGCGGTTCAAATTTTCACATAAATAAACACGCGAATATTCATGTCGTTGTCGTTGATACTCTGGAAAATATTTATAAGGATATTCCAAATACTTTTTATGATCTGCTTATTGTTGACGAATGCCATCGCTCCATAAATATAAATCGGAAATTGATTTTTGATCATTTTTTATGTCCGCGGATAGGACTAACGGCCACTCCGCGCACGGCGGTTGCTAAAAAGGGAAAGAATATTTCGGAAGAGGATTTGGCGATAATTGATACATATAAACTTTTTGGCTGTGAAAGCGGCAAGCCGGATTATGAATTTGGGATGAAGCGAGCGATAGAGGACGGATTCTCAGCTCCATATAAGGTGATAGAAATCAAAACCTACCTTACTAAATTAGCCGAAGAAAAGGGCGTGGAATTCGATTATGTATTTGATCCGGATGAACAGAAAAAAATAATGCTTGACGGCAAAAAGAATATTAAACTAGAACAATTAAATCGCAAGTATTTAGCCAAAGAACAAATACGCAGAGTGGCAGAGGAAATAAAAAATCATACTGTTTTTGGAGAGAAAATAATATTATTCGGGGTTAGCCAGTCTCACTGTCAAATGCTTGCCAACGAATTAAATAAAATTTTTGAGGACAATAGCAATGAGCCCGGCACTCGTTATGCGGAGCCAATTATATCATTGAACAATGACATGAATCATGTTTTAAAGACATGGTTTAAAAAGCCGAATAAAAAACCATATATTGCCGTATCTGTTGATATAATGAGCACGGGCGTTGATATTCCTTGCGTAAGATATATCGCTTTTTCCGCTTTAACAAAGTCAGTTGGCAAATATATTCAAATGCTTGGTCGAGGAACAAGGCTTGATCCAAAGACCGGTAAATTTAGTTTCAAGGTGTTGGATTTTGTGGGATTATGCAAGCGGATGGAAGATAATGGAAAAGGAACTTTAAAAGAAAACAAAAAGATTGTTTTAATGCCTGACGGGACAACAAGCCAAGGAGAGGGATCGGGAAAGCATTGGGATGTTAAACAAGGTATTATTGATAATCCCGACCCGGCAAATTTAATTCAAAGAGTTTCTATACATGGCGATAAGATTCAAGTAATTGACAACATTCCAATAGGGGAGGCAAAAAATATTTTTGAAGACGAACTGTGTGGCGCGAAGAAAACCGAAATATTAAAACTTAGAGATAGAGCAAAAAATAATCCTGATTATGAGCCAACGGATAAAGAAATTGAAATAATAAAAGATTTAATAAAAAATCCGGAAGTATATCTTGATGAAGGACAATTGCAGAAAATTTATGACTTCCCGCAAGGAACTATTTGGGATTTCTTTTTACATGCCTTCGGAATCAAAAAAATACCTAGCATAAAAAGAAGAATAGAAAAAGGATTTAATAGCTATATTGATACATATAATTTTACGGATAATCAAATAAAAACACTCAGGCGCATAAAAGATATTTTTGTCGCGAATAAATTAGAAAAAAAAGAAGTTACGGTTGATGATATTTTTGCCAACCCAATCTTTGAAAGATTAGTTGGCAGCAAAGCGGAAATTGACAAATTATTTGATAAAAAATTTGGTCAAGTAATAAACGATTTGGAAAAGGTAATAAAAAAATAAGAACTTAATATAGTATCATTCTTTTGTTTTTAGATTTATTGTTGATTTTCTAACAATTTTAAGTTTCTTCAAATATCTTTCAATTATCCAAACCCCCACCCAAACCGCCTCTATAAAAAACTTCAAAAAAATCAAAGAGAAATTCAATCAATTGCCGCAATGAGAAAAAGACAGTTTTCAAAATTCTAAGGCGGAAAAAGAGGAATAAAAAAATACCGGTCTTGATTGACCGGTTAATATTGCGTTTGTTCTTTTATATACTTAGTTTCTGTTGAAATAGTCTTCTAAAGTTCTCTTTAAACAAGCCATTTA
>CAYPQL010000079.1:0-3433 GCA_964412905.1 uncultured Candidatus Saccharibacteria bacterium
TCGTAAATCTAAGTAATTCTTTTTATTATCGTTTATTTTATTCATTGCTCGTCCTCCGTTTTTAGAATACTATAATATTATGAATTATGTCAAGTTTGAAGAAAAGCAGATTTTAATTGATGGTTTAAAGATAAACTATAAGCAAATCGGCGATGGAAACATCCCTATTATTTTATTGCACGGCTGGGGTGTGAGTTCTGACAAATATACAGAAACCGCAAAAGAATTACTTAGATTTACGATTTACGATTTACGATTTACGATTTTTATACCGGATTTGCCCGGTTTCGGCAAAAGCGATAATCCGCCGGAAGCGTGGGAAGTTAATGATTATGTTGAATTTATAAAAGAATTCCAAGTCCAACTTGGAAGCCGAGCTTCCAAGTCCAACTTGGAAGCCGAGCTTCCAAGTAAAAAGATTATCCTTATCGGCCATTCGTTCGGCGGCAGAATTGCCATAAAATTCGCGGCTAAATATCCGGAAAAATTAAAAGCACTCATTTTAACCGGAGCCGCCGGCATCAAACATCCTCCAACCATAAAACAAAAATTATTTTTTGCCTTAGCAAAAGGCGGAAAAGTTATTTTTTCTTTGCCGCTAATCAACTATTTTAAAAAGCCGGCGCAAAAATTACTTTATAAAATTATTCGCGAAAAAGATTATTATGAGGCGCATGGTGTAATGAAAGAAACCTTTAAAAAAATTATAGCCGAGGATTTGGCGCCCTTTTTGGAGAAAATTTCCGCCTTCGGCGCCGCGCCTGCCGGCGGGCAGGGATCCGCCGCAGGCGGAAAAACTCCGACACTATTAGTTTGGGGTGGAAAGGACAAATCAACACCATTAAGCGATGGAAAATTTATGCATTTTAAAATTCAAAATTCAAAATTCAAAATTATTTTCAACGCCAATCACTCCTTACCCTATCAATATCCTGAAAAATTTGCTAATATTGTAATGGAGTTTATAAAAAAAACGGATAATGGCTGAATTCGCCGCTTATCCGGAAAGTTTTCGTTTAATTTTTTTGCCCGCGCATTTTATAACGTAATACGAGAAAGTTAAAATTATTATAATAATAGTGCAGGAAAAAAATATTATTTTGTCTAAAATTATATACGCGATTTTACTTTTTACCGCGCTTATCGCTGTTTTAAGACGCAATATTATCTCCATTTATTTTCCTCCTAAAATAATATAACGCATTTTTAAAATGAAAACAAGTTATTTTCGGTGTACGCTAAAATTGTGACGGAGTTTATAAAAAAATAATGGATAATTAATCCATTATTCCCAATTTTATTTCGCAATAGGTCAAAATTTTTTCAACCCATTGATCTGCAATTTTTTTCAATTTTATTGTTGAGAGCACTAATGCTCCTACTCCCAACACCATTAATGCTGAGCCGATAATAGTTTTACCAGAGAGTAATGCCATTATCGCCAATGTCAGAATAATTGCAGGCGGAATTCCACATAAGAGTGATTGCTTGTTTATTTCTCTTGACATTTTCGCCAAATTCGGTATTTCTTCAGGCGGTATACTTTTTCTACTCTCCAGCGGTAATTTTTTGGCTTTTTGAAGTATTTTTTCCAATCTTATTTTAAACGGGTTCATTCTTCACCTCCTTAAAAATACTATACATCAAATCATATATGCTTGTCAATGACATCAAAATTTTTCTTTTTATAATTTTCTATTTGGCGATTGCCAAGCAAATTTTTTATTGGGTATGGCTTTGGCAGTTGAAAGAATACCGCACGGACAGAATGCGGGCGCATTTTCAGGATATTGGTTTTAAAAATTCACTTTTGGCGCTTATTGGTTATTCTTCTTTGCGGCAAAATAAGATGCCAAAATTCACCATCAAATCTTTGTTGATATTTTTTTGCGCCTTTATGGCCGGTGTTTTGCTTCCGATTATTTTACTTGGAAACTTAGTTTCCGTTTGGAAACTAAGTTTCCAAGTAAGCGGATTCTATTTTTTAATTTTGACGCTGCCTTTGGTAATTTTTTTGCTTGTTATAGTTTTAAATTTTATAAGCAATATTTTTAAGCGCCGAATTATCGAAAGAGCCAGGAAAAAAATCGCTAAATTTCCAAATTTGACCGTAGTCGGCATTACCGGCAGTTATGGCAAGTCAGGCACCAAAGAAATTTGAGCAAGGATTTTGGAAAAAAAATACAAGATTCTTAAGACGCCCGCCAATATCAATGCCGCTATCGGAATCGCGCAGTTGATTTTGAGGGACTTAACCGCCGAACATCAAATTTTTATCGCGGAAATGGGCGCGTATAAAAAGGGAGAAATCAAAGAAATCTGCGATATAGTGAAACCTAAAATCGGTATTTTAACCGCTGTCAATGAACAGCATTTGGCGCTTTTTGGAAATATTGAAAACACGATTGCCGCTAAATTTGAACTTATTGAATTGTTGCCAAAAGACGGACTTGCGATTTTAAACATCGGAGATAAAAATATCCAAAAAGGGCTTGAGGCCAGAAAAATTTCTGCTCAAAAAAAATTATATTCCGCAGAAGCGAAAGCCGACATTTCGGCAGTTGACATTGATGTTTTGAGCGGCCATCCTAAATTCAGAACGGTAAGCCCGCCAAAATTTTTTGAAGAAAAACTTAGGCGGGTAAACGGAGCGCAAATACAGGATTTTAAAATTAATTTAATCGGCCGGCACAATGTTTCCAACGCATTAGCGGCAATCGCCGCCGCGGAATATTTCGGCCTGGGCGTAAAGGAAATTTCTGAAATACTGCGCCGAATAAATCACTTTCCGCATACGTTTTTTTCCTGCGCCGGACCAAACGGCTCTATTTTTATAAACGATACTTATAACGCCAATCCCGACGGAGTGATAGCCGGAATAGATTATCTGAAAGACCGGCCAGGCAGGAAAATTATTGTGATGTCTTCACTGATTGAACTGGGCGATGCGGCGCGGACGGTCCACAAACGATTGGGAAAGGAAATTTCTAAAATTGCCCAAAAACTGATACTTACAGACGATTATTATATGGACGAAATTAAAGCAGGCGCCCGTGAAAACAGCGGTTCGGCTTTAGATATTAAGATTGGAAACAGCGCCAAAATAATCGCCGAATATCTGAAGCAAAACTTGAGGTCAACCGACACCATTTTATTTATCAACCGCGGCGCCGGAAAAGTTTTGGAATTGTTAAAAAAATAAGTTCGGGTTTGATCCGAACTATGTTAAAGTTTTTGCCGGTGCTGATTTGCGTATAAGATAAGCCGTTACTATTCCCAGAATAGAAACGATTACCGAAAACGCAAATGCAAAGGTATTTAGATACGCGGGAAACATTTTCAGTATTGTCATTGCCCCGCTAATTATTACTGCCATAATAAATACTGCTGCAGTAATATAAAAGAGTACATTTATTGCTTTTGTTTTATCAAT
>CAYPQL010000080.1:0-3323 GCA_964412905.1 uncultured Candidatus Saccharibacteria bacterium
ATTTTTCAATAATCGCGGCGCCCATTTAATTAAAAAACTCAATGTAAAGAAGCATGGTAAGATAGAGCGAAAACAATTTGGCATGGCGTACGAGAAAATTAAGGAGTGTGTAGAAGATATTGATGGTGCCATTAGTTTTCTTCAAAAGCTGGGTTATAAAAAGTTTTATCTTATTGGGGCTTCTACCGGAGCCAATAAGATATGCGTGTACAATTTTTATAAACCAAAAAATAAGGTTGCAAAATATGTTTTGCTTTCAAGCGGGGATGACGCCGGATTTTATTACAATCTGCTTGGTAAAGTCAAATTTAGAAAACTATTATCCAGAGCAAGAGAAAAAATAAAAACAGGCCGTGGAAAAGAAATTATGCTCGAATTACTGCCTTATGACTTTATATTTTCTTATACAGGTTTTTATGATATTGCAAATCCTGACGGAGATTATAATGTATTTCCCTTTTATGAGGTAATTAAAAAAGTAAAATTATCCCGTAAGCCCCTTTTCCGCTATTTCAAGTCCATTACTAAACCAATGCTGGTTGTATATGGAGAAAAGGATGAATATGCATGGGGCGACGCTAAAAGAGCAGTAGATATACTAAAAGAATATAAACCGGATTTCTCATACGAAATTATTAAAGGCGCTGATCATAAATTTGATAATCATAAAGCGCAATTAGCCAAGACTATAGCCCGTTGGATTAGTTTAAAATAAGTTTATAAGCATGGTTTTCGAATCAAGAATTAAAAAATAAAATTTTGATTTAAAATGATTAGTATGATTATAGTATGGTAATATGTATTATCATACTGGCAGCATAATAGATTTTTAAAATGAAACAACTTCTTAAAACATATTTCGGCTATGATGAATTCCGTCCTTTGCAGGAGGAGATTATTAATAATGTCTTGAATAAAAAGGACACTTTTGTTTTGATGCCGACCGGGGGCGGGAAGTCTTTGTGCTATCAGTTGCCAGCTTTGAAATTTGAGGGGATTACCTTAGTTATTTCTCCTTTAATTGCTTTGATGAAAGATCAGGTGGACGGTTTAAAAGCCAATGGAATCGCCGCGGAATATATAAATTCATCTTTGCCTTATTCTGAAATTGTTCAAATTCAGAAAAATGCTTTGGAGGGGAAAGTCAAGATTCTTTATCTGGCTCCCGAGCGGCTGGCGCTGGAGTTGTTTCAGAAATTTTTGCAATCGTTGAAAATAGATTTAATCGCCATTGACGAAGCGCATTGTATTTCCGAGTGGGGGCATGATTTTCGCCATGATTATCGCAACTTAAAAATCTTCCGAAAGCAATTTCCGCAGGTTCCGATTATCGCCCTTACAGCAACCGCAACGGCAAAAGTCCGCGAGGATGTTATAGAACAGCTTTCTTTGAATAATCCGAAAATATGCGTTTCCAGTTTTGACAGGGAAAACCTTTCTTTTCTTATAACCAGGAAGAAAAACGCCTTTGACAGGATTGTCCGCATTCTTGAAAAGCATAAAAACGAATCGGCGATTATTTATTGTTTTTCTCGTAAAGACACGGAACAAATTGCGGGAGACTTGAAGCTGGAAGGATTTAACGCTTTGCCGTATCACGCCGGACTTAACAGCGAAACAAGAAAAAGAAATCAGGAACTGTTTATCAAAGACGAAGCGCAAATTATAGTTGCCACCATCGCTTTCGGGATGGGAATCGACAAGCCGGACGTTCGTCTCGTTGTTCATTATACATTTCCCAAAACGTTGGAAGGATATTATCAGGAAGTCGGGCGGGCTGGGAGAGACGGACTGCCGAGCGAATGCGTGATGTTTTATTCTTATGGCGACAGGAGAAAACATGATTTTTTCATTGATCAAGTTGAGAATGACAAAGAGCGCGGCGGCGCTTTGAAAAAACTGGATCAGATTATAGAATATTGCGAGCAGACGGGATGTCGAAGAAAATTTATCTTAAGCTATTTTGGAGAAGAATATATTTTTCCCGAAAATACTGACGGCGAAAACGCCGGCTGCGGAGCATGCGATATCTGCCTGCGGCCGCAGGTGAAGTTTGACGCGACGGAAATAGCCCAGAAAATACTTTCTTGCGCCATTAAAACGGGAAATAGGTTTGGAAAAAAATATCTCATCAATGTTCTTAAAGGAAAACCGACTGAACAGATTGTCAATAACGGGCATGACACGCTTTCTGTTTTTGGCATTGTTTCCGATTTTACGGAAGACGAAATGAAAAATATTATGAGGTCGCTTGTTACTCTGAATCTTCTCCAAGTAAGCGAAGGAAAATATCCTACGCTTTCAGTTACAAATAAGGGAATTAAATTTCTCAAACAAAAAGAATCGCTGGAAATTTCAAAAGCCAAAGAATATTCTAGGAATTTGTATGAAAATGTTTCAAGGCAAGAAATAGAATATGATCGCGGGCTTTTTGAAAAATTGCGCGCTTTAAGAAAACAAATCGCGGACAAGCAAGGTGTCCCGCCGTTTATGATTTTCAGTGATGTTTCCTTTCAAGAGATGGCGCATTATTTTCCGAATGATAAAAATAATTTTTCAAGAATTGAAGGAGTAGGGAGCAGAAAGTTAGAGAGCTTCGGAGGCGTTTTTCTGGAAGTTATAAATAATTACGCGAAAGAAAATAATATTTCTTTCTTGGAAGTTCCCGATCGCGGAGAGAGAAGAATCAATAAAATTAAAAGGATGGTGAAAGCGGGGAGAACAAGATATGCCAAGACAAAAGAAATGGTTTCGCAAAAACTTCCATTGCCTGCAATCGCTAAAGAGGAAGGATTTACGGAAGGCACAATCGCGAGCCACATTGAAAAACTTCTTGAAGCCGGCGAAAATATTGACATTGCCTATCTAAAGCCGCCGCCGGAGAAATTTGAAAAAATAAAAACAGCGCTTGAAAAATGCGGCGATGAAAAACTCAAGCCGGTTTTTGAATTTTTAGGAGAAAAATATTCTTATGATGAAATTCGCTTGGCGAAGCTGTTTTTAAAGTAACAAAAAATTATTTTTTTAATTTATGCGCATAATTTGCCATATCACGCCGCATGCTAAAGAAAATAAGGTGGAAAAACAGCAAGTTTTGGCATTGGGAGGCATAGATGCGTTTAATGGCAATTCTTATAAAGTTTATGTCACGGCGCCTCCTGAAGACAGCAAGGCGAATAAAAAAGTAATTGAATTATTGGCTGATTATTTCAAGGTTGCAAAATCGCAAGTGAAAATTATCAAAGGCGAAGTGTCGCGCAATAAGATTGTGGAGATAGTTGGGATATAAAAAAGCCGAGCTTTTTTAAAAACTCGGTTTTTAT
>CAYPQL010000081.1:0-3312 GCA_964412905.1 uncultured Candidatus Saccharibacteria bacterium
AAGAACGGTTTCTCATCATTACAATGCGGACAACCGTGAGCCCAGAAAAAATAAATGTTAACATCACTGGTGGCTTTAGCCAGTATATTTTGCGCTGGGACGACTAATAACACAAAAAAGAATAAAGAAAATAAGATTTTTTTAAGCATAGTTTTGTTATTAAAATTAATTTTTAGTTAAATATTTATAAGCTGATAATAAAGCGGAAGCACCCTGACCGCAGGCAATAACAATCTGTTTGCCCGGCAAACTAACCACGCTTCAACCCCGGCATTGCCGCCGCCAATAATTATTAAGTCTTTCATAATTTATATACCCAAAAGTTTATTTATTTTCTCTTTATCCCAGCCGGCGACAACTTCATCATCAATAACTGTTACCGGCACATTTTTTTGCCCTGATATTTCTTCCATCTTTTTTCTTGCCGGTTCATCCTCGTAAATATTAATTTCTTTATATTCTATTCCCCTGTTTTGCAAATAACTTTTTAGGGTGTAGCAGTAAGCGCAGTCGGGAGTAGAATAAACTAAAACCTTTTTGTTGTTTTCCATATTTTTTAAGTTTAAGTACAAAGTCTTATTTATTTAATAATAAAGCAATTTCTCGCGCTTCCTGACCGCAGATATGCGGACAATAAATTGTCGGCCGGCGGGATAATTCAAATCTTTCTCCGTTCGTTTTCAATATATGGGTGATTTTAGCTCGCGCGTAATCGGTATTTTCCCAAGATGTAATCACAATGCCTTTGTCCAAATAATTATAAACATTATTAACCTGTTCAATTTTTTGCAATGATAAAACATTTTTAATATCTTCTATATCTAAATCAGTATAAATTGTCTGGTTTTTCAATTGGTCAAAATAAATAGTAATTTCTTTATCGCTTAAAAAAGAATATCCTTCTTTTATTAAAAGTCCGTCCATTTGCGGTTCGTCGGGTTTGAGTGTCCGGCCGGCCAAGATCATATCAACTTTTCGCTCCTGCAACAAAGATAGGCTTTCAGCAGTGGAGGCCGTTTTGATAATTTCGTATTTGTCAGTATTGATATTTTTTGTGATTTCAAAACAAGTCGGGCAAGCGGCGATTTTAATTTTTTCTTGATCCAACAATTCATTAATAACAGAATTACTGTCTTGCTTCATGTTGGTTAAAGTGAGAAATCCGACAATAGCCCCAATAAATAAAATTGTTGGGATAATGATTTTATCTTTCATAATGCTATAAATTGATTAAATATTTTACTAAATACCGCAAATAATAAACTCCGGCGATTAAAAATACTGAAGCGACCGCGTATCTCATAATTTTTTCAATCTTTTGTGTGATTTGAAAAGCTTTGCTGACTTTTTGCATACTGAAAGCGATTAGAAATGAAAAAATAATTACCGGCAGTCCCGTGCCAAGAGCGAATAATGGCGGAAGCAGTAAGCTTTCGGGCGACTTCAAAACCAGCGGAATTAAAACACCAAAAAACAAAACTCCGCTGTAAGGGCAGAAAGCCAATGCGAACAAAATGCCTAAAAGCAACGAGCCAATGTATCCTTTTGAAGCCAGCCACTCTTTAATTTTTTCTATTTTTTCATTTTTAGTTCCAAAATTGATTTTTATAGCCCCAAACATTATCAAGCCGATTATAACCAAAACGGGACCTAAAACTTTATCTCCCCAGCCCTGAAATATATTTGAGATCTGAAAAGACGATAAGCCGAAATAAATCAAAGTTGCCAAAAGAGTGTAGCTGATGCCGCGTCCTATAGTATAAAACAGACCGTTGAGTAATGTATTTTTAACAGTTTTAATCTCTTTTGAAATGTAAGCGATTGCCGTAATATTTGTCGCCAGCGGACAGGGGCTGATTGATGTTAAAACTCCCAGCAAAAAAGCGGTTAAAAGTGGGATATTGTAATTGTCTATTAACGCGTTAATAAAATCCATCATATTATTTGCCTAAAAAAGAATTTATTTTATTTGCCAAGTAATTTTTAAATTGAGATTTGTTGTTTAACAATCGCCAAACATTAGTGTCTTGGCTGATATTGTCTTGTCCATTTTTAATAGCGTTGATAAACAAAGATGAACCGCTGGCTTGAAATTTTATAACCAAATTTTTATTTTCCGGCAAATCAACATTTATTTCCCTAAAATTAATTATGTTATTTCTTGTTTCTTCGGAAAATTTTTGCTCAATTGTTTCCTTAATATATTGGCCGAGAGTGACGCACGAATAACATCTTTGCGTTCTGTGAAAATAATACACTTCTATTTTGTCAGCGGAATTTTTAACGCTTTTTGCTTGAGTTTCGTTCGCGATTTCGCCAGTCGCGTTTGTATTCGCCGGTTGGTTATTATTTCTTGTCGCCATCGCAATCGTTCCTAAAAATATTAGCGCAATAATGCCAATAATAATTTTTTTGTCCATAATTTTAAAAAATAAAGAAATTAAAGAAATATCCTATAATCATAATCCCCGTTGATGTAACGATTATGAAAGCGGACAATAATTTCCAGTTCATGGCTTTTTTAAGAATTAAAAGTCCGGGGATTGATAGGGTTACAGTGGCGGTCATGAAAGCAAGAGCTGTGCCAAGCGGTATTCCTTTGCCGGTCATAGCCTCAACCACGGGAATCACGCTTACTGAATTGGCATAAAGAGGCAAGCCCAGAATAACCGCCATTGGAACCGCCCACCAAGCTTTTGTTGACAAATATGTTTCAACAAAATCTCTTGGCAAAAATCCGTGTATCAAAGCGCCTAAACCAACGCCTATTAAAACATAAGGAAATATGCTTTTTGATATATGCATGCCGTCCCGCCACCAGATTTTTAACCTTTTCTTAAGCGGAATCATCCGCCCGCCATTATCTTTAATGGCTTCTTTTTGAGTTTTAAATTTTAAGAAATCAGGATTTACATTTTTATCCATTTTCAACTTTTGAATAACCATACCCGCTAGCATAGCAATAACAATGCCAATGCTGTTATAAGCCAAAGTCATCTTTAGCCCGAAAATCGAGGGAAAAATAAAAAGCGAGGCTTCGTTTACCAGTGGCGAAGCGACAAGAAACGCAAAAGTTACGCCCAAAGGAATCCCGGCGCTGACAAAGCCGATAAACAAAGGAATGGAAGAACAAGAGCAAAAAGGAGTTATCACTCCCAATAAAGCGGCCAAAAAATAATCAAAACCATGCCAATTGCGGCTTGTTAAAATATTTCTTGTTTTTTCAACCGGAAAATAATAACGAGTAATAGCCATTACATAATTTATCACAATCAAAAGCAAGCCGATTTTTATCGCGTCATAGATAAAAAA
>CAYPQL010000082.1:0-865 GCA_964412905.1 uncultured Candidatus Saccharibacteria bacterium
GTGATTCGTTATAATTCGTCATAAATTCGTGTTTATTCGTTTATTTACCTCGCGCATCTAAATCCAATCGTTGAACTCGCCGTTGCCGCGCGCTTACCTTATTTCTCCGCCCCAGACATAATTATTGAAATCAGGCGCGGCATTGCGCCCGACCAATCTTCCTTTTTGAACCCCGGCGTTTCGGCATAAATCATCAAGTTTTTTTTGATCAAGTTCAAGCGGCGTTTCTTTCACTTCCAATCCGAGACGGCCGTCCAAAATAAAATCAATCTCGCGGCCGCTTTTTAGGGCGTAATACCGGATTTCCCCGTGATGGCGCAGCTGATTAAAAACCGCGTTTTCAAATTTGGCTCCGCTGGAAAGATCCGCGAGAAAACCCGCCAAACCGTTATCGCAAAAATAAATTTTCTGCGCCTTGACAATTTCCCGATCAGGGCTTTTTGCCGTCACCGGCACTCTTTTGATAAGATATGTTTTTTCAAAAAAATCAATATAACTCATAACAGTCGGCCGGCTCAAACCGGAAAGTCTTGACATTTTGGAATAATCCAACCGAGTTCCAATGCGGACGGAAAGTAGTTTCATCAAGTTGTAAATATTTTTTTCATTGCGAAAATCGGAAAGGGTCTTAATGTCTATATTGACGTAAGAACTGAGAATATCCGAAATTAAATCTTTCCTTTCCTGGTCGCTTGAAGCCAGCGCGACTTCCGGAAATCCGCCGAATTCAATATAGCGCTCGTAATAATTTTTTACTCGCTCATATTCAACCGGATTGAATTTTTTCTTTTTCCAATTCTGTTTTTTTTGCCCAGGCACTCCTTTGAATTCCAAATATTCAGCGAATATTTGGCTGGCCGGAAAA
>CAYPQL010000082.1:875-3222 GCA_964412905.1 uncultured Candidatus Saccharibacteria bacterium
TATTTCTATAATGTTGCTCCATACCATGCCGTCATAGTTTTTCATTACCAAATCCAGCGAGTATAGCTCAAATATTTTTTTCCGGCCAGCCAAAGATTCGCTGAATAAATTTTTCAAATAATACGAGCTGGAACCGGTTACTATAAATTTTACGTCAAAAGCGTCGTATAAGTATTTCAAAACACTGGCGATCAACGGCAGCATTTGGATTTCGTCAATGGCCAGATACATTTTTTGACCGGTTTTTAATCCTCTATCGGCAAGATTATTAATTATATTATCATAATTTTTCTGCGCGAAAAGATCTCTGTTATCCATCCGTTCAAGATCAATATAGAGCTTGTTTTTTGATTTAATTCCGGAAAGAAGCTGTTTCACAAGCGTGGTTTTCCCCGTGCGGCGCATTCCGGTAATAACCGTAATTTGCTTTGCCTTAAGATGCTTTTTAAGATCCGGGTAAATTTTTCTGGGATAAAACATATACTTGTTTAGTTAGACTATATTATAATATATACTTTACATTTAGTAATACTATTTGTCAAATGCCGTATTTTAACTATAAGAATTTTCTCGTTGGTTCAAGGAGTTTGTTGATGTTTGATTATTGAAATTTGTAATTTTGAATTTGTTTGTATCCTTGTATCTTGTGTCCTTGTATCTTTTTTTTAAAACTTCATCTTCCTCGCCCCCGCCCGATACAACTGCCCAGCCTCACCCGCCGACAGCGCCCTGTTATAAATCCGCGCTTCGTCAATCAGCCCGTCAAAAAAGTTATCCGGCGTTGCTTGATAGTCGGCTCCGATTCGCACATTGCCGTCAACAATCGGCAAATCGCCGGAAAAATCGGTATTGGTGTCTTGTAGTGTTCAGTCAATCTTTATTTAAAAATCTTTTCAATATCATCTATTCTCAACACAAACAGATTAACGCCATTTGCCTTAATTTTGCCGAGCAAATTATAATTCAGTAAAAAAGCTGAATGGGGCTTATACCTTGTTAAAAAAGACCTGTAGCTTCTGCTTATAGCGGGCTTATCCATTTTTTGAGCTTTTACTTCCATTGGAACAACCCTGCCGCCGCCCCTCTTTATGACAAAATCCACCTCGGCTTTTTGCAAACTCCTCCAATAATGCAAAGAGTCGGGAGATTTAACTGTTTTTAATAATTCGCTCGC
This sequence comes from uncultured Candidatus Saccharibacteria bacterium, assembly GCA_964412905.1. Taxonomy (GTDB): domain Bacteria; phylum Patescibacteriota; class Minisyncoccia; order JAHIHE01; family JAGLIN01; genus CAYPQL01. Next base: position 2,050 of record CAYPQL010000082.1, read on the forward strand.
GATTAAATTTTCAAAAACTTCGCCTTTGTCAACTCTTTCGCTTAAACTTTCAAACCGCGATAACGCGAAATTCCTAATGCCATTATCGCAAAAATAAACTTTGGGCATTTTTACCAGCTCTTTCTTGGCATTAGTGAAAAACGGCTTAATAAGTTTTATAATAAATGTATTTTCTAAAATATCCAAATAATGATTTAACGTTTTGGTTTCAACTCCAACATTTTTCGCCAGCTGATTGACATTCAATAATCCGCCTGTCTGCGCGGACAGCAATGAAACAAGCTTGTTAAAAGAAACAGAATTTTTTATCTTTAAAAAATTTATTATGTCTTTCTCCAAATAGCTGTTATATAATTCCTCAATAAGTCCGATTTTTTTGCTGATATTTTGCTCAAGCGCGACTCGCGGATAACCGCCAAAAACAGCGAAATCTCCAACCAATTTTTCCCATTTGACATAATCATAATCAGAAACTGTTTCTTGCTTTTTAACAATGCTGAAAGTTTCAGGATCTTTATAGCTCGCGTATTCTTTAAAGCTAAGCGGCATTAATTTAAAAATCTTTTTCCTTCCGGTAAGAGCTTCCTGAACTTTCGCTTTTATTTCCAAAGAAGACGAGCCGGTTAAAACAAATTTCACTCCTAATTTCAAATCGTATATGCCTTTTAAAAAAATCCCGGCGTTTTCTATCCTTTGAACTTCGTCAATAAACAGATACATTATATCTTTGCTTTGTTTTCTGTCTTTAATAAAATTAATAACATTATCCTGCTTGCTGAATAATTCTAAATTTTTAGCCACATCCAAATTAAAGTAAAACAACGAACCGGAATTAATTTTTTGCTTGTTGATTAAATAATCCTGAATTTGCTCCAAAAGCGTTGTCTTTCCAACCTGCCTCGGTCCGATAACAACCGTCATCTCTTTTTCTTGAATATGATCAATGACAGCGCCGAATATATCTCTTTTGATTAAATTGTTGTTATTTTTTATCATACTACTATTTTATACCATATTAAAATGGTAGTCAAGTGCATAATTAAGTTAACGTTATTAACGGGTTTAGATTTTGATTATTGAATAGACTCACTGCAGTTCCCGCCGTATTTTAACTGCAAGAATTTTTTGTTTAAAAGAATAACTCTCCAAAATAACTCCCCTCTCCCGCGCCCG
>CAYPQL010000083.1:0-3093 GCA_964412905.1 uncultured Candidatus Saccharibacteria bacterium
TCGCCGGCATTCGGTTTATGATTTTTTTTCAACTCTTCATATAGATACGGTCTGATATAATTTGTGCTTCCAACAACAGCTAACCTTTTTTCGTCAAAATCTTGAACGCGAATAAATGGCCTGCCTCCGTTTGCATAACCTTCGTGTCCAACTTCAACGCCGTTCCTAATTTTTACTATCTCGCCCAGTAAAGCTAATTTTTGCGATTTGAGTTTTGAAATTATTTTTTTATATTTTGACTGATAATATTCCGGATCAAAGCGATCTTCGGCTTCGGAAAATTTTGTTTCAAAAGTTTTTTGAGTGGATAAATCCAAGTCCCCCAACCCCAGTTCTTTATTTAAAATTTCTTCCGCCTCCTTATATTTTTCATCAGCCAATTTTCTCTTTTCCTGAGTCTCTTTAACCATCTTTTCAATTTTCTGCTGGAATGACTGGGAAGGAATGGGAATTTTAATTGATGATAATCCTTCAGTATTTATATGTTTTTGTAACGCACCGATTAATTTCCGTTGAGCTTGCGATGCTCCCAATTTTGAAGATAAAAAAATATAAATAAAATATGGATTGATTATTAAATTTCCTAATTTTTCGTTTAAAACTAACTTCAAAAAATCCGCAGAAATTAATAAATTATCAAATTCCGATGTCACTAAAACCGGTATGCCCACTGTTCCCGACCGAGTTATCAAAATATTACCAGAATTTATTTTATTCAATCCTATACTATTTCCGGAATAAATATATTCAATATCCGACAAATCAATATAACCATCTTTAACATTTGATACACGCAAATAGGGAATACCGCCAACCGTTGAATATTCTCTTTTAAATTCTCTCGGATGCTGAATTGATTTTATAATTTCGCCGACCGTAAAAACATTTTTTGAAATATTTAAAAATTTTTCCAACTTCAAATACTCCGGCTTATAATATTCAGCGTCAATCCGGTCCTCAATTTGGGAAAATTTGATGGTGGAGGTTTGCATAAAAATTTACCTATAAAATAATTGTTTTAAAAATAGGAATAGACAAAACTAATGTTGCAACGGCAGCTATTACAGTTGCTATGGTTAAAACTATATTTAACCACAAGAGGCGACTGGATAATTTATCTGATTTTTCACTGATTTTTTCAATCGATTCTCTAAATTTTTCAATTGAGCCAGTAATTTTTTCAGCACTTTTTTCTAAATCTTCAACGCACCTAACCAATATTTTAGGTTCATATTCTCCACGCACTAAATCAGAAACATAAGGAGGAGTAATTCCTAATCTTTTTCCGTATTCTTCGATAAGTTCACTTTTCGTTTTTTTATTAAATTTTTCATCCATATTTTTTTAAAACTCCAAATTATATTTTTCCTTAAATTTCCAGTGGTTTTTGTTTAGTTTTCGGCTTTTGTTTATCCACATCCGCGATCCCTTGACATTCCCTTGACAAACCCTTACAACCTGCTATACTTTCAATAGAACTAGAAACTCGGGACAAATTCCAGTGGAAGAGTTCCGATGTATCGGAACTACCGAGTTTTCTGACCTCGACGAAAGTCGAGGTTTTAGGTTTTTATTATTCAACAATAACAATAATTTTCTTTTGCAATTTCTGATAATATTCAGAAATTTTTTTTAAATTTTTCTTATCAAAATACGATCTTGACAATCCAGCAACCATATCAGCTAATCTAACGCCGGCATATTGATTGCCCTTAACCATTTTAAGTTTTCTTACAGAAATTCCTTTATCTCTTAAAATCTTTTTAATCTTCCTTTCATACCACTTTGGCTTTTTCCCGTCAATATAAATATTTCTGATATTTTTCTCAATAATCATATGAATTAAAACTCTTTCAAGCTCTCGAGCTGGATTTATCGGATTTTTAATCACGGCAATTTTAACCTTAAAATCTAATCCCAGCATTCTTTCCATAAATTTTTTCTTTATATTCCAAACCGTTTCTTTCCAATGAAAATAATCTATTTTTAATTCTTTCTCAATTTTTTCAACTTCTTTTTCTAATTGGTTATAATTTTCAACTTCAAGATAAACTAAAACAAAAGTTGAATGGTCTACGTCCTTATGAATTCCTGATTCGTCAATAAAAATCAGCATAAGTTAATAAAATTTAAAACTCCAATTTATATTTTCCTTTAAATTTTTTAAATTCTTCAATCACCAAATTTACATCTTCGTCAATCACTGGTTTATCGTCTTTTTTGATAATCTCGCCTTTTTCATTACGTTTATAAATCGCGCGTCCGCGAATGTCATAGCCGATTTTTTCAATAATTCCCATAAAAATGGAATAATCTTTTTTCTTTAGCGCTTCTAATTCTTTTTTTGGCAATTTTTCCAGAAACAAAACCGATGCTTTGACGCCGGCACCATAAGGAATGAATGTCTCTGACGGCAAAGAAACAACCGCTAAAATTCTGGCGCTGTCTTTAATCCATTGCCGCACATAACCAAGTGAAGAATTAGTTAAATCTCCGTCTGGCAAAACAATCGCCATTCTTCCGCCATCTTTTAAAAAACGCAGACATCGTTCAATAAAAAGAATATCCGGCACTTGGCCGCCTTTTCCGTTTTCGGCCGCAATTTTCGATGACCTTTTCCATTCATCATCGTCTTTCTTCCATTTATGGCCCATCTCAAAATTATCCAGAATATTTTTATCCGTTACTTTTCCTTTTGTGCCAAACGGCGGATTGGTTATTACAATATCAAATGATTCTTCTTTAATTTTGTGATTTTCAGTAGCGTTAGCTACGGCACTTTGTATAGCTTTCTTTACCACAGCTGCTGCCGCCTTAGGTGTAAAAGACAATATATCTATAGCATTCTCTATTGACTTTGATTTTATCAAATCAACAACATATCTTATTTTTCTTGATGATATTCTTATGTACTTTTCAACAGCTTTGGTTTCCAAAACTCATGCCTCCCTCTTTAGACTACTGCGCTTTACTTACTTCTTAACAGTAGCCACCCTTTCACTTTTTCCTTTATAAACATGTGGCCTTATAGATCTTGACGGCGCAAATTCCCCTAACTTATGACCGACCATAGACTCCGATATGAATACAGGG
>CAYPQL010000084.1:0-3051 GCA_964412905.1 uncultured Candidatus Saccharibacteria bacterium
ATTTGCTATTTTAACAAACATTATCCACCAAGAATGGAGCGATTTGACCGTTAACCAGCATAAAAATTTAAAAAAGTTAAAAACACAAAACTTGCGCGATCATATGTCGGACGCGGAATTGATTTTTACCGCGCTGGCTGAACTGTCAACAACTAATGTCGCCAAAAAGAATCAGGCAAAGGGCTATGACGAAAACGCGGTTTCAGCTAAAAAGGGCGGAGGGGTTGCCAAGCGCGCCAGAAAAGATTATGAATTGCAGACTGGGCAAAAAGTTGTAAGCAAGGATAATTTTTTGCCTGGAAGAAAGCGTGTCAAAAAATTAAAATAGCCCTTTGTCCGAAAGGGCATTGGATGATTCGGCCTGCCTGCCGGACAGGCAGGAAGGGTTGTCGCCGACGGAAGACCTTTTTTGTAATTAAATATTTTGGGACTTGTATTATAATGGAAGTATAATTATTAAAAATATAAAGAATATGCAAAATTTTAATCTAAAAAAATTAAATCAAAACATAAATCAAAACGATAAAAATTGGATAGAAGAAGTAAGTGATAATTGGCAAAAATACTTAAGCCAATGGCTTTTGGATTACAAAAATGGAATTTTAGAAAAACAAGATATTATTAATATTGTTGAAAGAATTATTAAGCATAGATCAAGCTAAAAATATGACAATAAAAGAAATTTGTCAAATAGCAGCTGCGGTTATAACATCACTAGGGGGTGGGGCACTTCTTGTTTTAGCATCATCTTCTTGGTTGGGAAAAATATGGGCTGATAGAATATTGGAAAGAGAGAGAGCAAAATATCAAAAAGACATAGAACATTATAAAAATGAATTAGATAAGCTAAAAATTATTGCATTGCGATATTCCAGCAAACAGTTTGAATTATATAATGAATTTTGGGAGGCACTTTGTGACATGGAAAATGTCGGGGATTTTTTAATGACGGAAGCGAGTAATGAAAATTTAAAAAGATTTATTGAACAATTTAATATTACGTCACTTCAGATTAAAAAGAGTTTTTTATTTATAGAAAAAAGCCATTTCGATCAATTGCAAAATCTATTAAATAATTTTAAAAAATTGCAGGTGGGCAAAGAAAAATTATTGGAAATAAGAGAAATTAGTGGCAAGAAAGAGGTATTAAAAAATATTTTGAGTAATTTTATAATTCAGAAAAATTACAAAAAATTGATAAATGAAATTGGAGATAATCTTAAGAAACAATTAAAGGGGATGGAGTGAGAATATAAAATTTAATTGTTAACTTAAAAATTAAAATAGTATAATCAATAAAACATATGAAAAAACGATTTACAATTTTATTATTTATTTTAATTTGTTTTTTCTTTTTTGTTGGCACGAAAAATACGTCAGCGAGAGAAAATCCTGTGATAACATCTATTTCTTCTGTTTGGCCGGGTTCCGATGTAACAATTGAAGGAAATAATTTCGGAGGAATAATGGGAGATGATTATGACCCGGATTTTACGAGTAAAATAGTAATAAATAATAAAAGTTATTTTTATTTTCAAATAGCCGGCGCTACAGAAAGATGGAGAGACAATAAAATAATATTTGTTGCCCCTAATGATATCACTGAGGGTTATATACAAATCCAGGTATATCCTAGACCTATGTATAGTAATAGTAGTGTACTATATAGTAGTAACCAGTTTTATTTTACATTAACTCCCTTAGCACCTTTATGCACGATTAATAATTGGTCCTGCACTTCTTGGAGTTTATGTTCGTCCAACGGAGCGCAAATCCGCACTTGCAGTAAAAATTCAAATTGCGAAGGCGGAACACAATCGCCCGCGACAACTCAATCTTGCGTCTATACCCTGCCTTGCTCAGCCGACACTTGGCAATGCGGCGATTGGAGTACTTGTGTGGCGCAAGGAATTCAAACGAGAATTTGTAATAAAACTTATGATTGCGCGGGAGTGGATACCTCCTCGCCTCAAACAAGTCAGCCTTGCACATATTCTTCGCCCAACCTTCCGATAGTACCGAACACTAAGATTGACGAAAAGAATATCAAATCTACCGTAAAAGTTATGATTTGGGATAGGTTTACTTCCAGCTATATTAGTTGGGGCACTGGCGTGATTATTGCACCGATGACAATAATAACCAATTATCATGTTCTTAAATATACAATTAATAATCCTGATAGGTACTTGCCGGTTATATGCGCTACCTTAGCTGCAAATGTTTTGCCGGATTGCAGCTTTGCGGGTAGCGCTTTTGGATCGTTTAATAATGATAAAGTTGCGCATTATAATGAAAATTTAGATTTGGCACTTTTATCGATAACAGGAAAGCTTGATAGTAAAAAGAATATTACAAGTACATGGTATTTAAAAATTGACGACTTGTTTGAATTAATGAATAATATAAGTCTATCTGAACATGGTTATGGAATGAGTATTGATGCAAAAGTCGGAGATAGCGTGGATACTATTGGTTATCCGGCAGACGGAGGCGAAATGATGTCGTATCGAAAAGGAAAAATATTGTATTTTGGTAAAAATAGTGATGGTAGAATTTTGAAAATTATTACATCGGCTAGAATAACTCCAGGCCAGTCTGGAGGCGGGGCCTATGATGAAAATGGAAAATTTTTAGGGGTTACCTCCGCTTATTATCCTGATGCTAATGGAAATTTTTTAGCCGGAGTTATTGTTCCAGTAACTACTGTAAATTTGTGGATACAAGCAGAGCAAGGGTATAGAATTAATAAAAAAGGTGAATATACAATACTTGATGAAAATTTTGAAAAAGTAATAGAAGAAGCTGTCGGTTTATCAGACAGTAATAATCAGGATAATATAAATAATAGCTATTCTTTAAATAGTTTTGTTGAATTAGAGAAAAAACAAGTAACCAAAATAGATAACAGTTTATCAAAAAGAGTAAGCGGGAATATTTTACTGCAGGTGGAAAAAAGCGGCGAGGGCTGGTATGTTTATCCGGATGACAAGAAAAAATATTATTTGGGACGGCCGGCAGACGCGTTCAGCATAATGCGAAATTTGGGGC
>CAYPQL010000085.1:0-2766 GCA_964412905.1 uncultured Candidatus Saccharibacteria bacterium
ATTTGGGATCCGCAAGCAAACAAGCGTAAAAAAGCGCCGCATTGGATATATTCCGATAAAAATATCGGCGACAATTATCTCGAGCATTTAATACTAACGCCATCGGCTTTGGTATTATTGAAAAAGTTAAAGAAACTGGGAATTATACTTATTTTGCTTTCGACATATCCGCATTTTCCCAAAGAGGCGGATATTCTTCAGAAGGCAAAGATCAAACATTTTAAATTAGAGGAAATTTTTGACGATTTTTATACTTCACGGAATAAACAGGAAGGAAAAGGCGAGGCGATTGTAAGAATTTTGCGAAAAAAACATATTCTTAAATCTCAAGCGCTAATGGTGGGCGATAGTTATCGATTTGATTATTTATCAGCCAAGAGAGTCGGCGTGGACGCGTTGCTTATAAAATCCGAATATATGAAGCATCCGCCACGAGGGAGAAAGATACAAAAAACTATCAGCGATTTGAAAGATTTGGCTGGGATTTTAAAGTAATAAAATAATAATATTTTTTATGAATTCAGAATTCAATTATAATCACGAGAGAATTTCTTCCATAGATAAAGTTGTTGCGAGAACTCCGGAAGAGAAAAAAGAAGCTGAAGACTATTTTGCTGAAACTTTTTCCGAACAAAAATGGGAAGATCTAAAAGGTAAAGAGCTGGAAAAAACCGAAGAACAAACTGAAATAATAGACATTGCTAATGAAGAAACCAATAAGCTTTTGGAAAAATGCGGGTTAGAAAAATTTGATATAAAAGATCGTAATATTTATTTATTGAATAAAAACGACTTCGATGATATTTTCGGAAAAGAACTGGAAAAAGGGAATATAAAAGCCGTAAGCGGTTTTACTCCGAAAGGTCAATTTGCCGTTTTTTCTTTGAGGGAGAATATAACAAAATCATTATTCGCAAAAAAGATTTTTCATGAGGATATTCATTTTAAATCTTTTCAGGTTGCATATGTCAAAGATGCCAATAAAATTATAGGACAATGCGGCTTATTAATGTCGCCAAAACTTAACGAAGAAAAGAAAGAGGCTCATTTTTTCAATATTAACGAGGCAGTCACGGAGGAATTAACCAAAAGATTTTGTAACAATGTCGTTAAAAAGCATTCGGGTTTTGAAGAAGAAACAAAATTAATTAAAGAATATGCCGAAAATAAAAGAAAAGAAGGCAAAGAAATTAATGAGGATAATATTATTGGCGCCAGGAAAGATGGCCAAAAAATTTCAGCAGCAAGATTGAGTTATGGAAACCAACGGAAGATATTTAATACATTGGTCGATAAGCTTTATGCTCGAAATAAAGAACAATTCAATGATCGCGAAGAAGTCTTTGATATTTTTGCCAAATCTGTTTTTACAGGCAATATAGTCGGCGAAAAAAGTTGGGGAAGGCTATTTGATAAAACTTTTGGCAGTGGTACTTTGAAGGAATTGGCGCAGAAAGATGTCGATTTGAAGGAATTAAAGGAGTTTGTTGATAAATTATAAATTTATGATTTATTAACATGGTAATAATGATGAATATAATGAAACATATCAGTTTTTAGTTAGACATGACTATAATTGGTCAAGATTTGAATAACCGGATGATGGAGTAAAAATCAGGACACAAGAAAAATTGATACCACAAACAGATCAATTAGTGATATAATGAATGAGGTAAAATTAATAATTATTCAAAAATAGTATTTTGGATTTTAAAAAACAATATACATAAATATCAAATATTAAACCAATGTCTTTTTTCAAAATCTTAAAAAAATCAAAGAAATTTAACGCTGGGAAAATAGTGGTTGGGATTGTTTGACACAAATCGGCAAAAGTTGTATCATTTCAGTAGATTATTAAATATAATAACTTAATGAAATACCAAGATTTTTATAAAACAATTAAAAAACCTTATTTCAGCCGTTTGGATATTTCTATGATGGGGCTGACGGTTTATAATTATCAAATTTCTTTGTGGGCTAAAAAAGGTTATATTGAGAGAATAAAAAGGGGATTGTATATATTCTCGGAAAGAAGAAATGAATTATCGCCGGAAGAAATGTCTTTTTTGATTTATGATCCGAGTTATATCAGTCTTGAATTTGCTTTGAGCCATTACGGTTTTATTCCGGAAATGGTTTATGCCATTACCGCTATTAGTACTAAAACTACGAGGAAATTTGCCAATAAATTCGGGAAATTTATTTACCGGAGCGTAAAATCTTCGCTTTTTTTCGGTTACTTTGTTATGGAAACAAAAAACGGAAAATATCTTATGGCCGAGCCGGAAAAAGCCATCCTTGATTATATATATCTAAATTTAAGCCATATTAATTCTAAGGAAGATATTGAAGAAATGCGGATAAATCGCGAAATGATAAAAAAAACCGTTAATCGCAAAAAACTTGAATTTTACGCGGAAAAATTTGAATCTGAAAAAATGCGGAAAATAATAAAAAATATTTTAAATTAATTATGTTAACACTATCTCAAGTGAGCCAAATTTATAATTCGGATATAGCTGAAAAGTATCCTAAAAATATCTTAGTGGAATATTTGCAATGCGAGATTTTGGATTCTATTTTTAAGGAAAAAGAAAGCGGACAGCTGAGTTTTATGGGAGGCACAGCTATTCGCATAGTTTATAACGGAAATAGATTTTCGGAAGATTTGGATTTTGATAATTTTGGATTATCGTTTTCGGTTTTTAAAAAACTTTTGGAAAAATGCGATAGTTTGGATTTTTCGAAACTTGCCAAAGATAT
>CAYPQL010000086.1:0-2675 GCA_964412905.1 uncultured Candidatus Saccharibacteria bacterium
TTTTTTTCTTCTCATAATTTCTCCCATACTGTCAAGTATAACATGGGCGAGTGCAGAGTATTGACATTATTTTATTTATGTTATATTCTTAATTAGAGGTGTAAAAATTGAAAAGAAAAGATGAATTATTAGCAATATTCAAAGAAATGTGGGAAGAAATTTCTTCAAACTTTGCCCCGGGAACCAAAAGAAAAATTAAAAATGAGGTATTGGAAACTTTGAAAAATTCAAATGGACTGTCAAAGTTTTCAACAAAGAAAAAAGGATTTGTCGCTGGCATCCTTTACAGCATACAGGAAAAAGTGTATAGCGAAAAAGGACTAAAGCCAAAAAACTTGAAAGAGATTGCTGAAATGACAAACATTTCAGTTCCCACAATAAGCAGAAATTCTATATGAATTTTCTGTTTTTTTTATTTTCCCGCTTCGTCGCAGTCTCTCCTTAGAGGACTGCGACGAGAAAGCGCGACACATTTTCTTTCCGCCGCAGTCCCGAGCGGCGGGGCGGGGTTTGTTATTTAGATTTTGGATTTGATTTGGAATAATTTGAAATAATTTGGATTTTGAAATTCGTTTTCCTATTCTTCTTTCCTGCTTCTAAACTTTTTAAATTCATTCTTCGCCCACGCCAATGGAGAAAGATTTTTCAGCTTTTTAATCATTCTTGCCCCTTTTCTTATTTTTGAAGTTCTCGCGTCTTTATATTCATTGATCATAATTTTCAACTCGTCTTTCACATCGTCAATTGACTTATAAATATCCTCGCTCTCCACGACATTTCTGAGCATTTTTTTGGGAAGCTGAAGATTAACTTCGGCTTTGTATATATCTCCCTGCTGGTGATGCTGCGTGGTTTTGGCAAGCTCCACGCGAGCCGTCACGCCGCTTGTGTCCACATTGTCATTTTCAATAAATTTCACCAAACCGCCTATTTTTTCATTGACATAACTCTTCAAATCCTCGTGAAGCTCCAGATTTGTCCCTTTTATAATGATGTTCATTTTTATTTTGTTAGTTTATTAGCGTAGAATAATGATAGCATATCTATTGAATTTATCAAGGAGAATCATATTAACATATAAACATTTAAGCATATAAGCATTTTAACACACTTAATAAAGGTGTCATTTCGAACGCCTCGTGAGAAATCTAAATACTATAGAAATATCTAAAGATTATAGATTTCTCGCGACACGCTCGAAATGACAGATATGTTATTTCGTGATTCAAAAAATATGGCAATATAACAATTAATTTCCAGTTTCTAATTTCTTATTCTTTATTCACTCTCAACCCCCGCGAAAAAACCCCAAATAAAAAAACTATCACGCCTGCAAATAAAAACGTATTTTGAAATCCGATATAAGAAATCGCGATTCCTCCGATCAATGCTCCAAATGCCGGACCGAGAGTTGTCAGAACGGTGTCAATCGTTGACGCTTCTTCTTGATAATTTTTAAATTTTTTGCAGAGCAATGAACTTTTTCCGCTGCCCAGCATCAAAGCTCCAAGAGAATCAATCAGCATAACCGCGAAAATCCCAACAAACTCAGCGCGCTCGCGAAAAGCCCTAAAACAATTGTCGCGATTCCTTCTATAGTTATTCCGCCACTTATTATTTTTTCGCTTTTCAGCTTGCCCATTATTTTTATAGTTATTATAGAAAGCGGAAGATAGGCGATAGAAGCTATGGCGATGAATTTAATTATTTCTTCATTGGAAAAAGATATGCTTTCCAAAAACAAAACAAAGAACGCGCGATATATTCCTCCGAGAATTAAAACGGCAAAAATAGAAATTAAAATCAGCGCAAAGGTTTTGTCGGATTTTATGATGTTAAAAATTTGGCTATAATTTTTTCTTAGGCTTGTTTTAGTCTGCTGGCTTCGTTGCAGAGGTTCCTCTCTTGAGAGGGGCTTGGAGTGTGTTAAATTTCCATTCAACCTCGCATACGCGTAAATCGCGTTAGCAAATTGAATTAGAACGCTCAAAGCAAAAACTCCCGCAAAGCCGAACTTCCAAATCACAGCTCCGCCTATTACGGGAGCGATTACAGAAGCGTAATGAGGCATAGAATAGAACCACCCGAAACTTCTGCTTTTGCTTTCCAGTTTGGACTTCATTAAAATTAACCGCAAAGAAACCAGCCACGCCGCCGCGGAAAAACCGAGAATTATTTGAGCGATATAGAAAATAATCAGCTTGCCTGATATGTCAAATGATATAATCCATTGCGCCAGATAAAAAGGAATCACTGATTTGATCGTTGATATGAATAAGGGGCTGCTGCTTAAAAGCATTAACAGCGCAAAAAATCCATAGCCTGCGATTCCCAGCGCCGCGACTTTTGAGGGATTTAGTCTGTTAATGTAATAGTTTATAACTATGGAAAAAACAGCGATGACGGAGTAAATGAGAAGATAAATGCTCCCGATATTCATCACGGTAAATCCGATTGAAATTAAAAACAAAGGATAATAAAGCGAAAAAAGCTTGTATCCAAACATCAGTAAAAAATGCACCAGCGAAACATCAAAAGTGACCTTTTCCATCTTCGGCACCCACGAATATAAACTGCGATGATTTTCAAAAATTTCAAACATAAATTTAGTTAAAACAAATTTGTCATCCTGAATTTATTTCAGGATCTTTCTTCTGCCACATCTAGTCTTGTGA
>CAYPQL010000087.1:0-2628 GCA_964412905.1 uncultured Candidatus Saccharibacteria bacterium
GATGTTGACTTTATAGGTGATAATTTTAAGGCAGAGTTGCTTCTGGAAAAAGGTTATAGCGTGCACGGAATTATCAGGAGGGCTGCTATTGAAGATCCGCGGCATAGATTACAGCGAATAAATCATATTCTGAATAAAATAAAATTACATGCCGCCTCAACGGAAAATTACGCCAGTATTTTCAGCGTGATTGAGAAAGTAAAACCAAATGAATGTTATCATCTGGCCGCGCAAAGTTTTGTAAGCTATTCATTCGAGGACGAATTTACGACAATGAATTCCAATATTAACGGTACGCATTACGCGCTGTCGGCCCTGAAAATAACAGCGCCGAATTGCCGATTTTATTTTGCCGGCTCAAGCGAAATGTTTGGCAAGGTAAAAGAATCGCCTCAAAACGAGAATACGCCGTTTCACCCGCGCTCTCCTTATGGAATTTCAAAAATTGCCGGGTTTGATTTAACGCGATATTATCGCGAAGCATATGGACTTCATGCGTCAAGTGGCATTCTTTTTAATCATGAATCACCGCGGCGAGGATTAGAATTTGTCACGCGAAAAATAACCGACGGAGTGGCAAAAATTTATCTAAAAAAAGCAGCGGAGCTTCGATTGGGAAACCTTGAAGCAAAACGCGATTGGGGCTATGCCGAAGATTATGTCCAAGCAATGTGGCTAATGCTCCAGCAAGAAAAGCCTGATGATTATGTGATCTCTACCGGCGAAACACACTCTATAAAGGAATTTGTTGAGCTTGCTTTCGGTATTGTAAATCTGGACTGGAAAAAATATGTCAAAAGCGACCCGGATTTTTTGCGGCCGGCGGAAGTGGATTATCTTATCGGCGATTATTCCAAAGCAAAAAAAATTCTCGGATGGAAACCAACGATTAATTTTGAAGAATTGGTAAAAATGATGGTGGAGGCGGATATTAAGAGATTGAAATCTCTATGAGCATAAATTTTTTATATTCGGAAAAATTCTTTGTTATTCTGATAGCCGCTGTTGCTATTCTTTTTAATTTATTGCCTTATATCAGGCAATATCAATTTACTCCACCCGATAAAACCTACGTCGGTTCATTACCGATTTTTTACGACAAACCCACTTATTTGTCTGAAATGGTTCAGGGACAAGAAGGAAATTGGAAAATATTTAATAAATATACAACCGAACCGCAAAAAGAAGCATTTGTTTATCCGTTTTATGCCTTAATGGGACATATCGCGAAAATGTTCAATACTTCAGCCGAAGCAATATTCTTAATCGGCCGCTTCTTTTTTGGATTGCTTCTACTTTTTGTCGTCCTTTATTTTATCCGTTATTTCATTAATGACGAATATCAACGAAGATTCGCTTATTTTTTTGCGCTCTTTTCCTCCGGATTAGGGTGGCTTTCTCTAAATCCTGAATCAATTGACCGTTGGATACCCGATACCATACCGCTGGTTAGATTTTCTTATTTTCCGCATATAATGCTGGCAAATATACTGTTGTTGGCGGTTATTTTACTGGTCTACCGTTCGTTTGAAAAAGAATGCGGCAGAAAATTTTTTATCATCGGAGGAATATTATCTTTCTTTTTAAATCTAGTTCTGCCTTTTATAAGTATTTTTTTGTATTTCTTGGTAGTAGCGCTTTTGATGATTTTGTTCCTTAAAAATAGAGTTGCGGTTAAAAATAATTTTGTAAATATTTTAATCTTTTTTGTCATTTCTCTGCCATCTTTGTTTTATATGTATCTTTTGGGCACAACCGACCCAGTATGGTCAATGGTGGAAAAACAAAATATCCTGCCTACCCCTTCTTTAATAAATCTTATTGCGGGGTACGGTATAATCTTAATCTTCGGCGCCTGCGGCCTCTGGTTTTTGTATAAAGAAGATAAAATAAAAGGCATATTCTTTTCGGTTTGGATTTTTGGTGTATTTCTGTTATCCTATATACCCTTGTGGATTTACCCAATGCAGAGAAGATTTTTAGAAACCGCTTTTTATGTGCCTTTGGCAATCGCCGCTAGTTTTGGCATAAAAGGAATTTATCAATACCTAAAGCAAAAACAAATTAAAGATCTTAAGTTAAAATTTATTTCCTTTTTTACGATGTTTGCAATTCCTTTTATGTTAATAGGAAATATTGTAAACTGGCTTCAGTTTAGTAATAGGATAAAACAAACCAGCGATCCGAGAATTTATCTTCCCGATAAAAATATTGAAGCAATGAAATGGTTGCGGCAAAATTCTGCGGAAAATAGCGTTGTCTTTGCGTCGTTTTACAATGGTAATGTAATACCGTACTATGCCAATCGTTTTGTTTATGTCGGGCACGGACCGATGACTATAAATTTGGAAGAAAAAATGAAAAAAGGTGAAAATTTTTATTCAGGAAAGCTTTTAACTGACGATGTGTATAATTTTTTAAAAAAAGAAAAAATAGATTATGTTTTTTATTCCGAGGAAGAAAAGAAAATGGGAAAATTTAATCCCAAACAATACGATTTTTTGGAAAAAGTGTATCAAAATAATGAGGCGGAAATCTATAAAGTAAAAATATGAAACTGATAAACCGCGTTTTTAATTCCGAATTCAAAAATCCGAAAATCCCGAAAATTATTTTCGGAATTGCGGC
>CAYPQL010000088.1:0-2535 GCA_964412905.1 uncultured Candidatus Saccharibacteria bacterium
TCATTATTTCTTCACTTTATAAACTTTTCTTCTCGCATACTCGGAAACTTTTCCCTTGTTCCACTGCTGGACCGGCCTGAGATATCCTACCACGCGAGAATAAACTTCACAAGGCTGTTCGATCAAGCATTTCGGGCAAGTGAAATGCTCGCCGGATAAATAGCCGTGGTTCGGGCAGACGCTGAAAGTCGGCGTGATGGAAAGGTAAGGCATTTCGGATTTTTCAAAAATTTTCTTCACCAGCATCTTTGCCTCTTTCCCACTCGGAAGCCTCTCTCCCAAAAACGCGTGCATCACCGTTCCGCCCGTATATTTTGTCTGCAATTTATTCTGAAGCTCCACTGCCTCAAATAAATCGTCAGTGTAGCCAACCGGCAACTGCGATGAATTCGTATAAAACGGCTCGCTTGGCAGATTCTTTTTTATTTCCTTATTTTCTTTTGCCATTGTTTTTGTCATATATTTATAAGTTAAGAGTTAATAAAGTTTGTAAAGTTAAAATATTATTAATAAATAAACAAATGTCGAAGAATTCTAAAATTAAATTTTTACATCTTTAAACTCAATTTCAGCCGGAATAGAAAACTTTGAATTGTCAGGAATCCATATTCGACATTCATAATTAATTTTTTGCTTCATTGAATCTATCTCTCCTTTAGTATATTTTTCAAATTTTTCATCACCATACATTTCTCTCAAATTCATTTTTATACCTTCTGTTGATATATTATTCCAAGAATACATCCATTCTCCTATATTTATAGAATTATTTTCTATTTTTTCATCCATTTCTTTATTAACAATCTCATATTCAGTGCGTCTTTTATCATCTGCGACATAAATAATTCCGGTTGTTTCTGCTCCATTATCAGAAACATCACCATAAGAACATTTCAAGGGCTTATTATAAACCAACACATCTTGCATTGAACTAAAAACTAACCCTCCTTCATCCTCATTTTCTTTATTATCATCATTTTGTTTTATGTCAGATTCGATTTTTATGATTTCCCGATTTTTATTATCGCTAAATAAAATATAACCGCTAAAAGCCATTACTATAAGTATTAAACAACACGACAATATAACTATTTTTTTATTCATTTTTAAAATTTAAAAATTAGAAATTGATTGTCCGCCCATGGCGGATCCGCCACGGGCGGAAAAATTGATCATTAGGAATTCTATTTCCTATCCCCCCTTTCCACCACTCCCTTCAGCCTCGCTTCTATAAACCTATCAATATCCCCGTTCAAAACCTTTTCCGTGTCGGTGGATTCTATTCCTGTGCGGTGGTCTTTTACTAGCTTATATGGATGCAGGACATATGATCTGATTTGATTTCCCCATTCTGCCGAGGTGTATTCTCCGCGGAGTTTTTTCTTTTCCGCCTCTTCTTTTTCCTGCTGTAATTTGTATAATTTAGATCTTAAAACTTGCATCGCGGTTTCTTTATTTTGCGCTTGGCTTCTTTCGTTCTGGCATTCCACGACTATTTTTGTCGGGAGATGCGTAATTCGAACAGCCGAATCAGTTTTATTAACCTTTTGCCCGCCCGCTCCGCTTGATCTGAATGTGTCTATTTTTAAATCTTCGTCTTTTATAGAAACATCCTCGTTTGATTCAATTTCCGGCAAAACCTCCACGAGCGCGAATGAGGTTTGGCGCAGGTTGTCTGAATTAAACGGCGAAAGCCTGACTAGACGATGAACTCCCGCTTCGTTTTTCAAATGCCCATACGCAAACGATCCTGAAATTATAAATGTCGCGCTTTTAATCCCCGCCTCTTCTCCTCTAGAAGTATGAATGATTTCAGTTTTATATTTATGGTCTTCCGCGTATCGCAGATACATCCGCAACAGCATTTCCGACCAGTCCTGCGCGTCAATTCCTCCCGCTCCTGAATGTATGGCCAAAATAGCGTTAGCGCTGTCATATTTTCCGCTCATCAAAGCCTCAAATTCATGCTCCAAAAAAGTTTTTTCTAGTTTTTTCAATCTTTCTTTTGCTTCGTCCAAAATATCTCTGTCTTTTTTCTCGTCTATTATTTTTATTATTTCTTCAAGATCATTTATTCTTTTTGTAATATCGTCCCAAAATCCGACAATTTCCCTATGGCTATCCAATTTTTTCATAGCCTCTTTTGCCTTTTTCGTATCAAGCCAAAATCCTTTTTCATTTATATCCGCCTCCAGCCCGACAATCTCCGCTTTTTTTTTATTTAAGTCAAAGACAGTCCCTCACGAGGAGGGCCCTTTTTTTTAAGTCTTTAATTTTTTCAAATGTTTCTTTCATAGCGAATATTTTTTATCTTAATCGCCTGCCGATAAAATCATTATAGCAGATAAATACAAAATTGTTAAATTGTTGTTTAAATGTTTATATGAATTCCTGAGCCGCCCGTCGGAGTTGAACCGACAACCTACGATTTACGATACCGTTGCTCTGCCAATTGAGCTAGGGCGGCAATTTATTTAATTATCAAACAATCCTCCCCAGCAATGTTACGATTGAATACGCTGTCAGGATCAGGAT
>CAYPQL010000089.1:0-278 GCA_964412905.1 uncultured Candidatus Saccharibacteria bacterium
GTCAACTCCCCTGCTTGCCATTACTCGCTCGCCGTCAAAAACCGAGGAACCGCGGGAATAAACCAGTTTTTTCAATCCGGCCAATGCCACGAGTTTGGCGCAAGCAGGACACGGAAAATGCGTCACATATAAAGTTGTATCTTTTAGTGAAACACCTTCATTTGCCGCCAAAGATATAATAGTCGCTTCGGCATGAGTGACGCTACAAATTTCCGGCTGCTTACCGGGCGCGATTGAGTCGCGGATGCACCCGATTTTATAGCACTCATCGTCACTTG
>CAYPQL010000089.1:288-2520 GCA_964412905.1 uncultured Candidatus Saccharibacteria bacterium
CCATCTTTTACCGCCACTGCTCCGACTTGCCGCCACCAGCATTTTGATTTTTCCGCCTCCTTTTCGGCTTCGGCCATAAACTTTCGGTATTTGACTAATTCTTTTTGTGGAATTTTTGAGACATCCTTTTTAAACTCTTGAACCTTTGAGTCCTGCCAGCGCAATCTAATATCAAAGTATTGAATAATATCTTTATAATTTTCTAAATATTTTTCAGCAAAGTCCTCACTTTTATCGCCCTTAAGAATGATTATTTTCCCCGGCTTAATTTTCTTTAAAATATCGGAAAAATTATATTCTTCAACGATAAAATATTTTTTCGGTTTTAAATAAGAATTCATTATTTTCTCTATGTCTCTTAGAGAGACTTTTCTGATATCCGGCTCCAGAGCCGTCAATTTTTTAATCAACTTATTGCCCAAAACTCCAATAAAAAAATTACTGTGTTTATCTCTGGACATTTTAGACAAAAATTCGGTATAGCCCTTATGGAATACCGGAAATTCGCCGAGAATCAAAACATGACCAAGATGTTTAAGCATAAATATGGTGGTATAATATCAAGCAACGACTTTATTTTTCTTAAAGCGTATTTTGGCGACCAACTAAACAAGTATGTAATTTAATCTTTTAGAGAGCCAAAATCCGAGTGAGGTTTGGATTAAACAAGTAATAAAATAAAGTACCCGCCGAACGTCTTTTAAGAAAAATAAAGTCGTTGCTTGCCTAATTTTATAACCCGAAACTACCCTATGGGAAACCAGACCGCTTTCGCCCGCTTAGTTTTTTTATTTATTTTCGGAACAATCAAATGAAAATGGAGGTGACAAACAGTTGAACCGGTATAATTAGTGTCGCCGAAGCGAAGCATCAATCCCCCGCCCTTTATTCTGTATTTTTTAATCGCCCATCTGACCAATTTTGCCACATCGGAAAAATCGGAAACATTAAGGCCGCCGAAATTCTCTTTGTGCGCCTTGCAAACAATTATAAAATGATGTTCGGAATTTTTGTAAGGCCAGCTATTGTAAGTAATAAGCCAATTGCCGGCTTGTTTTAATATCGGTTTTTTTTGATATTTAAAATTTTCTGGACAAAATGGACATTTGCCTTCCTTTTGGATTGCTTCCAATATTTTCCCGTAATCTTTGTTTTTGGCAAATCTCGGATCAACTACTTTTTTAGACATAGTTTACAGTTTCGCGTTGGATAAAACGTACTCAAGCCGCTTTTTGAAAGTCCGTTCAATAATAAGCGTGGTGGATGTTTTTTCCGCTTGGCGTTTTAAAATTTTTAATTTGCCGCAAAGCTTTTTAATCTCCAACTGCTGGCTTTTGGGATAGCTTTCCTTTATCGCCACGAAAACATCGGGTTCAATCGCTTCCAAAAGTCCCATTTGCCACTCGCCCTTACCGCTGACATCATCAACCAAAGTCACATAATCCACGAAGTTCTGATAACTCAACATTTCCATTCGCTCGTCTTCGGGAATGACCGGCCGGAGAGGATTATTTTTGTAAATTTTGATCGCCTTATCGCTGTCCGCGCCAACCACCAGAATATCTCCCTCGTTTTTAGCTTTGTGCAAATACCGCAAATGCCCGATATGGAGCATATCCCATGAGCCGATGGTGCAGACGACTTTTTTACCTAAAGTTTTATAAGCGTTGATTATTTCCGCCAGCCGTTTATAATCTTTAACGACTTTGTATGTCATGTCAAATTTATCCATAATTTTTACTATTAAAGTTTAAAATAAGACATCACTGTTTTAATATCATAGCAAATTTTAGCAAAAAATCAAATAGTTTAAAAACTATTCTTTTTTACACGATTCTAAAACTTTTATTCTCTCGTTAAAATCTTTATATTTTTCTTCAAAAACTCTTGCTAACAAAAAAGAGAAAGCATGACCATCTTTATATATTACTTCCGGATCAATATTGGTATTCTTCTCTTGGTTAAATTTTTTCATCGCTCCTTGCAAATCATTAGCTACTTCAATAATATGGTTATCCCATTCCTTAATCATCTTATCGTTGTCACTATTCTCCCTCCTTAAAAACTCCCGATGATAAAGCAAAGCGTATAATTCCGACCAGTTTTCGTCTGAATAATTGAACTTTAAGAAATCAACACTTTCATCTTTTGATAAAACCGGGTCATTTTCTATTAATTTAATAACTAACTCCTTAAATTTTTCTTCGTCAAATAATGACTCCTTCTCTCTTT